>NZ_CFHRBF010000014.1:0-249058 GCF_984380535.1 Thalassoroseus sp.
GATATCGCTCTGGCGGGCTGCGGTGCGAATTGCCTTGGAAACCGACGACTCATGCAAATGATGACGGCGGCGAACTCCCGTTCTGGGGTCACGGCTGATTCCAGATGCAGGAAAAACGTATTTCCAGCGGAATTCGAAGGCTGCTCCAGGGGACTTCCGTTCTAAGGCATACGGTAATTCGACACTGCCGAAACCGTGCTGAAGATCGTCATTGTGGTAACCTCGGGAGATTTCGATTTGCGAACGCAGTCCTTCATGGGCCGCTTGTGGAAGCATCGTCCGGCGGTCCTTGTTTCCTTTCGCCTCGCGAATGAGCAATTCGCCTTGGGCAAAGTCGACATCTTTGACCCGCAACCGGAGTGCTTCAAGCAGAACAGACCGAGGTGCGTGGGTTGGCGCGTTGCTGTGTTCATGGTCCAGCCTCTCCCGAACGATCGGAACTGTTCAATAGTAGACCATAAGCCGCGAGGGGAGTCAAGCTTCTGCACTTAACGGATAGCGGGGAAAATTCCTGTCTTGAACGCTGAATATCGCACTTCGACCACCAGCAATACCGGAGCAATAGGTGGGCAATACTGTTACCAATTTGTTACCAAACCAACAACATCACGAAAAAAGGACTCACGTCGATTTGACGTAAGTCCATTGATCACAAAGTACCGGAGGGGGGACTCGAACCCCCACATGGTTTACCCATACTGGATTTTGAATCCAGCGCGTCTGCCAATTCCGCCACTCCGGCTGGTTCGAGCAATGTTAGCGAATCCGGCTGCGAATGCAAACGTTCGGAGAGGCTTCAAAATCGACTTGGGCGAAAATGCCGTCTTCGAGACACATGATGCGCAGGATTCACAGCTCTCCTTGCGGTGGGAATGACGGATGTGCCGCTGCGCAACGTGCGGTCGGTTCATTGAAAAGCCTGGCTGACAGCGTGAGAAATGCTACGCCGAAGCTGGGTTCCACGATCCAACACACTGCACTGGCTGTGAAAAGATTTCAAATGAACACATCTCAGAAACCGATTCGGTCGATGGCCATCGTGACTTGCCACTTTAACCCTTGTGGATATTCGCGTCCGATCCAGAATTTTGTCCGATTTGCGGCAGGAATAGCGGCGGCTGATCTGGATCTTTACGCTGTGGAGTTGGCGTTTGACGATCAGCCGTTCCAGCTCGCTTCTTACATAGCGCCGTCGCGACACCTTCGTCATCGAGTCTCGTCGGAACACGGTATCCTGTGGCAGAAAGAGCGGCTGATCAACTTAGGCTTCAGTACGTTACCCGAGCATTACGACGCGGTGGCTTGGATCGATGCCGACTTGCTGTTCGTCAATCCGAATTGGTCGAAGATTGCCTTGACCAAACTATCGGAGACGCCGGTCGTTCAGCTGTTCAGCCGCGTGATCGACACTGATGGAAACGGGCACCTGATCGACCCACCTCGCAGCGGAATTGGTCACGTGTTGAACACCCCGGCCCTGAAAGGAAAATACGGACGTCCCGGTGGTGCTTGGGCGGCCCGTCGGGAAGCTGTAGCCGATGGACTTTACGATCGTCATGTGCTCGGCGGTGGCGATTCCATCCTTGTGCATGCTTGGCAAGGGAAAGTTGGGCAGGCCCAAAGTTATGCGGCACTCGAGAGTGACTGGCTGCACGATTACGCTCGGCGACAAACGCCACGAGTCCAGGGAAAGATCGGCTATGTGCCGGGCGATGCAGTCCATTTGTATCACGGAACCCGCCAACGACGACGATATGTCGATCGCTATCAGATCCTTCACCGCGGAAAGTACAACCCTGCTACCGACATCAGTACAGAAGAAGGTCCGCTCACGTGGTCGGAATCGGCTCGGAGAGAAAAGCCTGAAATGATTGCCGAAGTTGCAAACTATTTCGCCAGTCGGCAAGAAGACGAGTGACGTAACCCAAACGTTGCTGAAGAAAAGCGGGTGAAGGGAATCGAACCCTCACATTTGGCTTGGGAAGCCAACGCTCTACCATTGAGCTACACCCGCGTATTCCGTCAAGGACTCTACGCTATCGCACGGCTCCGGGTTCGTCAAGTTTTGCCCTGATGATTCTCGCGGGCTTGAATCACATGGGGCGTTCGCCGCATGATGCGAAGTTTGGTGATCATACAGCTTCGCGTCTTGCGCTCAGACGGAATGGTAGGTACGTGATGAACAGGGCTCTTCTGCGGTGCGTGTCGTTTCTGTGCGGTGTCAGTTGGTGTCTGAATGCCGCATCTGCAGAACGCGTGGTTGAAGCGGATTTGTTGGTTGTGGGCGGGACGGAGTCCGGGTGTGCGGCGGCGGTGCAGGCGGCCCGGATGGGCGTGGCTAAAATCGTGCTCGTCAACGACATTGAATGGCTCGGTGGACAATTCAGTGTCGAAGCATTGGGCGCAATCGACGAGAACCGTGCCCACGGTTACGACGGCTCCGTGCCCATCCCCCGCTCCGGCATCTTTCGCGATGTGATCGATGCAATCGAAGAGACAAACGCAGCCCTCTACGGTGGTGTGCGTCGCCCCGGCAATACGCGTGTCATCACAACCAGTCGCCCGGTGGTCTCGGAGCAAGTCTTCCGTGAGTTACTGGCTCCCTACGAGAAAACCGGTCAGATTCAACGGTTTTCGAGTTACCAAGTTAATTCGGTCATGATGAACGATCGCCGAGTGGTTGGCGTTAAATTTGTATCGCCCAGCGATGAGGCGACACTTATCGTACGTGCGGGAATGACGATCGATGCCAGCGATTGGGGTGATGTCATCCAGGGTTCAGGAGCAGCTTGGGACGCGGGAATGGATGCGAAATCCGAGTTCAATGAACCGAGTGCCCCAGAATCCGGCGAGCCAGCGACCGATCTGAACCCGATCACTTGGTGTATGATCGTCGAACAACAGCCCCATGAGACACTGGTTCCCAAACCCGACGGCTACGATCCGCGTTACTTCACCGGACGTTGGGGTTGGATCGATGAGAAATTCGCCTACACGACGCGGCGGCTCGTTGATGGACAAGGGTACGAAGAGATCGATCACCCCGACGTGTTGCTGATCAACACGCCGCCGATTGATTACCCGCTGGATGTCTACCCGGCGGATGTCGCCACCGCATTGGAAGCGACCGAAGCGGGAGCGTCGAAAAAGAATCTGGTCGCGATGACACCGCAACAACGGGAGATTGTTTTTCGAGATGCCCGCCGTCATTCGCTGAAGTTTCTCTATCACTTGCAACAGCGGTTCCCCAAGTTTCGCACGATGGCGTTGAGTGATGAGTTTGGCACACCGGATCGATTGCCACCGAAGCCGTATATCCGTGAGAGTCTGCGACTCGTCGGCAAACACATCGTCAAAGAGTCGGAAGTCCTTGGGTTTGGTAGCCGATCGAATTACGCGACCACAATGTTCCCCGATGCGGTATTTTCTTGGCAGTTTGAACTCGATTTCCATCCCACCCAGCGTGCCTGGACCACTGACCAAGATGCCGCCGGTCCGTGGGAAGCGTCGTTTCGGGGCAATCGACGATTCGGTCGCGGCGGCACCGGCCGATGTGTGTTTCCGCTCCGAGCACTCGTCCCACAGGACACGCAAGGGCTACTGGGAGCGCAGAAAAACTTGGGTTATACAAGCATCGTGAGTTCGTCCTGCCGATTGCACGATCAATCCATTCATGCTGGTCAAGCCAGTGGTGCGGTTGCTGCCGTGAGCTTGCGACATGCCATCGCCCCGGAAGCGATTGCCTTCGACACCGAGAAACTTGCCGAGGTTTGGCAGGGGTTACTCGAACCACCTACAGGCGCACCGCTTGCCGTTTGGCCCTTTGCAGATCTCGATCCATTCGACCCCGATTTCGCGACAGTTCAACATCTCGCTTTGCGTCGGGTGCTACCGATGGGGCCGTCGGATACCGCATTTCATCCCGACGAACCGGCAACGCCCGAATGGATTAACGCGTTATTGACGACCGTTCGAAAAGCCGGCTACGAACCGCCGCCGATCATCGTGACCAGAACGGAAAGACGCCGGTTAATTGCTAAGCAAGTTTGGAAGGCGATTCAGACCCAACCGATCCCGAAACGAAACCGGGTCTCCGATAAGGATGCAGACGGCGACGGTTTGCCGGATTCGCAGGATGCCTTGCCCTTCACTCCTGGCGAAGTGTCCTGGGAAGTCGAACCAGACCGAGACGGTCTACCGGACGAACAACCACAGCAATCAACGGACACAAGAGCCTTCAATTTCACCGCTGCCAACAGCCCGCGAGCCATCGGGTTCACGCCAGACGTCGGTGGCCGATTCTCTGACGATGTTGGTTACGGTTGGCAACGTGATTTGACGAAAAACACGCGACTGCGAAATGTCGATAGCGAACCGTTACGTGACGGCTTTGTTTTCACACGCGAGCAGGATACCTGGGAATGTGCCGTTCCGAATGGAACCTATACCGTGCGAGTTTGTCTCGGAGATTCGGGACATGAGCAACACGGCCAACACCTCACGATCGAAACCGAGTCCGTCGCCAAGTCAATCGACACCGAAGCGGGGCATTATCGGGAGTTCACTCTCGAAAACGTCACCGTCAATGATGGCCGACTGACGGTGACGATTGGAACTCCG
Organism: Thalassoroseus sp.; assembly: GCF_984380535.1. NCBI lineage: Bacteria > Pseudomonadati > Planctomycetota > Planctomycetia > Planctomycetales > Planctomycetaceae > Thalassoroseus > Thalassoroseus sp. Next base: position 4,621 of record NZ_CFHRBF010000014.1, read on the forward strand.
AAGGGTGGATCGAACACATGTATCAACTGGCTGATAATCACGCCGGTTGATACAAGTCCGTGAACCTTAGGGAAGCTGTGGTTTGAGTGCCTCAGTCCCATCCTGTGTCGTAACGGGCATGAGCGCGTCGTGCGTATCGAGACTAGCAACGAGTTTTTGCATCATTTTCTTCAGTTGCTTCGGATTGGACTCGGCAAGATTGTTTTGTTCAAACGGATCACTCGCCAAGTTATACAACTGGTAGTGTGAATCATCCGAAGCCTTTGATGGACGATAGTGATAAATCACTTTCCAATCCCCATCACGATAGCACGTAAAGTAGTCACTCCGATGGGGAGAGTGTGGATAGTGCATTAGGAATGTTGGCGATCGAGTCTTATCAGACTTCCCGAGCAACAACGTCTGTAGACTAGAACCATCAACAGGATGATTTGCGGGCGCTTCGGTGCCTGTCATCGTCAGAATTGTCGGAAACAAATCGATCACGGCGGCGGGTTGAGATTGAATGACGTTCGCCGGAATTGCTAGCTGGGTTTGGTTCGGATTCTGACCGTTTCGTTTAGCCCAAGCTGCAATCAAGGGGACTCGCATGCCACCCTCGTAGTGTGAGCCCTTCTTTCCACGTAACGGAGCCGCACATGCTACCTCATGCGGCCCGCCGAGTGGTGCATCGCTGCCATTGTCACCGAGGAAGAAGACGAGAGTATTCTCAGCCACACCGAGCGATTCAAAGTGATCTAGCAAGTCCCCGAGTGACTTATCCATGCCTTCAATGAGAGTTGCGAAAGCCTGAGCATTGGCCGGTTTGCCAGAGTCTTTGTAGTGATCGGCAAACCGCGGGTCGGACTCAAACGGGGCATGCACTGCATAGTGAGCCATATAGAGATAAAACGGCTTTCCAGCTTTGACTGCATCAGACACGCGGGACTTAGCTTCAATCGTGATGGCTTCGGTCAAGAAAGTTTCAGAACCGTGATACTTATCTAAGTGCGGCACCGCATGATGGGAACGACGTTTTTGGCCGTGACCGTAATTTTTCTCGGCATAGTAACTTCCCGGCGCTCCGAACGATGCCCCAGCCACATTCACGTCAAACCCCAGATTTGCGGGGTCGGCTCCCGGAAATTCTCTTGCTCCAAAGTGACCTTTGCCGACGTGAATCGTGTGATAGCCGTTCTTTGCGAGTTCGCTTGGCAATGTGACATCACCCGGCTTCAAGCCTTCCCAATTCCATTCCGGCGGACCATAGGGGCCTTTGTTGTTTCGATCCGGATTGATCCAATTCGTCACATGATGCCGAGCCGCATTCTGCCCGGTCATAATGGAACACCGCGTCGGCGAGCACACACTCATGGCATAGAAGTTATTAAAGCGAATCCCCTGCTCCGCCAGTCGTTGCATACTTGGTGTGCGATAATAGTCATTGAGTGGATACCGCTTTGGCTTTCCATTCTCGTCTGTCAAGAATGGGACTGACGTATCCATCACGCCCATGTCATCGACTAAGAACACCATGATGTTTGGACGAGGTGCATCCTCGGCGACAGATGCGGTTGTCACCGACACTAGTAAACAGACGCAAAGCAGAAGTGATCTCACGGAATCGTTTCCTTAATCGAATCGAGTGTATCTATAGAAAGGTGTGTTGCGACGCACCCTACGAGTTTAGTGAGTTGCATAACCACGTTCGTATAACTTTCGACATCGCGTTAGCACGTCTGCTAGTTTCGGATCGGCGGCTATGTTTTTGGTTTCGAGTGGGTCGGTTTGATGGTCGTAAAGTTCGGTAGCAACGACTTTGTTCGTCTTATGATTTCGCCATTCGGTGTAACGGTACCGTTTTGTTCTCAGGGACCGGCCCATGACTTCGGGTTCGTCTTTATAGTAGGCCGGCCTGGGGTGTTGGGTGTATGCAGCGGGTTGCACGTTTGCGGCGGGATCATTGAGAATCGGCACGAGGCTCGTTCCCTCACCGATCGGTTTTGGCAAATCGCATAGTTCGGCAAGTGTCGGATACATGTCTAGCAACTCGGCGAGCGAATCAGTTTTGATGCCGGGTTGATTCATGTCTGGCACGCTAATGATGAGCGGCACACGAGCGTCGAGTTCAAAGTTTGACGTCTTCGCCCACAATGTCTGTTCGCCAAGATGATAACCGTGATCGGACCAGAACACGACAATTGTATTGTCATCGAGTTTGAGTCGTTTCAACTCCGCAAGAACACGACCAATTTGCGCGTCCATATAACTAATGGCCGCCAGATAGCCGTGGCGAATTTCCATGATGGCTTCTGGAGAGAGTTCTCGATTCTTTGGCGGACGGCCAAGAATCTCCCGGCTATTGTGCCAAGCGATTCGCGGGGCGTCTTGGGGCCATTCGGGGTTCGCGGGTGGCGAGAGTTTCGAGCGATCGTACAAATCCCAGTACTTCTTCGGCGCATTGAACGGCGAATGCGGTTTCCAGAAACCTACGGCTAAGAAGAATGGTTCGTCGGCTGCTTTGCGGTCTTGGAGGGCCTCGATGGCGAGTGTCGCAATGCGACCGTCAAAGTAGGCATCGTCGGGCACGTCTCGGCATTCGCATTTCAAGTCGGAGGCGTGATTCGGTGGCAGTTCGCCTTCGACTTGGGGTTTATCAGACCCATGATTCGCAAAGTGCATCACGGCGGGCACGCTCCACGATTGCGGGTCGCCTTTGAGTTCGTGAATCCAATTGTGATAAATCTTGCCGATGTTCTGCGTGAAATAGCCGTTGTTTTTGAAATGCTCGGGGAGTGTGACGACGTTCGGCATTTTCGAACGGAAGTGCGTGGGCAGGTCCCAAATCTCCAGCGTGTCGGGGCGACGACCGGTCATCAACGAAGCCCGCGAGGGATTGCACACCGCTTGCTGACAGTACGCCTGCGTGAACAGTCGCCCGCGTTCGGCCAGGGCATCGAGGTGCGGCGACTGGACTTCTGGATGCCCTAAACATGCAAGATCATTCCGCAAGTCGTCCGCCGCAATGAAGAGCACATTCGGTCGCTCGGCGAATGTTGTGCTGACGGTGGTCAGGATGATGACGAACGCGAGTGTGTATCGTTGCATGTCAACTTCGTTCGGACTTGAGGATGGAGAATGACAGATCGAAGATGGCAACGATCAGGCAGCCGACGTGCAGATCTGTTGCCATCTTCCACGCTCCGTATGAGGATCGTCGGGTGCGTCGTTACGCGCTCGACAAAATCACCTGCTAGTCTTCGAGTTCCGGAATGGGATCGGTTGGGGCGACGTCTTTGCCTTCCCAATTGACTTGCCCATCAATGTATGTCAGCACTCGGTGCTGACTCCCGGGGGCAGGCAGCACGTCTTTTTTGGGCAACCATTTGCGATGCTCTGCGAGGACATCGGCATACTGTTTGTCACTCGCGAGATTTCGCCATTCGTTGGGGTCGACTTGCATGTCGTACAGTTCTTCGGAACCATCCGCATAACGAATGTACCGCCACCGTTCGCTGCGTATGCCGTGATTGCCTTGGTTATGCGTGGTGATCGCAGGCCATTCCCGGGTGGCTTTGGCATCCTTGAGAAGCGGCATCAAGCTGTGACCTTCGAGCGTGTTGTTCTCGGGAAGCCCACAGAGATCGAGCAGCGTCGGATACATGTCGAGCAATTCCGCTGGTCGTGTACAACGTTGTCCGGCGGTGGTTCCGGGACCGGCGAAAATCAAAGGCACGCGGGTCGAGCGATCCCATAGCGTATTCTTGCCCGTGATAGCTTTCTCGCCGAGATGCCAGCCATGATCGGACCACAACACGACAATCGTGTTCTCCCGGTGACCGCTACGTTCCAGAGCATCTAGCACCCGACCGACTTGGCTATCGACAAAACTTGTGCACGCCAAATACGACCGCACAAGGTTGGTCCATTCACCCGATTCACGAAGGAACTTCAAGCGGGGTTCGGGGAGTTGCCAATGCAAATACCACGAGAAGCGGGGCGTGTCGCTGCGGTCTTGGAAATCAGTGGGCGGCAGTTGAACTTTGTCTTCCGGATATAAGTCAAACCACTTTTGCGTGGCATAACAGGGAACGTGCGGCAGGAAGAAACCGCAGGAAAGGAAGAACGGTTTCGCATCGGACTTCCCGGCTTGTTTGGCGAGCGGACCATCGAGTTGCTCGACCGCCCAGCTGGCGACTTTCCAATCGCCTTTGTCTTCGTCCTTGTGCGGGAAGACGCCCCAATCGACCAACGGATGCGGTGCGGGAGTCTCGACAAGTTTCTGCTTCGGCCGCACCCCGACACCGGCAGCCGGGCCAATGTGATCGAATTCGTCGTCGTTCTTTTTGCGTCCGTATCCGCCGTGATAGATTTTTCCAGTCGTATAAGTTTCGTAGCCATGCTTCCGGAGATACTGCGGCAGCGAAACGATGTCTTCGAGTTCGTCCACTTGGCGAAACCACGGTGCCAATCCATAAATCCCGGTGCTGGATGGACGTCGACCGGTCATCAGACTCGTGCGACTTGGGTTACACAGCGGCGCTTGACAGTGCGCGTTCAAGAAGACGGTGCCGCGGTCGGCGAGTCCGTCGATGTGCGGCGTTTTGATCTGCGGATGTCCGTCGAGACAGCCAATCCAATCGTTTTGATCGTCAATCGCGATGAACAGGATGTTTGGTCGGGCATCGGCTGCGAATGCGATCGGTGGGAACGCTGTCAGAACCATCAGCCAACAGAGAATGCGGCTCGTTCGTATCATGAAGAATCTCCAACGGAGTGCGTCGATGAGATGAATTCGAGACAATCGACCGAAGTCCAAAACTGCGTGAATCGGCAGGTTGCGACGAAATCACTCAGGGATGTGGATCTCGGCTTTTGGTCGAGACTCATCATAACCAGATCAAACCGGCAATCCCAACCGAGACGGTTACCCGCACCGCAGCTGGTTGAAATTGCACACGAAGCCCTACATTCGATTCAAGCCGTACCGAATTCTTCAAAATCCTGGGAAACCGGCAAAGCACGAACTGGGGTTTATGAAGATGACTTGAGCGTGACCTATCTTTCCGAAAGATGGAATTCTTTCGCAGTCATATGCGCTCGCATTCCGTTACCAGCGGGGCGGAAGAGTTTCGCACGACACGTCACGAACACCGAGCGGTTAATGCTCCTAAAGTAAGCGTTCCCCACACTCCATAGATGTTTCCATTTCACCGGGCGAGTTTGGCCTTTTCGGCAGCCGGAAGCGTATTCATTTCCGAAGCCTTGCAGGCAGACAAACGACACGGTTGACTGAAAGCCGATCCCTCATGACCGATCCCGCGAAGATCTGGGCGTCTAGCCAATTGCCAACGCTGCCATCTGTCGCTGTTCAACTGCTCGAACTTTCGAACAACCCTTCAACCGAGTTGTCGATGGTCGTGAAAGTGATCAAGACAGACCCGGCGATCGCAGCGAAAATCCTGAAGGTCACGAACTCGTCGTATTACGGATTCAAGAAGGAAGTCGATTCACTCGAACGAGCAGTGTCCCTACTAGGCACACGAGTGGTCACGTCGTTGGCGTTGAGTTTCAGCTTGGTCGATGCAGCGATGTCGATCGGCAAGTTATCTGACTATTTTCAAGCGTATTGGCGGCAATCGGTTGTTCAGGCGATATCGGCGGAGGTGCTTGGCCAAGAGTTCCATAACCCCAAAGAGTTCGACTTCTTCCTAGCGGGTTTGCTAGCGGATCTCGGTCGATTGGCCATGTTGAAAACGATTGGTCCGGAATATGTCTCGACTCTGGAAGCGACCGCTAACTCCCGCAGTTGGCTGGCTGATCAAGAACGAGCGAACTTGGGGTTCGATCACGTCGAGATCGGCACAAAGCTCATGCAGAACTGGAAATTGCCTAAAGTGTTGATTGAAGCCACAAGGCATCATCATCACTCGCTGCCCGAACTTCGTGACCTTGAGAACGCGGCATCAACGACGTTGATTCGGTGTGTCGCGACAGCGACGGCGATCGGCGACTATTATTGCATGGAGAACCAAGGGCCGGCGTTGGAAAGAGTCCGTGAATTGGCGGGGACCTTTTACGAACTTCACGGTCAAACGCTGCAAGAACTGCTCGACCAGATCAAAACTCGGCTGGATGAAGTTGCGGAGTTGTTCAACGTCGACTCGGATGCCCTACGCGACCCGAGCGAGTTGCTCGTGATGGCGAACGAACAACTCGTGGAATTGGCGGTTCAGGAACGACTCAGCCACGTCGAAACTCAAGAACAGCACAAACGTCTGACGAAAGAGTCACTGCGTTTGAAGAAAACCAACGAGGAACTGCAGAAACAGATTCTGCACGACCCTCTCACCAAGATCTATAACCGGGCGTATCTCGAGGATGCGTTGCGACGCGAAACCGACCGCTGTAGTCGGCTAGCTGAACCGATCGGGCTGATTTTCATCGATATCGATCACTTCAAAAATCTCAACGACACTCATGGTCACGCATTCGGGGATCTCGTGTTGCAACGTGTTGCACGGACCATGCAAAGGACACTTCGCGGAGCCGACATTCTCGCTCGTTATGGGGGCGAAGAGTTTGTCGCGTTGATTATGATGCCCAGTGTTGAGGGAATTCGTATCGTAGCTGAGCGTCTCAGACGTGCCGTAGAAATCGAACACTTCGAAAACGACAGCACCCAAGTCCACGTGACCGTCAGTTTGGGCTGTACACTGGGAATCCCCGGTCGCGAAGACGACAACTTTACCAAGCACTTGATCGAAACCAGCGATCAAGCCATGTACGAGGCGAAATCGAACGGCCGAAATCAAGCACAGTTTTACAATCTCATGGAGCGTTCGGATCAAGTTCTGTTAGAGCAAACCAATTTGCTCCGTTTTAGTCATTGGCTCGTCGCAGGTCATCACCTTCAATCAGATATCGTGGAACAGGTTCGAAAGTCCATTCCGCCGCAACATCAATTGATCGGGCAACTCGCACGGAAGTATGGGTGTCTGACGAATGCCGAAGTCCGGCTGATTGTCGATCAGCAACAAGTCACCGAAGAACGATTCGGCGAAACCGCAATCCGCCGAGGCTTGATTTCTCATGAAGTCTTGGCGAACTTGTTGGCCTGGCAACAGGAAAACCCGGAAACATTCACTCAGTACCTTGTCAGCAATCGCGTTGCTGAAGCCCACGAATGCCAACAGTTGCTAAACGACTATCTCGATGATGTCCCCATTCGACAAGCACTAGCAACTGTCAGTGTGTAGCTTCGCTGGGGATGGTTTCACTCGGGCGGACGTTATGGGACTGGTCGACCTCACTCGTGAAACCGCAAACCAGTAGAATTCTTCGTGCCCGATCAATCGCAGTTCTCTCGCAAAGCCAGCCTGCGAAAACAGATTCTCGCCGCACGCTCGGAGTTAAGCGACCGAGACACGCGAAGCGAAGCGATCTGCAACCGCTGGATTCAATCCGATCTCCACCGACGCACCGGTTCCATCCTGTGCTATGTCAATGTCCGCAGCGAAGTCTCCACGCGGGGATTGATCGAGGCCTGTTGGCAGGCAGAACAACGCGTCGCGGTGCCCTACTGTGTGGGACAGGAACTTGCGTTGACATGGATCACGTCGTGGGATGAATTAGAGCCCGGGCGGTTCGGCATTCTCGAACCATTGGATGAGTTTCGAAACGATCCGTCGCGTTGTCCTTGCCAAGACGAGTTGGATGTCGTCTTCGTTCCGGGAGTAGCGTTTGACCGTCAAGGTGGAAGACTGGGGCACGGCCAGGGGTTTTACGATCGTTTGCTGGCGAGCCTACCGAAACGAACAACCTTGGTCGGCATCGCCTTTGATTGCCAGATCGTTGCCGAGGTGCCGACAGAACCTCACGACATCCCGATGGATTTCATTCTGACCGAATCCGCTTGGCATGCGTGCCAGGAAAGCACGTGAGTCCATCCCGGGCAATCGGTGTTTCCGATTAACAGGTTTTGTCTGGCGGTCGAAACACCAAGGCTTTTCTTGTCCTTCACGGTCTAGAAGGAGAGTTTGGCTTGTAGCAATAAGGTATCGTCGAGTGAAATTGTGGCAGAGTCGCGTTCGAACTCGATCTCACGCGCAAAAGAATAGCCAACTTCGCAGCCGAGTTTTCGTCCCCGTTGAAACGGGACTCCCGGTTCGACTCGTGGTACCGACTCCCAGCCAAGGACAACACGCCAGTCGCCGTACGTCAACTGATCTTGGCGCCCGTTCGTGTCTTCGAACGCCCAGGTTCCTCCACTGAACCCGCCGCCGAAATATCCCCAGCACTGACGTTCCCCTCCATCAAGCAGCAGAACATTGACTCTCGGACGTGGAAGTATCAGATCAATTTTCAGGGTGTCGCGTGGTTGCCAAATCAGACCGACTGCAGGAACCGCCGGCAAGTCGTTTCGTCCTAAAGCAATGACGCCTAGCGTCCAGATCCATTCCGGATCGCGAGAATAGAGCGCAAACGCGCCGCCACGAAATTGCCAGGCATCGCTGGACGTGTTATCACCGTCACTCGCAAACGCCACATTACACATCACTCGCAACGTCCAGCGATCGTTTAACCGTCGCACCCAAGACGAACCAACGACCACATCCATCACGTTGTTGGGAAGCTCGAACTCATCGGTCGATTGAAACTCGGTCCAGGTATACCCCAGTTGAATCATCGGTGGCGGCGGACCAAAAACGGGATACGTGGGCACTTTGACCTGTGCTCCATACGACGCAATCCCAACCGGACCGTTCGCCGGGAGCCATTCGGCAGTGGCGTCGACAAACGGACGAAACCGATTCGGTGACGCAAAGACCGTCGATGGCTGCTTGACCTCATTCGCCGCCCGAGACATGTCCTCGATGACTGGTGATGGCATCAGGTCATCGATTGTGGTTTCCGTCGGGAGAGCCGCCACACGCTGCGGTTCGGAATTCACAGGAGGAGTCTGCGAAACTCCGGTCTTGGAGTTTAGAAGAACCGCGGTCGCAAACAGCAAGATTACGAACTTACCAGACGACACCGTGATTGGCTGCGAAGTCTCGACCATCAGACTTTCCGTTGTAGCTGTGTCATCACGGAACCGTTGGCCCCATCGAAGCGATTTCGACGACATGCAAGTTTATGCACGCATTGTCAACTGTATCGACGGAACTGGCCGCACCGATCCAATCGATATTTCAACCACTCCCCATTGTCTCTCGTTCGTACCCAGGGTCTTAAAGCAGTTTCTGGTTGACGTGAGCGGCTTTAGTCTTGTGGAAGCTGGAGAACAGAGCAAATTCGTGTCCGTCATGGACACTAGAAACCGGAAATCGGTTTAGACTGCGGAATTGGCAACTCGCACGGGTCGTTCCGGTCATGTGACTGCGGAGAACGCGGTTACAGTCTGTCGTTATAATCGGCGATACGAAATTGATAGGAGGTTTTACGTCCGCAGGTGGCGAAAAAACTCTCGATTGTCGTCCCCAAACCTGACTAGAATTAGACACTCACACTTGATGACATCTCTGGGAGTTGATTGCATGCCGCCTATGAATTTTCGGTTTGTCTGGACCATTCCGATTGTAGCGGTTGTACTGATTCAACCCCTCGAACTCGCTGCTCAACAAACGACGGACGATGCCGAAGCGTCGCCGTTGCTCATTGAACCGGAAACTCCGGAAGCCGCGTTCGAGGCGGCTCGACTCATGATTCGGCTGGGACGTCCAGAACTTTCCCGCCGCTATCTGCAACAGTTTCTGGATACGAACCCCGATGATGCAACTTTGCTGAACCTGCGGGAGAAATTCGGGCCGGGAGTCTTTCTAAATCTCGATAACAATAAAGCCCTTCGCCCGGAAAGTACGGAACTGCTAGACCGTGTGAACGAAGTCTTCCGCAAGAACGCGGCTGACCCGAAACGCGTGGACCGGTTGATCGACGACCTGTCCGAAAGTTCTCAGAAGCGTGCCGAAGCGACGACCGCCTTACGCAATGCTGGTCCGAATGTCGTTCCACGGATGATTCAACGTCTCGCCGCTTCTCAGGGTGACGAACGCGATTATTTAATGGTGACTCTGATCAAAATGGGTCCGCAGGCGGTTCCGCCGATGATCGGAGCACTCAGCTCGGACAACGATGATCTTCGCTCTGCCATTATTGAGACAATGGGGCATATCGACTCCGTATTGAGCATTCCGCATTTGTGGTATCCAGCGTTTGGCTCCGATCAACCGGCCGGCGTGCAATCTGCCGCCCGAAGAGCATTACAGCGGTTACTCGACCGTCCTCGGGCAAGTGACATCAACGATTTCGAAGCCAGCAGCGATCTACGACAGACCGCACGACGACACTTGCGTGGCGAATACCCGTGGCCGACATACACCGAAGATTCAGACGTCACCATCTGGGCGTGGGACCCGCAACAGAACACCGTCACGCCGATCCCCATGCCCACCGAGGCGGCTTCGTTGTACGAAGGTAGTCGACTGGCTCATGATGCAGTTCGTCTGTCGCCGAGAAATCGTGACGTTCAGGGATTGTATTTGGCGTTGGCTCTCGGTTCGGAAGCCTACCGCAATGGCCCGGGACAACCGCTGCCGAAGGGTCGCGGAACTGTCGCCAATACGGCTCTCTCCGCTGGCATGGACGTCTTGAACGAAGCACTCCACGAAGCCCTCAACGCCGGCAACGCGATTGCTGCGGAAGCAATTGTGCCATTGCTCGGTCAATTATCATCTCGAAACGACCTCGCCACCGTAGGTGGACCGTCACCTTTGATCAAGGCGCTGTATTCGCCGGATCGCCGAGTGCGTTTTGCCGCTGCAGAAACGATTTTGGGGCTCGATCCACACGAGCAATTCGAGCATTCCGCACGCGTGGTCAGCGTTCTCACGCAGTCCCTCCGCGATGACGGCACCAAAGCCGCCTTGGTCGTCGATCCGAACGAAAGCCGGGCGATCGACATGGCCGGGCGTTTCAGTGAAATCGGATTCAGTGGCGGACCATTCACTGCCGCAACCGGCCAACAGGGTTTCCGCATTGCCGCCAGTCGGAACGATATCGAACTCGTCGTGGTCAATGCGAATGTCTCCCGCTGGCCACTTTCGCAATTTGTCGCCAACTTCCGATCCGACTCGCGAACCGAGTTGCTTCCCATCGTGATCTACGGACCGGAACGTGTCGAAGCCAATGTGCAGTACCTCATTGACCATTACCCGCAAGTGAAGTTTATTGTCGAACCGGCCTCGACGGATTTCCTCGAAATGCAAATTCGTCCGTTCTTGGATGCGACCGCCGGTCGGCCACTTTCGCCGGAAGAACGCAACCGTTACTCCGGTGCCGCAACGTTCTGGTTGGCTGATATTGCCGATCGTCGCCGGACAAATGTATTCCCGATCGAGTCGGCCGAGTCGGCCCTGAGCGATGCCATCGAAGACCCGGGACTCTCACGAAATGCCATTTCGGCACTTTCTTCGATTGGTAGCGAGTCGGCACAAACTCGGTTGCATAACGTCGCTGTAGGTGCGAACTATCCTGCAGAGACCCGCGAGTCGGCGGCTTGGCAATTGGCGTTTCACATCCAACGTCACGGTCTATTGCTGCGACCGACCGACATTGTCCAAATCAAGGACGCTCTCGCCGCCGCTCAAGAACCACAGTTAGTCACCGCACTAACAACCGTGATGGGATCGCTCCGCCCGGATGCGACTCGCTCCGGCCAGCGTCTTAGCAACCTGACACCGCCGCTTCCCGTGCTCCCGCCGAAACCGTAGTTCCTGAACGATCCGTACCAGAAATTCATTTCTCGGTCGCCATCTTACAAGCACGGCTTTCTCAATCCGGCTGACAAAACGAGCAGCATGCCCATGACACAACGTGGACATGCTGCTCGTTTTATGTCGCCCTCCGACGCAAATCATCACCGCCAAAAACTGTGAAGCAGAGGTCGTCGAACCTCTCCGCAGACCTGTCGTTTCCGACATTGCCGCTCGCATCACATAATGAACCTGGCCAAATGCTCTCGGGTTTTATGAAGTTGCGGCGGGCTCTTCGTGCCGCCAACGAACTCAATTTGCGTGGCACACGATATGCACGCGAACTCCAATCGATGTCACAGATCGAAGTTCCCCGATTAAGAAGACGTTGAAACCGCATGAATGCATCAACAATAAGCACAGAAGCCCAATAAATGTGCACAAAACATGCTTCCTCAAAAGTGTTATTGGAAACTTTCTTAATGTGCGGCTTCTTTGTTACCCATTTGAACGACGATCGCCTATAATTCCGGCAAATACCGCGCTCAATCTTTTCGGACTTTTGCGAACAGGGGTCACCGACTCGTCAAAGTGTTCGACGCTGAGCATCCGCCGGAACCTGGGTGCTGTCGACCACGTTCTGTGATGACGTTTCCACCTTCTGTTTGCCAATTCCATTTGCTGTTCTGAAATGCCTGCCACCGAACCATCTCAATCACCGCCTTGGCCGCTGATCGACGGACTGATCGGATCTAGTCCGCAGATGGTCGAAATCTGCCGTCTCACGCGTCAAGTCGCTGGAACGTCGGCAACGGTGCTACTCACCGGCGAAACCGGAACCGGGAAAGAACTCATCGCCCGTGCGGTGCACGAACTCAGTACCCGCGCGACGGGTCCTTTCATTCGTGTGAACTGCGGAGCACTCAGCGAAAGCTTGCTCGAAAGCGAATTGTTCGGACACGTCCGTGGTGCGTTTACCAGTGCCAACGAAAACCGAACAGGTCGATTCGAAGCTGCTCATGGGGGAACGATTTTCCTCGATGAGATCAATTCGATGAGTTATAAGTTGCAGGTCAAACTGCTGCGTGTCCTCCAAGAACACGAATTCGAACGCGTGGGAGATACGAAAACAATCAAAGTCGACTGCCGAATCGTGGCGGCGACCAACCGTGATCTGGTCGATGAGATCGAAGCCGAACGCTTCCGCGAAGACTTGTACTACCGGTTGAATGTCATTCCGATCGACATTCCCCCACTCCGCGAACGTCCTGACGACATTCCTGCGTTAGTCGAATTCTTCGCTGCGAAGTACGCGGAGACCAATCAGCGACCGAACCCGGAACTCACACCGGATGCCGCCCGATTGCTCCAATCTTACGCCTGGCCCGGAAACGTCCGGGAACTGCAAAACTATGTGGAACGGGCGATTGTGTTGTCCACCGAACCGATTTTAACACCGGAGCTGTTCCCCGCTCATGTGCGAGGCTTGGCTCCTGTGCGAGTGGCCCGTAGTCGAACGAAGGACCTCGATGGCCTGTGTCGCGAGTTGGTGACGATGGGTATGGCCAACGGCGATACCGATGAAGGAGACTTGCACCGGCAAGTTGTGTCGCTCGTCGAGAAAGAATTGATTTCTCAAGTCTTGCACAACAGTCAGGGTGTGCAAACCAAGGCGGCGTCGCGGTTGGGAATCAATCGGAACACGTTGCACAAGAAAATCGACGAGTACAACCTCGGTTCCGACGAACGCTCATGAAAGCCAATCGAAGGCCAAATCGAGAGCAACCGCGGAGTGCGTGAGACCACCAATGCTGATTCGTTCCACGCCGGTTTCCGCGATTGGACGAACGGTTTCCAGCGTGACACCGCCAGATGCTTCGAGCAACGTCCGCGAGCCACGCTTGTCCCGCATCGCGACAGCGTCTGACAATTGCGATGGCGTCATGTTGTCGAGCAGCACGATTTCGGGATCGCCGTTGAGCGCGTCGGCCAATTGATCGAGCGTGTCGACTTCGACTTCAATCGGAACCTGCGGACCAAGTCGTTCGCGGGACTGCCGAATCGCATCGGCAATGGTGCTGCCCGGATGATGCGTCGACCACGCCGCCAGGTGGTTGTCCTTGATCAGACAACCGTCGTACAAGCCGATGCGGTGATTATGCCCCCCTCCACACCGGACGGCGTATTTCTCGAGCACGCGATAACCGGGGTGCGTTTTGCGGGTATCGAGAATCTTCGCTTTTGTGCCCTCGACGGCTGCAACGAATCGGCTGGTCAGTGTCGCGATGCCGCTGAGATGCGTCATGAAATTTAACGCAGTGCGTTCGCCGGACAACAACGAACGCAACGGCCCGGACACGATCGCCACTGGTTGACCGGGCGAAACGGAATTGCCATCGGGCGTGAGCGTTTCCCAGTTGACCCGTTTGTCGAGAACAGCGAACACGTCCGAACCCACCGGCCCACCGGAGAGAAACCCGTTCTGCCGAGCGGTCACTTGCACCTTGGCGGTTTCAGACTCTTCGATCAACGCTCGACAGGTCAGATCGCCGGCATCGTGTAAGTCCTCCCGCAACGCCAAGTTGATCAGTGGTACCGCGGCGTCGCGTTCGAGGGGATTAAAAACCGGCGGGAGTCCAGGGTTCATTGCGAACAGATCCGGTGGGTCAGGCGGTGCCCGACATTCTTCGTTGGTTTCGTCAGGCACAGCCTGACCTACGTCAGTTATTCAGTTTCCTGAACGGCGTTTTCCTCCGAAGGTTCATCGGAATCGGTTTCTTCTTTCGTTTCCGGTTCGGATTCCGGTTTTGATTCGTCCGTTTTCGACTCTTCGGCTTTCTCCGTTTTTGGCTTAACGGGTTCTTCGGAGATGATGGTCGCCTTCTTCACTTCATCCAAACCGGGGAAATTCTCCTCGAGAAACGCGTTGCCCATCATTTGAATCTGTCCTTGGGTCTGCGTCGTGCGTTCGCCATACTCGCCGTTCAGCGAATCGACCACATCCATACCTTCGACGACCACACCAAACGGAGAGAACCCCATGCCATCGAGTCGGCTGTTGTCCACAAAATTGATGAACACTTGAGTGGTTCGACTATTCGGTCCCGATGTGGCGAAGGAAATGGTTCCGCGTTGGTTCGACGTTTTGACCGGATCATCGGGGATGACTTTGTCCTGCCATTCACGACTGACTTCCGGGTCTCCGCTAATTCCGAATTGAGCCATAAACCCGGGCACGACACGGAAGAACTTCACGCCATCGTAGAAACCACTTTCAACCAATTCCCGAAAACGTTTCGCTCCTTCTGGTGCCCATTCCGGACGCACCTTGATGACGAAATCGCCTTTGGTCGTCTCGAACTTCACGCGGAAGCCCTCACCAGCTTTGACGGGTGCAGCCGGTTCCGGTTGCGGTTCAGGCTCTCCCGAACATCCCAAAAACATCCCCAGCAAACCGACGCCAACCCAAGTCCACCTAGACATCGCGAACCGTTCCCTCTAAGACAACAGACAAAATCACCGACGTGAGTTTAGATTCTCGACCCAACAATCGCTAGCGTTCCAGAAAAGCCTGGCCCGTTCCGGTCGCTAACGTTCGCATCCCGATATCGCATGTCTGAATCCCACCAGAAACGTTTATTTGCTGAGGAAGTTCCTTGGGAAGCCGCCGGTCAGGCAGATCAATGGTCCGCGGAAATCGTCTTCGATTTGCCGGTCGATCAAACGTTTCACTACCTCGTGCCGGACCCGCTTCGCGAGCAACTCCAGGCCGGACAACGGGTGCGGGTGCCATTTGGTCAGGGGAATCGGCGGATCGTGGGGTTTTGTGTCAGCACCGGTCCGCCGCCGTCTCTGTCGAAACGGATGAAGTGGGTGGAAGCGATTGTCGACCCGGCTCCGCTCGTCACACCCCAGATGCTGCAACTCACGCGATGGATCGCCGAACACTACCTGTGCAGTTGGGGAACGGTGTTGCATGCGGTGGTGCCGGCGGGGGTCAAGAAGAATGCCGGAACGCGGATGGCCCGCGTGTACCAACTTGGCGACCCCGACCGGTTGGCGGCCGATGTCGCCTCGCTGACGAAGAAACAACAGGCGGTGATCGACGTCATTCGTTGTGCCACGCAACCTCCGACTCAAGCACAGATTTTGGAACTCGTCGGCTGCGGACCATCACCGGTGAAGACGTTGGAACGTCGCAAGTTGATTGCCTCCGAAGTTGTGCGGACATCGACATCTCACTTCGACACGCCGATTGCAACGCCCGTGACCGATTTGGAACTGAACGAAGACCAGAAGAACGCTGTCGCCGCTATTTGCGAGGTGCTGGAATCGCGTGAGCACCGCACAATCTTGTTGCATGGCGTGACCGGCAGCGGCAAGACGGAAGTGTATATTCAGGCGATTCGCGAGGTCATCAGTTACGGTCGACAGGCGATTGTGTTGGTGCCGGAAATCAGTCTCACGCCGCAAACGATCCGCCGGTTTCGCAGCCGATTTGATTCCGTCGCTGTGTTGCACAGCCATCTCGGCGATGCCGAACGTCATTGGCATTGGCAACAAATTGCCGCCGGTCGGGTGTCGGTCGTTGTGGGAGCCCGCAGCGCCGTGTTCGCTCCGACGCCGCATCTTGGATTGATCGTCATCGACGAAGAACACGAGACGACATTCAAACAGGAAACATCGCCACGATATCACGCCCGCGAAGTGGCCCGGCGACGATGTGAACTCGATCGGATTCCGCTGGTGCTCGGTTCCGCGACTCCCACGCTGGAATCTTGGCAACGTGTGCAATCAGGGGCCGATCAATTGGTGTCGATGCCGCGACGTGTCGAAGGATTGCCGTTGCCGCCGGTGGTGTTGGTCGATATCCGCAACGATCCGAAGATCGGCAGAGGGGCGGCAATCGGGCGAGCCCTCGACCACGCGATTCGGCAAGCGATCGAAGATGACGGCCAAGTCATTCTGTTTCTCAACCTGCGAGGGTTCTCCCCGGTGTTTTGGTGTCGGGCGTGCGGCGAATCCGTGACCTGCCCGAACTGCGATGTCACCCTCACTTGGCATCGTGACAAGGCGGCGGCTTTGTGTCATTCCTGCGAATACACTTGCGACCCGCCACTGCAATGCCCGGCGTGTGGCGACGCGGGAATTCGTCACGTCGGTGTTGGTACGCAACGGTTGGAAGCCGAAGTGAAGGCCCGGTACCCCGAGTGGAACTGCTTGCGGATGGACAGCGATTCCATGCGTGGTCGGGGCAGTCACGATGAAGCCTTGGAACGGTTTCGTTCGGGCGATGTGCAGATTCTGCTCGGCACCCAAATGATCGCCAAGGGCTTGGACTTCCCGAATGTGACGCTCGTCGGTGTGATTGCAGCGGACACGATGCTGCATCAACCGGACTTACGCGCGTCGGAGCGGACGTTTCAACTCATTGCCCAAGTGGCCGGTCGGACGGGGCGAAGTGAACGGGGCGGACGTGTGCTCGTGCAGACGGCGATGCCCGCGGAACCGTCGATCCAATTTGCCGCCAAACACGATTTCATCGGGTTCACCAAGTTAGAACTTTCCCAACGTCAAGCGATGCATGTGCCACCCTACCGACGATTGGCCCGTGTGATTGTGCGAGGTCCCGTTGAGGCAGATGTGCAAGCCCAGATCATGACGATGGCCACCACACTTCGAGAACACGCGACCCGCTTAGAGATTGACGACGACGTGTTAATTCTCGGCCCGGCACCGGCACCGCTCACGCGGCTAAAGACGTTTTACCGGTATCATTTACAGATCAGTGCGGAAACACCGGAGGAAATCCACACGCTCTGGCGTAATGCCGTTCCCGACTTCCCGGATGTGAAGGACATCGAATTCGCCATCGACGTCGACCCCCTCAACATGCGATGACGTTGTTCTTTCGACGCCGAGTCGGCGAATTGACACGGGGGGGTCATTCGACGTCACACGGGCGCTCATCATGAGGATGGAAGATAGAGGATAGAAGATGGAAAATAGAGGGTGGCAGATTTGTCCTTAAATCAATCCGCCATCCGCCATCCGCGAAGAACTCCCTCACTCGACGATCGTGATCTCGCTCCAGAAGGCGGTGTCATTCCCCCCGTTGCCGGCGTTTTGCACGTCCAAGCGAACTTGTTGGCCGGCGAATTTGGCGAGATCGACGGTCACGTCTTTCCAGGTTGGTTCGTTCGCCCCGCCGATGATTTCCTCGTGAATCTGTTCGCCGTTGGCCAGCACACGAAGCTTCCAGTCGGAGCGATAATCATGACTGACTCCCAGTTTCAACTTCGGTGAGCTACCAGCGGGAAAAGCCATAGCGGCACGGAATTGACTCGGCTCGTTTTTATACGGACTCGTCCGCAGAACGTTTTGTCGTCCGCCGTGCTCGCGAAACAACAGACACCCCGATCCGCTACGGTCCACCGCAAACGCCGGAGCCACTTGCGAAACGGCCCATGGATATTCCTGTCGACGGTAGGTTTCCACGAGCACTTGCGCATCGTCTTTGACTGGGGTGTGTTTCCGTTTGAGCCACTCTTTGTAGTCGTGGAGATCTTCCCAGTTTCGGGCCAGGTACACTGCATCCAACCAAGCCGCATTGCCGTCGAGACAGTGAAGATGAAAACCGGTCAGTGAAAACTCGCCGAAGTCGTTGACGATGTGAACTGTCTTCTCCTGCCAGTCCTCGGGTTGCTTGTTGTCGAGTCGTCTTGACTTCTTGTACGGGTCAACCGGATGTCCGCTGTAATACCGATAGCCGGCTTTCAAGCCGCGTTCAATTTCCCGCATGCCGGTGAGATCGCCCCAATCTCGTGCCCGACGATTGCGAAGCATTGGCATTTCCGGGTCAGCACCGATCTCCCCATCGTGGGCGATTTCCAAACCGATGATTTTTCCGCCGTCTTTTTTCCAGGCGAAATGCAACATTTGATACTCACCCAATCGCGGATTGAACCGAATCGGTAGGGGTTGCTTTGTCAGATTGAGACCGCCCCGCCCTGGCGGAGTCACCCGTAAACTGCGTTGTCCGCTCCGCACATCATCAGTATCGATGCTCGCCGTACCGGTGCCGTAGTCCAGTGAGTCGACGAAGTCGGCTTCCTCGTCGAACAGGCTGACCAACCCCGGATGATGCGGCAAAATGCCGATGCCTCGGTAGTCGATGGCCGATCCCATTTCGACGGGTTTCGGTTGGCCGTTGTCATCGGTCGGCACCCACTGCACGATTTCCACTTGCACCGGACGGCCTTGCCAATCGTGAAGTGGTACCGCGAGGGCTTGCGGATCGAGATGTCTCCGCACGGCAGGTGCATCCCAGTCAGCCACCACTTGGCCGTTGAACAATACGACCAATCGACTATTCGGGACTTTGTTGGCCACCTGTGCGACTGCGATGCTGAGCCAACGGTCTTCGGGTTCGAACGTCATCGTCCGCGTGAATACTGTGAACGAGTCCTCAACCGCCATCCCGATGCGATACCGTGGCTCGTATTCAATCGTTTCGTCCCAGAACGAGAACAACCGCAGTTTCCCCGCGGCTTCCGAGGATGCCCAATCCGCCAAAACGGGAATCGCTTGGAGACTCCGCTCGTGGATAACTTGCCAAAGCTGGTCGGCGTCGAGCGTGAGCGTCGGGCCGAGCCAATTGACCGAATCGCGAATGTCGAACGGGTCGGCGCCTGAAGGGCGACCGCTCAATACGGGATCGACGGTCAACGTCAATTGTCGATCAGGTCGGTTCTCGACCGCCGGAAGTTTTAACTCGCCGGTTTCGAGGACTTTCTCCGAACCGATCAGCAACTCGCTCTCGTACAAGGGGTTGGGTTGGGTATCCATTGTCACGCGAACACGCACGCAGCCGCCTTTGCCGGTCGATTGATCCAACCCAAACCGCGAGCGAAACGCTGTCGCGAAGGCCGGTAGCGCAAATGTCAACGAATTCTTGGCATGCACGCCAAACCCGGTGGGATGTTCCTCATTCGCTGAACGCAGCGTCTCGGCGTGCACGCTGCGATCGGTCCGCCAACGGAGTCCGGTTCCAAATGTCGACTCCTGTTCCACCGCGATCGGCGCAATGAGTGCCAACGGCACGACGTGCGGTTCGAAAAACAGCCAACTGCGAATCGTGGGAAATCGCACCCAGAACGGATCCAAACTCCAAGCGGGTTGCAGCCGTTGTAGCCAAGATTCTGACCTGTTCCGATCACCATAATGCTCCGCTTCGAAGCGTTCCGTCGATGTCGTTGCCCGGAGACCATCGGTGGTTTCGATGCGAATAAGACGAGATTTTCGATCCGTCACCAACTTCGTCAACGATTCGGTGTACGCATCCCAGGCGTCTCGCGAGGGCAGGTGAATCTCAGCGATTTCCGCAAACGAGAACTGTTCCAGACCGCCCGAAGTCAGCAGAGTAATTGCACCGTCTGACCATCGTAGCGACCGAAAACTGAACCGCCGACCATCACGAAGGAACACATTTCCCGGTTGGAATTCCCGATTTGGAATTGCCTCCCAGATCACACGTCGAACGTCCGACGCTGCAACACGAATGGTTCCAAACCGAGATTGTCGCGGATGATCCAACTCGATCGCCGGTTCGACCAGCAAATGATCGACCCACTGAAAAAATGGCGAGTTGTGTTGCTCTCCAAACCCCACGACCCGGCCTGGCAACCGATCGCCTCCATGGAACTCCACGGCGGGACCACTCGTGGACGGCAACGGAGCGGCCACGTTCATCATCCATCGGAACGGGAGCTTGTCGTCAAAAACGCGTTTCTGGGCGAGATGCGGATTTGCTTTCGCATCATGCCATTCATGGACGGTTTCCTGACTGACTCGTGTGGCATCTGCCAGTTCGGCGATGTACTGCGTCTCGGCAGCGAACACCGACAACGAACTTAGAGCAATCAGCCCGACAATTCCAAAACCCAAGTGTCGAATGGTCACAAGCACTCCCCGTTCGAGTCTCAACGGATTTGACGCTCTCGATTCTAACGGGCTGGTTTACATTCGCACCAGCAACATCGAAATGAGCTGCAACGAAATCAAGCTGGCTGTCACAAGCACGACCCAACCGAACCGCTCTCGAAGTTCGGGGCCGCTAAGTTGCGTACCGAATCGCGAGCCCACTCGGGCCCCGATTGTTCCGCCGAACAATAACACTGCGACCAGCCCCAAATGCACATGCCCTAACCACGCATGACTGACCGTCGCCAAGATCGAATTCACCCACACGATCACTAGCGAACTGACCACCGCTTGCTGAGTTGTCATCCCGAGGAGATACACCAAACCCGGCAACAGCACCAATCCGCCGCTGTTTCCCAGCAATCCGGACAGTAACCCGACCCCAAACCCGAACCACGCCAAAATGGGAATGGATGTTGGTCGGCCGTCAAATTCGTCGAGATTCGCCGACGGGGGAAGTCGCCAAGACATCAACCAACCGCGACCGACCGGTCGATTCAACCGCGTGCGATGCACATCATAGAGTGAGAAAATGCCCAACAGCAGCAACACCAACCAATACGTCGGCAGCACCACTAACTCTGCAATGGGTAGCATTCGCCCATGGATTTCCACGCTCCCCGCGTGTCGAGCGAACGACAAAATCCGTGCCCCGAGACTCACGCCCACAAGCAACCCGCCCGAAAGAATCAACGGCAACCGAAATGCGGACCAGTCAATTCTTCGCGCAAGCAGCGATGTCGTCGCCGGTCCCAAAACTTGACACGCACTGGCTCCGGCTGCGTACTCGATCGGCACGCCGAGGAGGATATTCAGAACCGGAACCAGCAAGAATCCGCCGCCGAAGCCGAACATTCCAGCCAGAATGCCAATAACGGCACTGGCCAATGCACATCCCGCGAGACTCGTCCAGTTCAGAAATTCCATTCGCTAATGGCCATCAAATCTGATAGTCAGGAAAGACCGGTTCGTCGTCCCTGTCCGACGGCTCCGAAGCCCACAAGGTGAACAGCCAATTGACGAACACGCCCCACAAAACCGGGAGTACCACGCACGCCAGAACATAGAGAATCTTCTCGAACACGACCCCAAAATCCATTGGAAGATGTGGCATCATCACATGTCGTCAATGATCTTCGCCCAGAGCCTATGGTTCCACGCGGATCGCTGTCAAGCAGGGTGCCGATCGGTCGGGGAGAGAGTGGAAATTGGACCCGGATTCCTCGTGCCGGAATCCGATCACACACAAACATTCAGTTACGATAGTATCGACAGAGTCCTCAGGAATAGGACGCAAGTTGTCACTGCGGGCTTGTCCGGTGTGGAATCGCGACATACGATATCGGTGACACGAGGCGGCTCGACTGCTTCTCCAATTGGGATTTGAGGATCAACATGGCGGCTGGCAAACGCATTTTGCTCATCGAAGACGACCGGGAAATTTCGACGACGATCCAAAGCGTCTTGGACGCTGCTGGTTATACGGTGCTGGCGGCACCGAACGGAGTCGAAGGCCAGAAACTGGTCTCCTCAGAGGAACCCGAGCTGGTCATCACCGACATGATGATGCCCCGCATGGGTGGCTTCCCAGTGCTGGAGTTCCTTTCCACCTTGGAAAACCCGCCCCGTGTGATCATGATTACCGCCAACGAAGGTGCCCGTCACAAAGCGTACGCGGAAACCGCGACACCGGGCAAAGTCGCCGTCGATGAGTACTTACGGAAACCGTTTCCGATGGATGTGCTGATCGAATCCGTCGAGCGACTCATCGGTCCTCCCGATGGTGACGGAAGCAACAACGAAGCCTCAACGACTGAGGAAGGAAAAGCCAAAACGAAGGCGTCCGAGCGTATGCGTCGGGGTCGTCGCAGTAGCTGAGCGATCGTCCGAGACGCCAATTGAACTCCCCAGAACATTGCGATGTGACGACGATTACGTTGTCACCGGGAACGGGGTGAGTTTGACAAACCGCACGGTCGCGGGCAGGATGAATACCTCTTTACATTTGGCTAGGTATTCACCGCTCTTCCTGCCGAGGACCTGCAATGTCTCGGATTCTACGCATTCCGTGCATCGTTTCCCGCTTGCTTCCGGGACTTGCACTCGTCATTTTCCTTGTGATCGGCCAGCCCGGAGTTGGTGCCGAGCCAAAACGTATCAACCTGCTGAATTCCCTGCAGCCGAAAACTGCCGGTGTCGCGGGAAATTGGCAACTCCGCGACGGTGAACTCCAAGTCGACGCCACCGCGGGCGCTCGTATCGCATTGCCTTGGACACCCACCGCAGCTTACGATTTTGAGATCGAATTCACCCGTCACTCGGGTCGTGATTCCGTCGCACTTATGTTTGTGGCAGGTGGGAATCAGGCGACGTTCGACATCGACGGTTGGGGACAACATCTCGCCGGGATCCAGAACATCGCCGGCAGAACCATGCGAGAGAATTCGACTCGTGTGCCGAACATCACGCTCGAAAACAACCGTCGCTACAAAGCCGCCGTCCGTGTGCGTCCAGACTGGGTTGAAGCCGTTCTCGACGACAAAGTGATTGCCACTTATCGAGGGACCGGTTCTGATCTTAGCCTTGTCCCATTATGGGCGCTCCCGGATCGCAATACGTTGGGACTCGGTGCCTGGAACAGTCGTACGACATTTCACTCGGTCACGGTGGCCCCCATCGCTGCGACACCGGAGATGGTCGCGAAGACCCAATCCACAACTCCGACCACCGCGAAGACACCAACATCACCCCCTGCAGAAAACGATGACCTCGTCGAATTGAGCGACGAATTTACCGACCCGGCGACTCTCCGAAATTGGCTGCGGATTTATCAAACCGAACAAACCCAAGCCGACCAATTGGCGGTGTGTGAAATTGGTCGCCCTCAACGTGGTTGGCTGACACTCGTGCCGCATGCAAGTTCTTGGTACCAGGACTATCGAGGCATGCTTGTCTATAAGAACATCTCCGGCGATTTCGTCGTCACAACGCGAATGCGAAACACGAACCGAGCCGGCAACGGTGCCCCGCGGAGTAACTACTCGCTCGCCGGCATCATGGTTCGAACGCCACGCGATGTCACACCAAGAACATGGCGACCTGGCGGAGAGAACTATATTTTTCTCTCCCATGGCTCGGCGAGAAACGCAGGTCGCTTTGAGTTTGAAGTTAAGACGACTATTAATAGCAACTCACAACTTGAAGTCACACCGGCTACGAGTTCCGAAGTACTCGTCCGTGTGGTTCGAGTCGGTCCAGACTTTGTGCTACTTCGAAAAGATGGCGACCGCAGTTGGCAAGTTCATCAACGCTACCGTCGACCGGATATGCCCAAGGAACTTCAAGTTGGACTGACCGTCTACACAGACTATAGCACTATCTCGCGTTTGCAACCTTTGCAACAGAACACCCAAGTCATCCGCGGCGGCAATCCTGACTTGCGAGCCATGTTTGACTATGTCCACTTCGAACGCCCACAAGTCCCTGCTAGTTGGCGACAACGTTCGATCGCCAATTCATCCCAAGTTTCTGATGCCGATATACTAGCCGCCTTCGGAAACTAGCATTGAATGACTAGCCCTACAAAACCATAACACTTTAGACCTCATCGAGAGATCATCGTGAAAGCTCCACTCTTTGTGCTCGTTCTCGCATTGACCGCCGTGTTCGACCACGATCCGAGTTTAGCGGCTGATGCACCAAACTTTTTGCTCATCACCGTAGACGACATGAATTGTGATTCAGTCGGAGTCTTCGGCTGCAAACTGCCGGGAACCACACCGCATATCGATCAATTCGCGAAGGAATCAAGACGCTACGAGTATGCTCATGTGCAAACTGGAAGTTGTTACCCGTCGCGAAACGTGATGTGGTCGGGACGTTACTCTCATAACACAGGCGTCGAAGGGTTCTATCAAGTCAAAGATGCTAACTATCCGCATCTCGTCGACTTGATGAAAGGGGCCGGATACTTTGTCGGCATCCGCGGAAAAGTTTCCCACTCCACACCATATCAACCCTATAGCTGGGATGCAGACCTCACGACACTAGACGGTCAGCGACAGCACATCAAAGACATTAAGTCATACTATCGCTCAACCGCCCGAGGTATTGAACTCGCACAGAAGGCCAATCAACCGTTCTGTATCAACATCAATATTTCTGATCCCCATAAACCGTTCTACGCCATGACGAATCGCGGAGACGAGTTTCAAGACCCGTTTGTTCCGTCCCGAGTATTTCAACCGAATGAAGTACCGATTCCCGGCTTCCTGTTCGACCATCCCGATGTTCGTAAGGAGCTTGCACATTATTACTCGTCGGTCCGACGGGCGGATGATTGTTTTGCGGAAACGATGCGAGCACTTGAAGAGTCCGGCGAGCAATCGAAGACCGTGGTCATTTTTCTCTCCGACCACGGCATGCCATTGCCGTTCGCCAAGACGGCCGTCTGGTACCACAGCACACGCACGCCTTTGATTGTCCGTTGGCCCGGCATCACCGAAGCGGATAGTGTCGATCAGACTCATATGGTCGCTGCAGTGGATTTGCTACCGACGATCTTAGACATCGCACAGATCGAACAACCTAAAGGAATGGATGGCCATTCATTCGCTCCCACACTAAAGGGTGAGACGCAGCCCGGCCACGATATGGTTTACACATTCCATAACGAGAACTCGGGACGCAATCGAAGCCCGATGCGAAGTGTGCAGTCAAAACGGTTTGGCTACATTTTCAATCCATGGTCGGACGGCAAGCGAGTCTTTCAAACTGCCACACGTGGGACAGCGACTTTTCGCACGATGAACAAACTGGCCAACACAGACGAAGCAATGGCAGCACGTTTAGACTTGTTTGAACATCGCGTGTTAGAAGAGTTCTATGATTACAAAAACGATCCGGATGCTCTCCACAACCTCGTTGACAACCCAGAGTACTCGGAAGAACTCGCCCGACATCGCAAAGCGATGCGAAGGTTTATGGTCGAATCGAATGACCCGCTGTTAGATCTCTTCGATCGACGAGATGATGCCAAGTATCTCAGCGCAGCCATCGATCAGTTACAGAAAGAAGCAAACAACCGCCGACAAAAACAACGCCAAAAATCCGCCCCGAAGAAAACGAAGCCCACGAAGAACTAGAACATAATATGGTCTAGTCATGCTTCGAATGTCCTGCTGACATGTTAGTCGGCCTGGAGACAAGCGACTAATAGACGTCGAGCTTGCTTAAGAGTCTTGAGCTTGTCCCCAGCGATGAATGAGGCGGTTGCCGATTCCTAGTTGATCACAAATTCGCCCTACGATGAAATCGACCAAGTCAGGAATCGAAAGCGGGTTATGATAGAACCCGGGCATCGCTGGGAGCATGACTGCTCCGGCGTCGACGAGTCTTTTCATGTTCTCCAGTTGCACACTACTCAGCGGTGTTTCGCGGGGTACGATGATGAGTTTACGTCGCTCTTTCAGGTGAACGTCGGCAGCTCGGTGAATCAAATTCGTGGAAATCCCGTTGGCTAAGTTTCCTAGGGTGCCCATCGAACAGGGACAGATCACCATTCCGCTTGTCAAAAACGAACCACTGGCGATACCCGCCGAGAAGTCAAAGTGCTGATAGTAACTCAGTTGCCCACGACTGATTTCGGAATCACTGAAGACTGAACTCAGGGCATATTGTTCTTCGGAAGGCCCACGCAGCGACGCGAGTTTACTATCGTGTTTCATGTCGATACTGGGCGGCATGATTTGCGATGGATCGAAGTTCTTGAGATCGATCGACAACCCCAGCTCATGCTCAAAGACCTGAACGGCGGACGGGCTAATCGTCAGATGCACATTGCAACCGCTGGCAAGTAAGACTTCCAGCAGACGAACCGCATAGATCGAGCCACTCGCTCCGGTGATCGCGACAACCATATCCGACATGCAAACTACTTTCCGGTTGGGGTCAACTCGGGCTTGATTCCGTAATACAGAGTCGCGATTCCGAACGTCAAAGGTCGGAATTGAACATCAGTCAAACCGGCAGATTCCATCATAGCCGCGAGCTCCTTACCATGGGGAAACTCGGCGACTGAATCCGGCAAATAATTGTAGGCGTTCTGGCGATTCGGTGCAAAAAGTTGGCCGATTCGAGGCAGGACATGCTTGGAATACCACAAGTAAGGGCCGCGAATCAGCGAACGCTGCGGTTGCGAGAACTCAAGAACCACGACCCGTCCGCCCGGTTTGCAGACCCGCACCATTTCGTGCAAGCCTTGCATGGTATCGGTGATATTGCGTAGCCCAAAGGCGACCGAAACAATTTGAAAGAGGTCGGCTTGAAACGGCAACTGTTGCGAGTCGGCTTCCAGATAAGAAATCTCGTTGGCAGATTTCCGCGCGGATTTTTCGCGGGCGATTGCGAGCATCTCGTGGGTGAAATCGGTGCCGATCACCGGAACCTTGCCCCCGGCTGCCTTCCAGTAAGCCAATGCTAAGTCACCGGTACCTGTGCAGGTATCGAGAATGGGGTCTGTTCCGACCGGTGGCACGGTCCGCACGGTCTTGCGTCGCCAAGCGGTATCGATTCCACCGGATAGCACACGATTCAACAAATCGTATCGCCCGGAAATCTCTCCAAACATCCGCCGAACACGAGTTTCGGATTTATCAACCGTCATTAACGAAGTCTCTCGAAGTGTAAGCAGCAAACCGTTAAGACTGTAGACACATTTCGCTCGCACGACCACCCATGACGCAGGGGTCGGGAGTCAGAGGACAGGAATCAGCCGGCTAGAGACCAAGCCGCTCAGCCGATTTCTATCGGTGCATGCCGAACCAGGAAACTGACGAGTTGCGAACTTCGCCACGACGGACAAACCACTACGAACAACGGACAACTCGATGCTACAACGATTCCTGCTAGGTTGGCTGATTTTGCTGTCGCTGCTGGCGTATTTCTGGCCGAGTTGGAACCTGGCATTCGATCCCTTTGCGATTTCGAAACCGTATCTCGGTTGGATCATCACGGTGACGATGTTTCTGATCGGCGGATTGTTACCTCGTGACGAGATTCGACAAGTCCTCAGAAGTTGGCCCACGGTTCTGGGTGGGACATTGGTGCAATATGTGACCATGCCTTTGGCGGCCTACACGGTCGCGCGGGTTGCCGGTTTGGAAGGGGAAATGCTTTTGGGATTGGTCCTGGTCGGGTCGGTGCCGGGTGCGATGGCGTCGAATGTGTTGACATTGGCGGCTCGCGGGAACGTGAGTTACTCGGTCAGTTTGACCACAACAGCCACCCTGCTTTCGCCGATCTTCGTTCCGCTGATCCTGTTGGTGACGCTACGTCAATCGTTGGCCGACCCTGTAGCCATCGCGCAGAAAGCCTTTCTCGATTTGCTTCTGCAGGTCGCATTGCCGGTGTTGTCCGGATATTTTCTGGCGCGATCGAGTCAGAAAGCAGAGTCCGTGTTGCAGCGAATGGGGCCGACGGTCGCCAACTTGACGATTCTGTGGATCATCGCCGTCGTGGTGAACGCGAATCACGAACGGTTAGCGAATCTGCAGCTGAACCTGCTAGCCATGCTCCTGACGATCAACGTCTTCGGCTATCTGGCCGGATGGTTCGGCGGGGGTGTGATGCGGCTTCCCGAAGCCAAACGACGGGCACTCACGTTGGAAGTCGGTATGCAGAACGCGGGACTGGGAGCAACGTTGGCGTCGCAACTTTTTCCGGAACAACCGATCGTCGCCTTACCGGCGGCGTTGTACACGTTCGGATGCATGCTCACAGGAACGGCGTTAGCCCAGTGGTGGTCGATGCGGGTTGGAGTCGAGGAAGGTCATGTGCAGCCAAGTGAGGCAGCAGGCGGGACGGATTCGGTCGGTCCGTAAATAGTCGAGGTCGCTGCTATTCTTCCAGGCGATGTTTGAGTTCATCCCGTTCTCGACGGGTCATTTCGAGATCGAACATCAAATACTTGATGTCTAACCGCAATTGAGCCAATGCTTCTTGCACAAGAGTTAGGATGCGGCGACGTCTGCGAACCGAATCGACAACCCGATTGTATGCCTCTTCGACTTCTGGTTGGTGATCGGCAGGAAGGCGGGCGATGACTTTCGCGAAGTCGATCAATTCGCGAGGCAGTTCGTCGCCGACACTGTCGGGAAGGCGAGAAGGTGATGTCGACATCGGTGGACGGCTCCTGAGTTGAATTTGCTACCCCGATAATTTTGAAGGCATGGACCACCGATCACAAGATGAAAGTGCCATCCTTTCCAGGATTCCCAGGTTCGAATTTTTCAACAACGGCATAAATTCGCTAACCCGGACGGTTCATGCACAAGCCGCCGAAAACCTCGTTCCCTAACTCGTTTATTCATCGGATGTTACAAACACCCCTTCATGATGAACAAAATGCTGTATCGGTCGAAGTCGAAATCGCTATAATTCGCAATTCTGAGCGAAATCGCTCGCGTTCGGAATTTTTCGATCAAGTTGCAAGTTCGATTGTGCCGATAATCCGCATTATACAGCCTGAGGAATTCGGGCGTTCCACTCGTTTTGATTGATACCTGAGACGCAGATTTGCCAAACTCTTGCCTCATGGACGAGAATGGAGTTGCCACCGTGATTGTCGATCGGCCTTCGAGACGGATCACAGGGTGGACGATCGCGGTTTGCCTACTGCTCGGGTTGCTAACTCCGACGATTTTCGCCGACGATTTTCACGCTGGATTCGAACAGCCAGACCAAACTGCCTGGACGGTGCGGTTCAAGTCGGCGCAACTTCGCCTGTCTGCACATCAGCGAACCGATCAACAACACGTTGACGGACAACGCAGTGAGATGTTGACTCTGGTCAGTGAAGCAGACGGCATCAGCTACCAGATCGAACATGATCTGCCCGAAGCCCGCCTCATTGACGAATTGCAAGTCGCTGTCTCCGTGCGGTCGAATCGGCCGGGTTTGACGTCGTGGTTTCGCGTGGTCTTCCCGAACGAAATGGACCCGCAAACACGGAAACCGTTGACGGCGTTCGTGTCCGGCGATGCCTATCGCAATAACGATCAATGGCAACGTCTCGTCTGTGCGGCGGATTCCAAGCAGCTACAGGGCCGGATTCGTGAGTTACGGGTGAAGTTGAATCGTCCGTCACTCAATACCGATGGGGCCTACGTCAACCGAGTTTTGTTGACCGGGCAAGTTGGAGTCGGCGAAACCCAGGTCTTTCTCGACAACCTGCAATTTGGCCCGCTTGTCGATCCGCGTCAGATTCAATTGGTGCAAGAGAACGACAAACCCGCCAGCCAGGTCGAGTTAGCCAGCTTCACCGAGACGGACACTCCGGCGGGACCGGCCGGCGAACTGCGTTTGGGGCGGTTTTTGGTTGAAGGGCGACCGTTCTTTCCCATTATTGCTGCCCAACATACCGAGTCGCCGGAACTCCTCAAAGAGTTGGGGCTGAACGTCGTCGGAATTCCAGATTACGAAGATCAGGCGGCACTTGCGGCGTTGCGTGAACAGAACTTATGGGCCATGGCCACGCCTCCGCGGGCGGTCGATGCCAATGGCCTGGTGATCGATGCCCGTGATGTCAGCGTGTTGCCATTCGGTCCAGAGACGCGGCCGATTCTGATTTGGAATCTCGGCACGCGTGTGCCCGCATCGGCCAAAGACGAGTTGTTCGCCTGGGTCGATCAGGTTCAAACTGCCGACCGTAATTTCGATCGCCCGATCGCGGTGGAAGTCATTGGTGGCGAAGAGCGTTCCATGTCGCGTCGCGTTCCCCTTCTGGGAATGAGTCGACATGTCGCGAACACCACGTTCGGTTACAAGCAGAAACGCGAGTGGTTCCTCGAAAAACGCAAACTAGCCCGCATGGGTAGTTTCGAGTGGACCTGGATTCAAACCGAACCGGCTCCGTCGTTGGCCGCCATGACGGCTCAACAAGATGGCGGCCACCCGGTTGTGATCGAACCGGAACAACTCCGGCTGCAAGTCTATTCAGCCGTTGCGGCGGGTATCAAAGGGATCGGCTACTGGAAGCGAACTCCCTTTGACGACAACTCCCCTGGCGCAACCGAACGTCGTTTGGCGATAACACAGCTCAACTTAGAACTGTCGTTGTTGCAACCGTTCTTGGCCACCGGTTCGGTGTCGACGCCATCGTCGTTCTCTGTGGACTTGCCCAGTGCCCAGTCGATTCGACGTGGCACGATTGATTTCCGCACGACTTCCGATTCGCTCCGCGAACGCGACGCCATGCTCCGCGAGCAGGAATACCAACGACAACGGGCATCCCGTGTCGGCGGCGAATTGGAAGCGACCGTCATCAGCAGTAGCGAGTACGGAAAACTCGTACTCCCAATTTGGTATGGCACCGATGCCCAATTCGTACCCGGTCAGATGGCCGCACGAAACGCGAGAATCGTGGTTGCGGGTGTCGACGACTTTTCCTCAGCTTGGGAAGTTTCTCCGACGAAAATCGTCCCACTGACCGGCGAAGGACGCGTCAAACGCGGTGCAGGCGGACTCGAAATCACGCTCAAACAGTTCGATCAGACATCGGCGATCATCATCACGCGTGATCGGGAATTGATCGACGCGATGCGGCGAAAAGTCGCTCAGATCGCTCCGCAGAGTGCAGCGGTGTGTGTGGCATTGGCGCGAGAAAAATTGGAACGTGTTCGCCGAATCGATGAAGAATTGCAGTCCCTCGGTGCCTCGCAACCGGACGGTCCGCAAATTTTGGCTCGTTCGCAGGAATACGTGATGATGGCCGAAGATGCCCTCGCACGTGGTTCCTACCAAGCCGCTTCCGAAGCCGCCGGACGGGCGATGCAATTACAACGCATCTTGCAAAAGGCCCATTGGAACGACGCGGTGCGGTCGCTGCCGTCGCCGATGTCGAGCCCGTACACAATCTGCTACCAAACGCTGCCCGACCACTGGCGGTTAATGCAACGAATTGGCCAAAGTGATTTCTCCAGCCAAGAGAACCTCCTGAAAGGCGGCAACTTCGAAGACGCCGACACGTTCTTTGCGGCTGGCGGGAAACACGAAGGCAACGACATTCCTGGTGTGCACGCGGGTGCGGATTTGTATCCGTCCAAGCAAGAAGGCAATTATTCACTCCGACTGCATGCCCTGCCCATCCCGCAGGAGAATCCGCCGGAGATCATGCCGACGAGCCCGGTGATCATCAAAACGCCACCGGTCTCAGTCAAAAGTGGCCAGGTGATTCACGTTAGTGGCTGGGTACGGATACCGAATCCGATTCAACGGTCACTCGATGGCGTGATGCTCTTCGACAATATTGCCGGCCCAGCCGCTGCCTTACGATGGACGGAAGCGGGTGAGTGGAAACAGTTCTTCTTCCTGCGGGAAGTGCCGGAAACCGGGCCTTACGAACTGACACTTCAACTCACAGGTCTCGGAGAAGTGCAGTTCGATGATCTTCGGGTCATTGCTCAGGACCAGCAAATCGTCCCGGCCCCCGAACCAACACCGACCGAGTCGGGCAGCCCGTTCTCGTATCCATTCAAACTGCTTGAAAAGTTGCCGAAGTGGAACACCAACCCGTTCCGCCGCTAAGGGGTGTCTTTCTGCAAATGGGTGGTACTGACAACACGCTGCCAGTGCGATTTCATCTGCATGAGCGAGTCACAACTCAGTGTGCCACGGCTCTATGAGCCGTGCTGAGCGATGAACCAGGAAAACACGGCTCATAGAGCCGTGGCACCCGAACTGAGATTTCAATCGAGCAACGCGACAACCAAACCGCTGCGGATTTTCGGTTCGAACCATGTCGATTTCGGTGGCATGAACCGGTTCTGCTGACAGACGGCGACGAATTGATCCATCGTGACGGGTGGCAACGTCATCGCGAATTGGAAGTCGCCGCTATCCACACGGGCTTGGAGCCACGCTGCATCTTTGTTGCCGCCGACGAACGTCAGTCGCTTGTCGCGTGCATCCGCGATTCCCAACACGGCATCGAAGATGTGACGTTGCACGATATCGGAATCAATCGATTCTGCCGCGTTGCTTGCATCGAACGCCGTCGACTTCGGGACCAACTCGAGCCATTGTTTGCCGTTGTACAGACCGATGTGGTGCGTTTCTTTCGATTGAAACGGCTCGGAATCGGGACGCGGCTTCACATCGAAGTGCTCTGCCAACGTTTGCGACCAATCCAGATCAGCGGCTTTCGGTTCGGCGACCAATCGGTTGTACGGGGCCAATCCCATCCGGCCAGTGGTGAAGAACATCGCCAGATAGTCATCGTGACCCAGCAACGCAGCGGCGGCACTCCGATGGTTACCATCCGCGACATAGGCGAATGGCTCGGCTTTCAAAAGGTCAACGAACTTGGTGATTTCTTGCTCGTTGGTGATCAACCAAACTTTGTGCGTGTTGTTGACTTCGTCATCGGCTTGGAAGTCACACTCCCGACTGTCGGCATACTGTTCGAGAGCAGCAATCAAGTTGCCGCTCTTGTCTTCGACAGTGTTGTTGACGACACCCACGTAGGACTTCGTTTTCGAAATTAGATTCGCCCGTCCGCGGGCTTTCTCTTCGCGAATGCCTTCGTTGCGGATGACAGTTCCCGTCGGTGATTCATCCGTGCGAATGTCAGCCGTCTTTGCTGCTCCACCAAGTCCCATTTGCCGCACACCGGGCCGACGTGGATCGACAATCTCATAAACCCACAGCACGTTCTCGACGACTTTGGTCAGCGGGCTGTCGATACGACTTTTCAGCGTTTCGCGGGCTTTATCGAGCGTCGCATCGGAACCGTCTTCGCCAATCTCGGCTTCGGTAGGCACGTCGCAATGTGCCATCGTGACGGCCAGAATGCAGTCGGGTTTCGCCTGGATGAACTCCCAGACCTCACGGTCGCCTTGGAATTCATCGTAATTCGGAGCCACCAACTTGGCAGCCGCTGCACTGTCCACCGGAACGAGAGCACGTCGAATCGGAGCAATATTAATCATAGTTTTCGTAGGGTGCGTCGCGACGCACCTTCTTTCGTCACAGGTTCAATTTTAATGCTGCGTTCAGTACGATTTCGTATCTGCAAAACGGGAAGGGTGACATGTCGACGGCTTTGCGTGGACATGATTCGACTTTCGAGTCTTTCTGGACCATGCCCACCCGAAATTGTGGGCATGCCACCCAATTCCTTTCTACATCGAATACTTCGCACGATCGTCTGCTACAGATGCAAAATGGTACACCACGCACCCTACTTTTAGAAATCCAAGGTTGCGAAGTAGTCGTCCAAAGTTTCGGCACGACGGATTTGTTGGACGCTGCCGTCGGGTTTCCAAAGCAATTCCGCCGAGCGGAGTTTGCCGTTGTATTGGAAGCCCATCGCGTGACCGTGGGCACCGGCATCGTGAATCACCAGCAAATCGCCGATCTCCACTTTCGGCAGTTGTCGATCGATCGCGAACTTATCGTTGTTCTCACAGAGTGAACCGACGACATCACACGTCGTGTCCGCAGCGGCGTTTTCTTTGCCGAGCACGGTGATGTGATGATACGCGCCATACATGCCCGGTCGCATCAGGTTTGACATGCAGGCATCGACGCCGACGTAATCCTTGTAGATGTGCTTCTCGTGAATCGCGGACGTGATGAGATACCCATACGGCCCGGTGATACAACGTCCGTTTTCCATCAGCACGGTCAGCGGATCGAGACCAGCGGGGCGGATCATCTCATCATAGAGTTTCTTCACGCCCTCGCCGATATGCTCCAAGTCGACAGGTTCTTGTCCGGGACGATACGGAATGCCGATGCCGCCGCCGAGATTGGCGAACTCTAACCCGATGTCGGTCTCTTTCTTCAGTTCGACGGCCAACTCGAACAGCATCCGTGCGGTTTCGACGAAGTACTCGGCGTTGAGTTCGTTCGATGCGACCATCGTATGCAAGCCGAACCGCTTCACACCAAGTTCGCGGGCTTGGCGGTACCCGTCGAACAGTTGTTGCTTGGTAAACCCGTACTTCGCTTCCTCAGGTTTGCCGATGATCGTGTTGCCTTCCCGCAGCGGACCGGGATTGTACCGAAAACACAACTGTTCCGGCATTTTCACGGAATCGGCGAGGTAAGGAATGTGCGTGATGTCATCGAGATTGATGATCGCACCTAACTCGACCGCTTTGGCATACTCCTCGGCTTTGGTGTTGTTCGAAGTGAACATCACGTCGTTGCCGGTAATGCCCACGCGTTCGCACATCACCAGTTCCGCCAGGCTGGAACAGTCCGCCCCGAAACCCTCTTCCTTCATGATTTTGAGGATATGCGGGTTCGGCGTCGCTTTGACGGCGAAATACTCTTGAAAGCCGTCACACCACGCGAACGCGGCATTCAATCGGCGGGCGTTTTCGCGAATCGCACGTTCATCGTAGATGTAAAACGGCGTGGGATATTTTTCCGTCAACTTGCGGATGAAGGCTTCATCGAACGGCAACGTTTTGGCAGCGGAGGCAGAAGCAACAGACATAGAAGCAACAGACATATCGGTATCAACGGCCAAAGGATGAATCATGGACAGCGCGGGCTGTACGGAGTTTACTCCGACAGATCATACGCAGCAGCGGAATTGGGATTCCACACTGCCGGAACCCAAGTGTAGTCAGCAAGCGTGTCGCTGACGAGCGCGGGAAGAGGTTTTCTGCGTCATTCGCCGGATTGGCCGGAAGAGCTCACGCCTCCGGCATTTTCGGAATCCCGTAGGTCGTTTCGCTATCGGAAGGTTCCGTAGAAGCCTTGGGGATCTCGAAACTCGACGGGGGATCCGCAGCCTCGGCGATCGAGACCTGCAAGACCATGTTACCGATTTTGACCTTGTCGCCGTTCATCAGGCGTGTGTCGGCTTGAATGAGACGCCCGTTGACATGCGTTCCGTTCCGGCTTCCCATATCACGCACGCGAACGGTGTACTCGTCCACCCGGAGCACGCAATGATAGCGGCTGACAAGGTCGCTATCCGGGCGGAGCTGGCAATCGGCGGCACGACCCACAATGAATTTGCCAGCCTTCAGATTAATTGTTTTCTCGGCCAAGGGACCTTCGATGACCTTCAACTCAGCTCGCATTCCGATGCCTTGTTATTACTTGAACGACATGAGGTTTTCGGCTCCCCCCAACAGTCAAGCATGAATCACGATCGGGCTCAACTCAAGAGAAATTGTACGCGGAATTGCCGACTAGGCTAACAAAATAGGTAAAAATACGTATTTTTCATGAATCAAACCATCAATTTCGATGTATTTGTACGGTGGCACCCCTCCAGCTTGTGAATTTAGGCAAGTTTGCGGAAACACAGAATCCTTGCTTGCGGAAAGTTCGAGCCATCGTGATACTTGATGGTCCTTCCGAGTGGGTCACTTGGAAACGCGCTGGGGTCAATACGTTTCCTTCTTACCAAGATCACTTTCTATGTCTACACCGCACTCGACTTCCGCATCTCCTGCGGAGCCGTTGGCGATTGTTGGGTACGCCTGCCGTTTACCTGGAAGCATCACCGACGGAACCAGTTATTGGGAACTTCTGGAAAAACGTCGTGATGCCGTCACCGAAATCCCCGAAGACCGCTGGAGCAAACTTGCTTACAGTGCCGGTCCGGGAATGAACGGAAAAAGCGCATCCCGTTGGGGTGGATTTCTCGACAACATCGACCAGTTCGAGCCGGGATTGTTCGGGATCTCCCCACGTGAAGCTCAGTACATCGATCCGCAACAACGCCTGCTCTTGGAAACCACCGCAGAAGCCCTCGAGCATGCCGGCATTCCGGCGGAATCGTTGGCGGGTAGCCGAACCGGGGTGTTTGTCGGAATCTCGACCGGCGACTACGGCCAAATCCAACGCGATCGTCAGTCGCAACGTGGACTGAGTGCGTTCACCGCCCAGGGGTGTTCACTCAGTATCGCCGCCAACCGGATTTCCTACTGTTTGGACCTCCGTGGTCCGAGTTTCATCGTTGACACCGCTTGTTCCTCCGCACTCATGGCATTCGATCGCGGCTGCAAGAGCCTGCTCGATCATGAATCCGACATGATCATCGTCGGCGGTGTGAACATCATCATCAACCCGGAAACGTTTATCAGTTTCTCGGCTGCATCGATGTTGTCGCCCGATGGACGCTGCAAAGCTTTCGACGCCTCCGGCAACGGGTTCGTGCGTTCGGAAGGCGGCGGGGCACTCGTCGTGAAGCGGTATTCCGATGCCATCCGCGATCGTGATCCGATCCAAGCGATCGTGCTGGGAACCGGTGCCAATCAAGACGGCCGCACCGGCGGGATCTCCATGCCCAACCCGGATGCGCAAGAAGCGTTGTTGCGGGAAGTCTATCAAAACTCGCAAGTCGACCCGGCCAGTGTGCGGTACGTGGAAGCGCACGGTACCGGTACCGTCGTCGGAGACCCAGCCGAAACAACGGCTCTCGGTCGCGTGTTTTCCGAAGGTCGCACCGCCGAAGAACCGCTTATCATCGGTTCGGTGAAAACGAACATCGGGCACATGGAAGCCGCTTCCGGGATCGCGTCGCTTATCAAAGCGATCCTCGTGCTCCAGAAACGCCAAATCCCCGCAAACTTGCACTTCAAAGAGCCAAATCCGTACATCCCGTTCGAGGAGTTCAAACTCCGCGTTCCAACGGAAATGGAAGCTTGGCCGGATGATCAACCCGGTGTGGTCGGTATCAACTCGTTCGGGTTCGGTGGTGCCAACGCACACGTCATTCTTGCCGACCCGAATCATGCTCGAACACAGTTGTTCTCGGAGCATTCGGCACAAATCACCGGTACTAACGGGCACACGACCAAGACCAATGGATCGGCTGTCGCCAGTTCAAACGGTTTGGAAACGAAATCGAGCGATGTTCCATTCCCGTTGTTGATCACCGCACGTTCCGAAGATGCCCTGCGACAACGAGCTGAAGACTTCAGTAAGTTCCTCGCGGATTCGCACGATTCGTTTGCGGATATCACTTACACCGCACAACTGCGACGTTCGCATTATTCGCACCGTCTCGGGCTCGTGGCGAACAATGCCGACGAAGCTCGCGAGACATTAGCGGCGTTTCTCGAAGAAGAAACCCGCCCGAACATGCACACGGCGGAAGCTAAGAAAGACGAACAGGGTTTGGTGTTCGTCTTCTGTGGACAAGGCCCGCAAGCCGCCCAAATGGGGATGGACTTGTATCGCCGCGAACCCGTCTTCCGAGCCGCGATGGACGAAATCGACACGCTCTTGCGAGAAATCGTCGATTGGTCGTTGATCGAGGAACTTTCGAAAGACTCCGAGTCGAGCCGTATTCATCTCACGTCGATTGCCCAACCGGCGTTGTTCGCGATTCACGTGGGCTTGGCCCGATTGTGGGAATCTTGGGGCGTGAAACCGGCCGCCGTCGTCGGGCACAGTGTTGGTGAAATCGCTGCCGCTCACGTGGCCGGTTTGGTCTCGCTGGAAGACGCGGTGAAGATCATCGGTTACCGGGGCATCTCGCTGCAAGAACACGCCCTGCCCGGTCAGATGCTCGCTGCCGCTCTCACCGAAGCTGACGCTCGTCGTTTGATCGCCGAGTTCGAACCGAAAGTCTGCGTCGCGGCCATCAACAGCCCGGACATGGTCACACTGGCCGGTGAAGCGGAGGCACTTGCAGCGGTCGGCGAGGAACTTGATTCTCGCGAAATTTGGTGGAAAGCCCTGCGAGTCAAACATGCATTCCACAGCCATTTGGTAGCTCCCGCGGAAGAATCGTTCATGAAGGCGATTGGCAAGATCGTCAATTCCGCCCGCACCTGCGAGATGGTCTGCACGGTGACCGGCGAAAAGGTCGGTCTCGAAGGACTTTCCGCCGACTACTGGTGGGACAACATCCGCCAACCAGTCCGCTTCGCACCGGCGATCGAAACCCTACAAGAGATGGGCTATTCGAACTTCCTCGAAATCGGCCCGCATCCCGTATTGAGCGCGTCGATCAAACAGTGTCGCAAGTCCGATGCCCCGATGCCGACGGTGTTCCCATCGCTCGTCCGCAAGGAAGACGACCAGAAAACAATTCGAGGCACATTCGTCGGTTTGCAAACACATGGACTGACAGTCGATCCATCGGCGTTCTTCCCGACCGGTGGAAAGGTCGTGAGTTTGCCGCGTCATCCGTGGTTGCACGAACGCTTCTGGCACGAAAGTGCCGACTCCCGCCAATCGCGGTTGCGTCCGGATTATCATCCGCTGCTCGGTCAAGCCGCCACGGCCGCCGAACGCGAATGGCATAACTCGCTCGATGTCTCGGTCTACCGGTGGTTACCCGATCACAAGGCCGGCGGGCAAGTCATCTTCCCGGCCGCTGGTTTCGTGGAAATGTTCCTCGCGGCAGCGTTGCGGGCGGAGAAATCCGAGTCGATCACCATCGACGATGTCGACATGCTACGGGCGTTGTTCCTGCCGAACGAGGCGGCTCCGCTCACGCAAGTTTCCGCCGACCCGAACGCGGGCACACTGTTCATGGCCAGTCGGATGAACGAATCCGACGAAGCCTGGATGAAGCACACCCAAGCCATGTACCGTCCGATGCCGAAGCTCAACCCGGCACCGCTCGACATCGAAGCATGGAAAGCCAACGCCGAACCGGCTTCTGCCGAGGCGTTCTACGAAACGTTCCGTCAAATCGATTTGGAGTACGGACCGACCTTCCAAGGCGTGAAGGAATTGCACCGCACCGGTCAGTCGGCACTTGGGCGGATTGAACTGCATGAATCGCTGTTGGATCGAGCGAACCTATACCATGTGCATCCGGCTTTGCTCGACGCATGCTTCCAAGTATTGCTCGAAGCGATTCCACCGGATGAACGAGCCGACGATCGGATGTTCCTGCCGGAACGCATTGGCCGCGTGCACTTCTATCAGTCGCCCGGTACCGCTGCTTATAGCCAAGTGACGTTGACGGCGTCTTCGCCGATGCAAGTCACCGGGGACGTTCGGATTTACACGACCGACGGTGAACCCGCGATCGACATTCTCGATTTCCGTTGTCGCGGCGTGATCTCACAACGGGAACGCGAACGCAACGAAATCGGCCCGTGTTTGTATCAAACTCGGTGGTATCACGCGTCACTTCCCGGGTCGCCGATCATTGCGGAACCGCTGACGGAAACCAAGGCACTTGCTGAACTCGTCGAGTCCGCCGAAAGCATCGCGGACAAAACCTGGCATGACGTTCCCGCCACGATCATCGGTGACAGCATCGCCGCTCAGGACCGCGTCGCCAAACCGTATTTCCTGAACGCACTTCGGGAAATGGGCATCGAACTCAAAGCCGGCGCATCTGTCGAAGTGCAAGCTTTGGTCGATTCGGGCAAACTGCTGGAAAAACACCGACCGCTGTTCGAACGGTGTTTGAATCGCCTGGTGCAATCCGGTGAGTTCAAGAAGTCTGCAGACGCCTGGAAAGTCGCAAGCGATTTGCCAGAGCCGGATGTCAACGCCGCGTGGCTCGATGCCTTGGCAGAACTTCCGGAACTCTATCCGCATTTGCGGTTGATCGAAGTTTGCGGCGAAGACCTCGCCGGAGTGTTTTCGGGCGAAGTCGATCCGTTGAAGTTGTTGTTCTCGGAGGAATCGGTCGGGTTGCTCGAACAGGTCTACCGCGATCAATACTGGACCCGTTACGGCAACACATTTATTCAACGTTTGGCTGTCGAGTTGCGAAACCGGTTGCCGGAATCACGACCGCTTCGCATTCTCGAAGTTGGTGCGGGTACCGGCGGAACGACAGCCTACATGCTGCCGGCTCTCCCCGAGAATCAAACCGAGTATTGGTTCACGGATCTTTCGCCGTATTTTCTCTCGCGAGCCGAAGACCAGTTCCGCAACGCCGATTTCGTGCGGTACGCCAAATTCGACTTAGAACAAGACCCCGCCGAGCAAGACTTGCCGACCGGTTGTTTCGATCTCGTGATCGCCGCGGATGCCATCCATGGCGTGACCGATTTGAAAGCCGCTCTCGGGCGTTGTTCCGATCTGCTCGTCGATGGCGGGTTGCTCGTGTTGCGAGAACTGACGCAAACCCGGTTGGCTTTCGATTTGGTCTTCGGTCTCACCGATGGTTGGTGGAACTATCAGCAAGACCCGGCTCGCGATCAGAGCCCACTGTTGACGACCAGCGAGTGGAGTCAGGTCCTGACGGAAACCGGTTGGGAATCGCCATCGTTACCCGCTACCTGCGAGAAAACCGGCGAACATGCAGCCGTGATTGTCGCCCGACAACCCGTTCGGTCGGAAACAAAACCGCCGAAAGTGTTCCTCACCGACAAACCGCCGAAGGAACCAAACTGGTTGATCTTTGGTGACGGCGGAGCCGCGGGACACACGCTGGTTGATCAACTCCGTCATGCCGGTCGTCGTTGTGTGACTGTGCGAGATGGTGAAGAATTCGACTTGCTCGATTCCGATGAATTCCAAATCAACCCGGCGAATCGAGAAGACTTCGTCCAACTTAAGTCGGCGATTGGTTTCCGAGGGGGTGATTGGAGCATCGTTCATTTGGCCGCCAGTGACACCGACGCCGGCAACACGACCATGCAGGGATTGGAAACGATCGACGATCGTTCCACTCACTCCTTGATGCACCTTCTGCAGGTCTTCGCCGCCGAAGAAAGCCAGTCGCCACGACGGTTGTTGCTCGTCACTCGTGGTGCACGCGATGTCGCAGTCGGCACCGAAGAAGTTGGTCCGTTGCAAGCCGGCTTGGTCGGTTTGGGTCGGTCGGCCGCTTCCGAATATCGACACATTGCCATTCGCCAGATCGATCTCGATCCGATGAAAGGTGATGAAAACACGTTGTGGGCGGAACTCTGTGCGGATGATCCGCAATCGGAAGTCGCCTGGCGTGGAGCACACCGGTTGGTGCCCCGA
Source organism: Thalassoroseus sp. (assembly GCF_984380535.1). NCBI lineage: Bacteria > Pseudomonadati > Planctomycetota > Planctomycetia > Planctomycetales > Planctomycetaceae > Thalassoroseus > Thalassoroseus sp. The sequence goes on from NZ_CFHRBF010000014.1 coordinate 46,254, forward strand.
TTGGAACAAATCGATCCCCGCACCGAACCGATCGCTGCGGAAGCCGCGAACAATGTGCCGTTCAAACTCCATGTGGCTCGTCCCGGTGACCTGGGCAGCTTGGAACTGTTGGAAACGCATCCCGCACCGCCCGGTCCGGATGAAATCCAAATGGACGTGCACTTTGTGGCGTTGAACTTCCGCGATATTCTGCGGGCACTCGGACGATTCCCGGCCGACGACTTGGCACAGATCGAACCGGGTGACGAATGCAGCGGCGTCGTGCGGAGTGTCGGTGCGAACGTGAAACACGTCAAACCCGGCGACCGCATCATCGCCTGCACCGCCGGAAGTTTCCGCTCCGTGCTGACGGTGGCGGGCACCCGTGTCACGAAGGTGCCGGATCACCTCAGTCTGTCGGCGGCGGTTTCGATGCCGGTGGCTTACATCACTGTCGATCACGCGTTGCGAAACGTGGGTCGCATGCAAAAAGGTGAATCGGTGTTGATTCACTCGGCGGCTGGTGGTGTCGGGATGGCGGCGATGCACATTGCTCGGCGTCTCGGTCTGGACATTTACGCCACCGCCGGGACCGATCCCAAACGGAAACTGTTGCCGAAGTACGGCGTGAAGCGGATTATGAATTCGCGTTCGCTCGACTTCTACGACGAAACCCTCGCCGCTACCGATGGTCGCGGTGTGGACGCCGTGTTGAACTCGCTCGCCGGGAAGGCGATGGTGCGAAGTTTGTCGTGCCTCGCACCGTACGGGCGATTCCTCGAACTTGGCAAGCGGGACTTCTTCGAGAACACCCGTGTCGGGCTGTGGCCGTTCCGTCGGAACGTGGCCTATCACGCCGTTGACTTGTCCGCGATGATGGGCAGCGATCCGGCGTCCGGTATGGCACTCCTCAGCGGTTTGTTCGAGGAAAGTGCGAACGGGCACCTCTCGCCACTTCCGACCCGCGTGTTGCCGGTCGCTCGTGTGCAGGAGGCGTTCCGACTGATGGGCCAAGGCGTGCACATCGGGAAAGTCGTGCTCGATCTCACGCAGCACTGGGGTCAGATTCGTCGTACCGAAACCAAACCAACGGTTCGCTCGGATGCCACTTACCTCGTCACCGGAGCTTTCGGTGGAGCCGGTCAAGAAGTCGCGAAGTGGTTGGCCGATCACGGGGCGAAACACTTGTTGCTCGTCAGTCGTAGCGGTCCGAAAACGGATGCCGCGAAGGCGTTTGTTGCCGATCTCGAATCGCGTGGCATCACTGTGAAAGCCGAGTCTTGCGACATCACGGACGAAACCCGCATGGCGGAAGTCCTGAAAGAATCGCAAGCGAACATGCCGCCGCTCGGTGGTGTGTTCCACTTGGCGATGGTTATCGACGACGCCGTCATCAACGATCTGAATCTCGATCGCTTCAAGACGGTCACACGACCGAAGTCGCATGCGGCTTGGGTGCTCCATCGTCTGACGAAGGACATGCCACTCGACATGTTCGTGTTGTTCAGTTCCGTCAGTGCGGCGGTCGGGAACTTCGGTCAGGGGAACTACGCTGCGGCGAACTTCTCTCTCGAAGGTCTTGCGGATCATCGTCGTCGTCTCGGTTTGCCCGCGACTGCCATCGGTTGGGGTGTGTTGGGCGAAGTCGGATACGTCGCGGAACGGGAAGACCTGGGCGATTCGCTCGCGAAACTTGGGTTCACCGCAATGTCGGTTGACGACATTCGCAAGACGCTCGATGTCACGATTCCGGCAGCGAATTCCTCGTTCGTTTCCGTGCGTGCCGATTGGCAAACGCTGGCCGGTCGGTTCCGCAACCTGAAACAAACACCGGGGCTGCTGACGAATCTGCTCGCCAATCAAAGCGAAGGCGGTGAGGGCGATGCATCTCAGGGTGTTCGGGAAGCAATTATCGCGGCCGAAGGCAAAGAACGTCCGGCGAAGATGCGAGACTTCGTGCGGGGTCGTGTCGGGCGAGTGCTCGGCATGTCGCCTGGCAAGTTGGCACTCGATCGGCCAATTTCGGAAATGGGTCTCGACTCTTTGATGGGCGTGGAACTCGCGAGCATCATCGAATCCGACCTCGGCGTTGCTGTTCCGATGAGTGCCTTGTCCAAAGACATGACAATCGAACGTCTTGCCAGCACCTTGTTGCAATCGCTGCTCGGCACATCGGAGGAGATGGTCGAGGACGAAGCCACGTCCACGCCGACTCAGGAATCGCCGCTGGTCACACTGCAAAAAGGAACCGGCAATGCCTCGCCGTTGTTCGTCTTCCATCCGGCGGGTGGCGAGTTACGAATCTACGACGACTTGCTGCCGTTGTTGAACAACGACTACTGTGTCTTCGGCTTGCAAGCGACCGAAGTGACGGACGGCGAGTCCACAGAATCGCTCGCTCGGACATACGCAGATGCGATCATGCAAGCACACGGCGATGGTCCGGTGCGATTGTTCGGGTTCTCGATGGGTGGATTACTCGCTGCTCGCACGGCACTTCGGTTGGAAGAGTTGGGACAAACCGTCGAGTTCCTCGGAATCGTGGAGTCCAACCCGGCCGATCTCGATTCGTCCGAAAACAAAGAACGTCAACTTCAGAAGTTCCTTGTGGAAACGTACGAGTTGATTCGGCAAGAGACCGGCTTCCTGGTCGAGATCGATGCCGACAGACTCGAACGCGAAACCGCGGAAGTGGCGGCTCACGTCAGTTCCGATGCGGTTCTGAATTGGCTCTTGGATGGCGGACACCTCAGCCCCGGCGTGCCCGAGGAACTGGTGGCGGAATACTTGCGACGAATCGGCGTGCACTTAACAATGATGAGTGACGACCCTGGTGAGCCTGAGTCGAAACTGTCTGTGCCGCTACACTTGTGGAGTGCCACCAACGGACTCGGTGCGGCTGAACGCAGTTGGAACCGTTGGACGAACCAAGATTGTGTGCACGCGGAATTGGACGCCGAGCACTTCTCCATCATGTTCCCGCCACGAGTGTCTGAATTGGCATCGCAATTGGAAGCGGCTCTCGCCACCACGGATTCAGAGGCTGAACTTGCTGGAGTGACACGCCGAGGGAATCAATCATGACGTCTTGGGAATGGGGACTGGTCATTCTGCTGGCGGTTTCGGCCGTGCAGCAGTTGGCCGCCACGGTGCTGTTTTGGTTCCGTTCCCGTCCCCAACCAACCCCGGCCCTGCAATCGGAGAACACAACGCTCCCGCCGGTAACCGTATTGCTGCCGATTCGCGGCTTCGATGACCGACTGCGGGAGACGATCCGTGGGTTGAAGAATCAAAACTATCCGAATGCCTCCGTGTTGATCGTTTTGGACGACGCGGACGGCACGGTTGAACCGTTGTTGCGTCAAGAATTGCAAGACGCAGCCAACTTCGAAATTCAGCCGCTCGTCACGCGACTAACAACTTGCGGGCTGAAGAACAGTGCGGTTTTGCAAGCAACGGAATCACTCCCGGCGGAATGCGAGATCGTCGCGTTCATCGACTCCGATGTCGTTCCGCATGAAACATGGCTAAGTGAATTAGTTGCCCCGCTCGCGAATCATCAAGCCGACTGCACCTACGGTTGTCGATGGTACACGATACCCGATCAGAAATTAGGCACCATTTGGCGTTATGTGTGGTGTGCAGCTTCCATCGTGAGCAGCACCGTTCGCAACTTGCCCTGGGGTGGTTCCTTGGCGGTGCGGCGGGCGATCCTCGATGAACCCAACCTTCGCGAACGCTGGACCAACGCCGGTTGCGAAGACCTGCCACTGAGTGCCCATCTGAAGAAAACCGGTCGCAGGTTGCAATGTGTGACCCGGTTGGTGATGGTCGAACCATCGAGCTGTTCGCTGGCAACTTACCGCACATTCACCAGTCGGCAAATGCTTTGGGTTCGACTTTATCGACCCGATGCGTTCTGGCCGGCCAGCGTGATTTATCTCGGGACCACCATCGGCTTATGGGGGCTGACCATCGCGGCCATTCTGCGAATGGTACAAGCCGATTGGGCAATCGTCGGGCAGCTTGTCGGAGTCCTCGCAATCTACCTGGGCTTGGCACAGGCATTGTTATTGCTTATCGAAAAGCGAGTTCGCGGCTTGATCGCTCATCGGATGATGCTTCCGAAATCGTTCGGCTTCCGTCGTCGAGCGGTGATGCTCGCAGCGTCGTGGTTAACGCCGGAGTTGATTTTCCAAGCCGTCATCACGCGACGAATTGTCTGGCGTGGCGTCAAATACGACGTGCGGAAACCGTATGGCGTACGGCGACTCACTCACGATGACAACAGGGAATCCGGCGAGCCATCACAATCGATGGTGTCGCAGCGAAGCGGATGAAGGATCATGTCGACGTTTGACCGCTCTACGCCACATCCGTTGTCCTTGATTGGTTGTCGCACGTTCGCTCGACTGGTGCGACAGTACGGCGTCGACCCGGAACACCGTGCGCTGGCAGCCAAACTTGCGGCGACGTGCACCGTCGGGATTCCGTTTCGTCGGTGGGACACGCTGCGATCGTTCCGCAAGGTCAGACGGACGGAATTGCCGAAGTCGCCGGTGTTCATCATCGGTCACTGGCGGAGCGGCACCACGCATCTGCACAACCTCTTCACATGTGATCCGCAGTTCGCGTACGTGAAGGCGTTTCATTGTGTGGCGGCTCAAAGTTTCCTTGGGGCTCGTAGGTTGGTGTACCGTAGTCTGGCGAAACGAATGCCTTCGGAACGCCCGATGGATGCCGTCCGCTTCGGTTTGGAGGAAGCCCAGGAAGAAGAATTCGCGATGTCGCGGATCAGCGAAATGTCGTTCCTGCATGCGTACTACTTTCCGCGGAAACTCGGAGAAATCTTCCGTAATTGGGTATTGTTCGAGGACATCACCGAGAAACAACGCGACCGCTGGAAACAGACTTACGGCTGGTTTCTGAAGCGGGTGATCGCTGACTGTGGACCGAAACCGCTATGCCTCAAAAGTCCGCCGCATGCCGCTCGTATTCCGACGCTCTTGGAAATGTTCCCGGATGCGAAGTTCATCCACATTTATCGCAATCCGTATGTGGTGCAGCAGTCGAACAACAACTTGTGGCGGAAATTTCTCGGGGCATTTGCCCTGCACCATGTCGAACTCAGCGACATCGAGGATCAAAACTTCGGTGTCTACACGCGACTTCATGAGCGACTATACAACGACATCGATCGTATTCCAGCGGGGCAATTCGCGGAAGTTCGCTTTGAGGACGTCGATCAAAACCCGGTCGGTGAAGTCGCTCGGTTGTATGCGGAACTCGGCCTGACCGGGTTTGAAACTGCGAGGCCACACCTGGAGGAGTATGTCGCCGCTCAGCAGTCGTACCGTAAGAACGAGTACACCTTCGATGCAGCCACAGTCGAGCGAATCGACCGTGAATGGCGAACCGTGCTCGACCGCTGGAACTACGAACGCCCGACAGTCAGTGAACCGTCCGTGTAACAACTTTGTTACAGCGAACCTGAAAGTTCGCGCTGACAAGTTGCAGCGAGTTTGTAGTCTATAGTCATCGGCAGACAACAATCCCAACAATCTCAGCGCGTGGTGTGACGATGATGTGGTACTTGCTCCTTACTAGTTTCTTGGTTCCCACGGAAACCGATGGGTCACAGAACACTAAACCAACGCCACGCGAATTAATCGCAAAGCTCTCGTCGCCTGATATTACCGTCGCCGAGATGGAACGCATCGAGGAACTGCTGCCTCGTCTGAAACCCAAGGATGTCATTCCGGCATTGTTGCCGAAGATTGCACAGGGCATGCCTGATGAATTTGGGATTTGGAACGGTGCTGGAAGTGCCAAAGGCGATGCCATTGCGCCACCAAAATGGCGAGCGTTCTATTCCTACCATCGCATCTGGAAGAAAGTCGCACCGCAGGATCGCAAGCTGACAAGTCGATTGCTAGCCGATCGCTTTGTATCCACGAAGTCGCCCCGTGAACACTCCGCTTTGATCCAGGAACTCAGGGCCTATTGGCATCCTGATGTGGAAGACAAAATGGCGGCAATTATGCATAAGGTCGAAGATGTCGGATCGCCCTGGCGACAAGCGGCCGAGTGTCTCCTCGAACGTTTTGGCGACAAGTATTGCAACGACATTAAGGAAATCATCAAGAAATTGCCGTCGGATGATTGGCAGCAATCTTTGACGAAGGGTTACACAATTAGCATGTTGTTGAACCAACGGTCGTCAATCATTCGGAACAGCCGGCCAGGATCGGACAAGCGAAAACTAGCCCCACCGTTCGACCCCGAATTACTGCGAATTGCCTTTGAAACCGTCCAAAAAATGGAGTCTCAAGAAATCGGCATGGGATATCTCTTGGCGATGCACATTGGTGAATACGTCGGGCAAAACTTTGAGCCTGATCGCAAAGACCCCGCGTACCGCGAAGAAAATAGCGGATTCAAAAAGCAATACTACATCGACGGCGTACAAACCGCACTCGATTGGTGGCAAGAGAACAAAGCCGAGTACAAAGAACGTGAAGCGGAAGAATCACGCCCGTAAAGCAGACTTAGTTTCAAGACTGCACCACCGGAAAAAGAGCTTCCCATAACGGTGGCCCCAAGAGGAACAACCCAACGACGACAGCCGTTATCGATACCGTGAGCACCGCAGCGGCGGCAACATCTTTCGCGATTTTGGCCAGCGGGTGATAGTCGGGTGAGACCAGATCGACAACCGCTTCCACAACGGTGTTAATTAGTTCGGCAGCCAACACCAAACCGATGAGTAACACCAAGATGGCCCACACAATCCGAGAGACTTGGAGCCAGCGGGCCAACACCATCACGATGGCGGCGGCTCCGAAGTGAATCCGCAGGTTGCGTTGCGTCCGCACCGCGTACCACATGCCTTCGGCGGCAAACCGAAAACTATGCCACAGCGAGGGCGCTCGGCTGATATGTTTCGGCTTGTCCGTTGCTGATTCAGAGTCCATTGAAATCTCGTCTCACTCCGTGAGAAGTTATTCACATTCCATCAAAATGGGCCTAACCGTGGCGGCAGTGGGTCCATCGTAAACACACTCGCATCGAAGGCCGCTTGCAGGAGTCTCAGTTTTCGATCTGTCTCGTCGGGTTCGTTCCAGAGATTGACGAACTCGTCCGGATCAGTCTGCAAATCATAAAGCTCGCCGACCGTTTGGCCATGATGCACCACGATTTTTTCGTCGCGGGTTCGCAGCATTGTCGAATAGGCGTCCGCGTGTGTCCAGGCATTGTAGTATTCGGAGAAAACGAACTCCCGATGCCGATCGGACGCAGCTTGTCCACTCAGAATCGGCAGTAGCGATCGACCTTGAATGCCCAATTCCATCGGCATTTCGGCACACTCTAATAACGTCGGTGCCAAATCGATCAATTCCACCAGTGCATCACTCCGCAGACCTGATGCGAACCGCTCTGGCCAAGACATCACCAGCGGCACGCGGACGGCTTCGTCATAGAAGTGCGGACCTTTCAACAACAGCCCATGATCACCCAACATCTCGCCGTGATCAGACATGAAGATCACCAGCGTGTCGCGTCGTTGCCCGGTCTGCTCGAGAGCCGTCAGAATTCGACCGAACTCGTGGTCGATATGTTCGATCATCGCATAGTAGGCGGCTACAACTTCGCGAGCTTCGTCGTCTGTCATATCCGCAGTCGGATACGAACCCGGTTCGTTGTGTGCCCGTTGATGATCGAGCTGCTGAAACTTCGGTTTCTGATCGAGTTCCCCCGCTCGAAACTTCGGCAGCGGCATGTCTTGGGGATTGTAACGGTCCAAGTATTCGCCGGGCGGATCGAACGGATGATGAGGCGCAAAACAATTCACGCTGAACATCCAAGGCTGATCGGTGGAGGCCTGGGCGTGAATAAATTCGATGGCCATCTCCGCACACCAGGTCGTTTGATGCCACTTCGCCGGCACGCCCCGCTTGGTGAATCGGGTCGATGGGCCGTCGTAGAGTTTCTCCCAACTCTGCCCATGTCGCGTGAGCCATTGGGTGTAGGCATTCTCCGGCCAATCGGGTTGCGGATGGTGACTCCAATGGAAGACGGAGTATCCATCGTCGATTCGTGGCTCGACTTGACCGTTCGCACAGGAACCGAGGTGCAACTTCCCCGCCAAACCGCAAATGTAGCCCGCATCGGCGAGCATGCGTGGCACAAGGCGTTCGGTCGGCGGAATGCTCTGCCCGTTCTGACGACACCGAGTCGTGCGGGGATACCGGCCCGTCAACATCGCGGCCCGGCTCGGTGTGCATACGGGGCTTTGAGCGAATGCTTCGGTGAAGCTCACGCCTTCGGAGACCAACTGGTCCACGTTCGGCGTTCGAATCAAGGAATTCCCAAGTGCCGCAATGGTGTCGGCCCGTTGTTGGTCAGTGCAGAACCACAAAATATTCGGGCGAGACATGTGCGAACCGTGCGACAAGGGTGCGTCGTGACGCACCCCGATTCAACGTAGCAAGATGGTGCGTCACGACGCACCCGACAATTCTATTTTCCGTTGTCCGAACTTGGAATCAGCAACTCCGGCTTTTTGAAGTGCAAATAGTGACCATGATCGGCAGTGACGATCAGGACAGACTCGTCCCAATTGCTATGCTCGTCGACCCATTCGGTAATGGTGCGGACAGCGTCGTCTCCACTGAAGACGGCACCGATGGAGTTGTCGAGGTTGTTGTCGTGGTTAGCCCAATCGACATCGCCCGCTTCGACCAACATCCAGAACGGCTTGTCATCGGCGGCTAGCACGGTGAGGGCAGACTCTGTCATGTCGGCAAGTGTCGGATTGCTACGAACTTCCTCAGCGGTGTAGGTTTCCGCCTTCTTGGTGGTTCCTGGCGGCGGGTTGAAGTTCCCGTCGGCGGTTTGGAATGGCAGGTGGGCGTAGCTCGTGCCAAAGTATCCGAACAATCGTTGCCCGGTCGCGACCGCTCGCTCTGCGGCTTCGGCTAGCACTTCTTTCCCGGACTTGTCTTCTTCGGGATGAGCAACAACGTACTTTCCGCCATTCTTGACGTTCACGGCTTTCCAATCCGCCTCGGCAAGATACCGATTTCCCGGCACAAAGTTCTTCCCTTGAGCCTTATCCGTCGACGTTTCGACACCGAATCCCGCACCGATCAGCACGTCTACACCGGGAAGCGGTTGATCGGGGTGCGCCACCGAGGGCAAACCGAGCAAATCACGGCTGAGGTCTTGGTAATCGTCCCGCGTGACATTGTGAGAATACGCGGACGCCGGAGTGGCATGGCTGATGGGCACGCTCGTCACCACGCCAATGCGGTAATTTTTCTGCTGAGCCGTATGGGCGATGGATGTGAGTTGAAAACCCGTGCGGTCGATACCAATGGCCCCGTTGTAGGTTTTCGTGGCGGTCGTCATCGCGGTGGCGGTGGCAGCGGAGTCCGGAACGGCATGCTTGCCGGGTTTATCTTTCGAGGCCTTCCCGATCAAGTAAGGAAGATCGTTCGTCGGGGTCCACGGATTTGGTCCGCCACGTTTGACATCATATCCCCCGAAAGTTCCCTTCAAACCATCGGCGGTTTGCTCATCGACGTCAATTTGAGCCCGCTCCGCCACTGGGGTGGTCACCATCCAACCGAATTGCGAGGTGTTGTCGGCGGTTTCATCTTGAAAGTGCAACCCGTTGCCGCGTCCGGATGTGTAACCGATTTTCCCAGTCTTGACGATCGCCGCCGCCTGCGTGGTTTGCCAGTCCATGCCATCGAAGACAACCAGGAAGATGTGCTTCTTTCCCGCTTTCAACGCTTCGAATTGAATTTGCCCGATGTTCGCCTGATCGAGGTAATCAGCCTTTTTATTGAGCGTGTCGGTCGGTGTATGACCGTAGATTTGGCTGAGCTTGGACTCATCTCGGTAGACACTGTTCTTGCCTGTGTAGCTCGTCAGGTCGATACCCCGACCAGCCCCGCGTGTGCCGAAGGTGTAAACTGGAATCAATCGGTTCGAGTGAGAGAACCAGTTCGAATAGATCGACTCGTCGGTGCCCCAAAATGCCAAGGGGCTGAATTTGTTCTCGACGGCCTCGGTTTGCAGTCGGTTCCAAAGGTCCGTTTCACCGGCAACACCGAACGCCGCACACTCAATCAATACGACGATGGCCAACAATCCCGATAACAATCCACGGCCAGCGGAATTGACGGACGGAAATCTCGCGTTCGACACAGCAACTTCCTCATGAAGAACATGGATAACGAACGCGAAGACGTTTACGGTCATTCCGTTCGATGACCGCGATATCCTACTGAATCGGACCGGCGATGCGAAAGGCGATGAACCAACGGGCTCACGAACAATTCACACAAGGTTCACAAACAATTCACATATAACGCGAGTCTCGACCGACGGCGTTATTTTGTGACCGCATCGGTGATGATTTGCCGTTGTTGGTAGAGTTGCTGCAACTGGGCCAGCGAGTACATGCGAATGACCTTGTCTTTGTAGGTCAAACGGCCCTCTTGGTCTCTGCCGAGGTGTTGCTTGACCTCGTTAGTCGCTTGGCCAGCGTACAAAGCAGCGAACGTTTCCGGGTCGACAGCCCGGTTCGATTCCAAATCACCCATGGCGTCGACACCGCCGACGGTCGTCGCAAAAGCATTGATACCGTTGATCGCCGGGTTGTAACGGCCTTCATCTTTCAACGCTTGCTGAGCGGCGCCGATATTGTCGATCGCCTGTTTGACCTTGTCGATGGTATCTCGCTGCAGACCGAGGGGAATTTTCGTATCGCTTCCGCCCTGAGCATTGGCCGCTGGCGTGGATAGGCTGCCACTTACGCCCAAGAGATACCCCACACCGAGGAGCCCGACTCCACATACCAACCGCACGATATTTTGATTCATGAGAGTTCCCTCGCGAACTTCGAATGGAATTCGACGCACAACGTCAGACGAGCGATACACAACGATCGCTATCACTTTACGTTGGCGAATTCATCCGCTGACGGCAAGGGAAACACAGAGATTCCCGGACGGAATCCTTAGGTTCCCGTGATCAATCGATCCAGATAGTCCTGCAGGGCGTTCAGATCGGTTTCGATCCGGCTTTCGTCACGGTCACGGCTACTATATTCCAACTGAGCGGCTAAATCCGTCAAACCCGGAAAGCCGTAACCGGCCCCGCAGCCTTTCAATTGGTGAGACACCTCCCGCAACCGCCCCCAATCCGCCGCAGCAAATGCGTCGTTCAAAGCCGTTTGATGTTCTGGCAGACCATCAGTGAACATTGTCAGAAGTTCTCGGAAGTCCGGATCGTTCGCAAACTCAGAGTGAACGCTTGACTCAGCCATGGCGGTTTCGTCCTCGAATTTGGTGTTGGGAACGGTGACGGGACGATTCGACTCTAACGAAAATGAGGATAGCAAATGCAGCAAAAAGCCACATTTCTATCCTCGATTGTTTCCGGGCCTGCCCGTCAATCAATCCAACGTGTGAGTCAGCAAGTTCACACGTTGTGGCTCAAGCGTTACGCTGCACGGCGATCCGAACGATCGTCCTGAGAATCGGCTCGATTCGGGAATCGCAAGATATGAGGCTCTGCCGCTTCCTGAGTCTCGGGCTTGCGAAACATTTGACCGATGTAGTAACTCACCGACATCAACGTACCACAGGTCAACAATGCAACGACGCATCCGACCAAGGCTTTTTGATCATCCGTGAGGGATTGCAAAAATTCCATCCGCTTTCTCCGTAAGATCGTTCGATCCTGAAAATCGTTCGGGACCGTGCATTTCCAGGCCTCGCACCGTCCGCATCGAGGACTCTCTACCGTTATCGGTGACCGGCCAATCTCAACTCGACCAGGGCCATTGTCGCCGCGAAAACCATCTCGAAAACCGTCCGTTTATGTCGATTCGCAACGCTATCGGTTGATTCCCCAGCAAACTTGCGTCAATTTCGGTGATCGAAAGAAAAGGGGAAACTTTGTATGCCGCACCGTGTGGCTTTGTTATTCGAGTACGGTTCGGTCCACGGCGGTGAGAACTCGCTGCTGGCAACAATTACGCCGCTGCAACGTGAGGGTTGGGAATTCATCGCCATTGCCCCACCGACCGGACGGTTGCCAAGTGTTCTCCAAGACCATGGCCTGGAGTGTCTTCCGTTTTCGATGCGAAACGAAAATGGACAGCGAATGCCCCGTGAGGAGGCACTCACCACGCTTGCTGAACTGGTGAAATCCTGCGACTCGACTCATCTCCACGCCAACAGTTTGTCGATGGGCCGACTCACCGGGGCACTCGCTGACGACATTGCCATCCCGACGACCGCCCATCTGAGAGATATCATCAAACTCAGCCGTGCCGCGATCGCCGATTTGAATCGGAATCGGCGATTGATTGCCGTCTCCAACGCCACACGCGACTTTCACATAGCCCAAGGCTTAGACGCCACACGCACCATCACCGTTCACAACGGAATCAACGTAGGTCAGGCTGTGCCTGACATTTGTGAGACCGATGATCGTCAGGCACAGCCTGACCTACGGGGTGAACTCGGTTTGCCGACCGATGCCAAACTGCTGCTCACAATCGGGCAGATCGGACTGCGGAAAGGACTTGATGTCTGGAGTGAAGCCGCGGTGACGGCAGGTCAAAGAGATCCGCGACTGAACTTCGTGCTCGTCGGCGAACGCTTCTCAACGAAACCGGAAAGCGTGCAATTTGACCAGGCGATCACGGACCGCTTCACCGATGCAGGCATGGCGAACCGCTTGCATCGGTTAGGATATCGTGACGATGTGCCCCGGCTGATGGCCGCCGCCGACTTGCTCGTGCATGCCGCCAAACAGGAACCGTTCGGGCGAGTGCTGCTCGAAGCCGCTGCGTGTGGGTTGCCGATTGTCGCGACCGATGTTGGCGGCACGGCGGAAATGCTCACGCACCGCAAAACCGCCTGGCTGGTTCCCGCAGGTGATCCCCAAGCACTCGCAGACGCAATTCAATTCGTCCTGCAAGACTCGGATCGACTCCCGAGAGCCGAACGCGCCCAGCAAGACATCATCGACCGGTTTTCGATCCAGAGCGCTGCCCAAGGTTTCGCGGCTGCGCTTCAGTTCTCCCGCGAATAGATCGATTGCCCCAAATCGACCGCGTGCGGTCGGTCCGCCGACATGTCTACGGCTTGGAGAAGTCGCTTGAATCGACCAAGGACACCTTGCGAAGGTTCTGTGACTTTTTACGCAGCGTGACGGTGTTCGATGGTCTCGTCTTGTGGCAGACGGGCGAGAATCGCGTCGGCGGTCATTTGCGTCGCGCCGGTTTGCATCACGCTGTCTCGCAAGGCGATCAACTCTTCACGCGACCGCTGAAGTTCCTCCGGGTTGGACAGCCAAGTGTCAAGCTGCTCGGTCATTGCGGTAATGTCTTGTTCGATGCGGTCGGAGACGATCCATTCCGGCATGATTTCGCGATCGGCGACGAGGTTGGGCAACGAGATGTAATCGACCTTCATCATCAGCCGCTGAACAATTCGGCCGAAGCGAAAGACCTTGTACACTACAGCAGTCGGCGTGGCTCGGGCGAGCATTTCCAAACTGACTGACCCAGACACCATGAAACAGCAATCCGCCGCTTCGATGATCTCCGGCGTTTTGCGGGTGAAGAAAGTCAGCGGCAGATTTTCGTCCTCGGGTTGCATCAACTCTTGGCAATGAGCGACGAATTCATCGTTGAAACCGGCCACGAGGAACCGCACATCGGGATGTTTCGCCGCGATGTTCCGCAGCACGGGCAACATGATCGGCCAATTCTTCTCGACTTCATGTCGCCGTGACCCAGGCAGTACGCCAACCGTTCGCGGATGAGTCGTCGATTCGACGGTTCTCCACTGGCTGACGAAATCCTGATCGAGTTGTTTCTCGGCGACCTCATCATAAAACGGATGTCCGACGTACTCTGAGTTCACACCTTGCTTCGAGTACCAGTCGTGTTCAAACGGTAAGCCACAGAGGACGTAATCAATCCACTTGTGAACCCGCTTGATCCGCCATGACGCCCACGCCCAAAGCTGCGGCGGCAAATAAAAGAAGACGGGAATGCCAGCTTCCTTTGCCCGCTTGGCGACTCGCCAGTTGAAACCGGGAAAGTTCACCAGCACAACAGCGTCGGGTTTTTCTTCGGCAAAGAACTTCTCTGCTAAACCCAATACACGGAAGAACTTGCGGAGCATGGGCACCACACGCACAAAGCCCATCACCGCGAGATCGGTCAGCCGGAATACTGAGCGAAACCCGGCTTCCTCCATTTTCGGACCGCCAAAACCGCAACAATCAATGTTCGGATCGCGTCGCTGAAGTTCTTCGATCAAGTGAGCCGCGTGTTGGTCGCCACTGGGTTCACCGGCAGAGAAAAAGATTTTCACGGTCGCGACTCCCTTCGCGAATCATCGATCGGGCCTGGCCATCTTGCGGAAACTACCAGCGATTCGGGCGTTTGGTCAAGAGGAGAGCGTTCTGGGTTCCTCCTCGAAAATCCGATGTTCAAATTTTCAAAAATCTCAAACAGATCGGTGATCCGACCGCCGAGTCCGCCCGTTAGCAAAGTAGATCGCAACTCATGGAGAACACTGATGGACAAATTTCCAAAAGACGGTGAAATCCACTTGCCAATTTGTTCATTAGTACACTATACTGGTGCCAGCGAGGAAGGTTAGCCAGGATGAGCCGGACAATGACAGGGAGGTCGCCCTTTCTCGCTCTTTGTTCTGCTCCAGTTGGAATCATCACATTAGGAGAGATTGATCATGGTTCGTGAAGTGCGTGTGTCTTGGGACAGTGACGAGGAGTTATCGGGCCTGAGTTTCCGTTGGAACGACCGCGGCACCAGCTTGGGAGACGATTGGGACGACGATACCGGGCCGATCACTCTTCCGATGCGACAAACCACGCTGGGAAATCCGGTGGAAGTGCCAAAATCGCTGACCCCTAAAGTCAGTCGTCGACGAGTGAAAAAGACCAAGCAATCGACGCGGAAGTCCAACGAGTCGGCAGAGGAAACGCCGAAACGGAACTTGTCTGATGCCAACTGGTTAGAGTGGGCCGCTTCCCAGCCCCTGCAACCGCCGAAGCATCCCGGTCGTGTTCCCAATCGAGACACCAACCCCGAACGCGGATAGAGCGGATCAGATTCGATCATTTTCCTGTTCGAAAACAGAGGCTCTACCAGGAATGCCCGATGAAAACCCGTGAAATTCGCAAACAGGTTTCGATTTTCATGCCGCTCTCGGATTGGAAAGCGATCCGATTCGAAGCGGCGAAGCAACGAATTCCCATGTCGGAACTCTGCCGACGTTGGATGAACAGCGACATGCAACGGCTTCGGAACGCCAACGCGGATGCAGAATCCGCCGCCGACGTCTAAAGCCGATCCACCACGACTTGATTGACCCCACTGAAGATTTCATGTTCCGCGGGAATGATTCCCGCGGGTTCTTGTTGAACCTTGTCGAGACCCCAACATGATTGGCTTACCCGTACCTCGGGAACGTTACCCTAGCGACATCGATAACTACGATTGGAACCGCATCGCGGAACTGATTCCGCCCGAGAAACAACGCGGACGACACCGGGAAACGGATGCCCGGGAAATTGTCAATGCGATTGTGTATCGAGCGAACGCAGGCTGTGTCTGGCGGATGCTGCCCCACGATTTCCCGCCGTGGGCAACGGTCTACACCTACTTCCGCCAATGGCGAGAAGACGGCACACTGGACGCGATTAGCAAAGTTCTCAAAAAGAATCTCAGCGACTCGGCCCCTCAACCTGTGACCACGGAAACATCGCAAGTCGCTTGAGGATGACTTGTTCACATAGACGCTGAAAACGATCACGTGGGGCAGACACCCTTGCCTGCCTCACTTAACATTCGTTCCCCTCAAGACTGACCTATTCCGAACAAACATCGCTCTCGGAGAAATGGCCGACCTGACTCCACCCCGAAGACGATATCCATAACAAGCTGAACGGATTATCTGTTTCGGTTCAAACTTGGATGTGGAGTCATGGATGAAGTCAGGTCGTAGTTGGCGGTTCGTCGGGTACTATTGCGGATTGGTCGGCGTGCTGATCAGCCTCGGAGCTGTTCACGCGGATGAACCGACGGTCGCTGCCCCACCTCCGTCGACGGAACAGTCCATAATCGAGCCCGAACCGACCTTTGACGTCGCAAACGCGATGACCGTCAAACCGTCGCTTGGGACGATATGTGATCCTGATTATTTCTTCATCGATACGATTCCCAGTCCCCAAGACGTCCCGCTGGGATGTGAACCGGTTGCCCAAGTTCGAGTAGTTCGCTACGAATCGAACCGGTATCGGCCATCCGATTTGGACGAGTGGATTGCGTCACTCCAACCTGGTGTGCCCGTCTGCATTCTGACGCACGGGGCGTTTGTCGACCGCGAGTGGGCGGCTCGCGACACACCGAAGCACTATCGAAACTTTTTGCGAAGCGTTGGTGGTCGGCCGATTCATGTGATGGCGTTGCATTGGCCGAGCAAAGCTGACTTCTCGAAATGCATCCACACGGAGATGGCTCGGCTCGATCGACAAGCGACGACAAACGGCCATTACTTAGCCCAGTTGATTTCCTGCATTCCACCGGACAATCCGGTCTGCCTGATCGGTCACAGTCATGGAGCGAGAATTTCCTGCCAAGCGTTAACGCATCTCGCAACCGGTCGCGTAGCCGACGCTGTTTGCCCTACAACGGGGCAACTCCGTCCATTCCGCCTTGTGCTCTCCGCTGCTACTGTTCACCAACATTGGCTGAACCCCAGCGAACAATATCACGCAGCCCTTTGCCGCGTGGAGTGTATGCTGTGCGTTCGCAATTTGCTTGATCCGATGTTGTGTGTCTATCCACTCACGAACATTGGACTCAAGAAAAGTATCGGCAAACTTGGCTTCCGCTGGTGCGACCTTCGCAAAATGGGTTGGCAAGCCGACAAGGTCAATCAAATCTGGGTCACCGGCAGCGTGAAAGCACGCCACACGATCTCCAGCTACTACTCCCAAACCGACACGCTACAAGCCCTGTCACCGTACTTGACGTTCGATTGACTCTGCATGTGTGCCACGGCTCTATGAGCCGTGTTTCGACGGGTTTGGGTATGTCACACCGCATCGCTCACAGCGCTGTGACACCCGACGCTGATGACACACGATCGAATTGTGGTCACCCACATTGGGCTTTCCACCTGAGCCAGTGATCGGCGAGCGTGATCGCGACCATCGCTTCAGCCATGGGGATGAAGCGCGGTAGCAAACAGGGATCGTGGCGACCTTTGGTGCGGATTGTCGTTGGTTCCGCAGCGGTCGTAACGGTGTCTTGCTCTTGGGGTAGACTGCTTGTCGGTTTGACGGCGGCTCGCAGCACAATCGGTTGACCGCTGGTGATGCCGCCTAACATGCCTCCGTGTCGGTTGGATTGCGTGGTGATCTGGCTCGCTGATCCTTTTGGTAGTGAACTCTCGTCTGACGATGTGGACTCGTTCGGCAAGAAGATGTCGTTGTTCTCGCTGCCCCGCATCGTGGCACAGCCGAAACCGATACCATATTCCACGCCCAACACCGCCGGCAGACTGAACAACGCTTTCGCGAGGTCCGCTTTCATTTTATCGAACACCGGTTCGCCAAGACCGGGCGGAATGTTCGTCGCCACGATCTCCGCCACGCCGCCGATACTATCGCCGTCCATGCGAACTTTATCGATGAGTTCAATCATCGCGGCCGCTGCGTTCGGGTCGGGACAACGGATGATGTTCTGTTCACCATTCGGTTGTTCTTCGACATCTTTCATGGTGATGGCCGCCGGATCGGGAATCTCGGCTCGTACATCACCAACTTGCACGACGTAACCAACAACGAACCCGCCGAACGCCTCCGCGAGCAACTTCTTGGCGACCACACCGGCTGCGACTCGCACGGTTGTTTCCCGGGCGCTCGACCGTCCGCCGCCACGATAATCCCGCAAACCGTATTTGGCATCGAAGGTGTAATCGGCGTGGCCGGGACGATATTTGTCCTTAATGTCGCCGTAATCTCGGCTGCGTTGGTCCTGATTGCGGACCAGAATCGCGATGCTCGTACCAGTGGTTTTTCCTTCGAACACGCCGGAGAGAATCTCCGGTGCATCGGGTTCTTTCCGCTGCGTGACGATTTTACTCTGCCCCGGTCGTCGCCGGTTCAGGTCTTCGGTGAAGTCATCCACGACCAGCGGAATCCCCGGCGGAACGCCATCAATAATGACGACATTTCCCGGGCCATGAGATTCCCCGGCGGTAGTGATGCGAAACGATTGTCCGTATGAGTTGCCTGCCATGCGGGTATTGTATCGACCACCCGATCATTGTCACCAGAGCGCCGTCACGAAAGTCGCAGACGACGATCAATCCACAATATAAACCCGATTGCCAAGGCCCCGAAAAGCAATCGCCAAAGCACGGAAGACTCGTAATGAACTTCCGCAACGTGCCCTCCGTGCGAATGAGCACGGGCGGTAGCCGCGTGATGTTCGTGTGGATGGGGATGATGATTGTGTTGATGCTGAGCAACTTGTGCCGTTTCCAATGAGCCGTCTTCGACGGCGATCACGTCTTGAGCCAACATCGAACGTCCGCTGAGTTCCTCAGCCATCACTCGTACCAGCAGTTGATTGAGTGGTTCGACTTCGAAGCGAGCAGCGGATGGCATTTCGTGAGCGTGACCGACGCCGGAATGATCAGTGAGGAACAGGTACTCGCCACGAGTCAGACAGGCCATCGCTCGGAAAATGAATTCGCACTCTGGCTTCGTCCCGCTACCTGCCAATGGATATAGTGCGACTCCGAGACTGCGAAGTTCATCGACAGCCGCAAATGTGCTCTCAATTTGATTGCGGTGCGGCGGTGCATCACCGACGAGAAACACGAGTCGAGCGGAATTGTCGGTGCGCCAACTGAGTTGCGTCGCTTTTTCCAGTCCCAGATGCACCGCTTCCGGATAATCTCCGCCGCCACGAGCCTCTTGAACCGACAACCGCCCGCGAAATTCACTGACCGAATCCGCGAAATCGAACGTCCGCGTCAGGTATTCGTCATAGTGGTCTCGGTAGCATACCAAGGCGAAACGTTGTTCGACGTCGGGGAATTGCGTTTGCAACGTGGACGCGACGTGATCGATCTCGGCTTTCAGGTATTCCAACTCGTCGGTCATGGTGCCGGTGGTGTCGATGACGAAGGCCACGTCCAACCGGTGTGGCAATCGCGCCGGTTGTGACGGTACTTGAATGTGCCAGAGAGAATTGTTCAGCGACACCACATGCTTGGTAATTGTCCCGCCAGCTCGGACAGCCACTTGAACGCGGTGTTCGTCCTCCGCCAACAGAACATCACGCGTTACGAACAGAAGTTTTCCATCCGCTCGGGTTCGACTGGTCATCAGGATTTCGTCGGTATCGAGAGCGCTCACTGTCACCGCAGCATTGGGAATTCCGTGGCCCTGCAAATCGACTACGCTGATCGTCGCTGTTTTTCCCAAGGAGAATTCTGGAAACAGTCGATTGGCCCCACTCTGTGACGAGGCCGACAAATACTGCAGGTACGACGGCAGATTTTCGGAATCGTTCAGACTTCCTGCCGTTAACAGGTTCGGTTGTGGTGTCGGCTGCGGACGGTCGGGACGCGAGCGTTGTTGTTGGCGAGGCGCGGGTTGCTGTTGGTTTGGGAGCTCGGGTAGCCACTCTGGTTCCGAGCTTTTGGAGGTTTCAGCACCATCGAACGCCAACTCTTCGTACACCGCCATATCGGGTCGGTCGACGCTCAAAGGGGACTCGTCACCCGCCATCTCTGTATCCGACCTGGGGGTCTCAGTCACGGAGCGTGTCGCGGGCCGGGCGAACTGGACTTCCGGCGGTGCTTCCTGAACACAACCGGAAATGTAACCGACAGAGAGCGCGAGAAGTGCCAGATACCGCATGAAATCGCCTTTCCGAAATGGAAATCTCGACAGGTTTAGGATGACACAAACTCCTCAAAATTCCCAGAAAACAGTTTTCTCCGGCGAATTCGACCAGATTCTCGCACGTCCCGAAGTCGGAAAGTCTCGCTGACAGTTCGATGGCGAGATCCTCCCCCTGCTCTGACAACTTGTCAGTCATTGCGAAGAGTTGAATCCCGCTGACAGAATTATCTCGTTTCTTGGTTTCACTTTACAGCATCGACTGATTGAGCGGCGCGCCACTTGCACACTGGGCCGACGTGTAACCAAAACAGGCGGGAACGCTCCATCGTGGCAGCCTGGAATTGACCGATCGCGGCGACGGCTCATTCGAATTCAACCCCGAATGACCACCCAACACGCCGATATGGTTTTGAATTTTCGTTCCCATCAGAGTTGATCGAGGAGAAAACGTGTCCAAATTATTGACGTTCGACGACGATGCTCGCAAAAGTTTGCTGGCGGGTGTGTCCAAACTGGCGAACGCCGTCAGCAGCACGCTCGGCCCACGCGGTCGGAATGCGGTGCTCGACAAAGGCTGGGGTGCCCCGAAAGTCACCAAAGACGGCGTGACGGTTGCCGAAGACATCGATCTGGAAGACCCATTCGAAAACATGGGCGTGCAGTTGGTCAAAGAAGTGGCCTCCAAAACCAGCGATGTCGCCGGTGACGGAACCACAACCGCGACCGTGCTTTCCGAAGCCATGTTCCGCGAAGGTCTACGGTACATCGCCGCCGGTGCCGACGCCATGAGCCTTGCCCGTGGTGCTCAGAAAGCCGTCGCCGCTGTCGTTGAGCACCTCAAAACCATTGCTCAAGATGTCGACGCCAAAGACAAAAAGAAGATCGAAACCGTCGCGACCATCGCCGGTAACAATGACAAAGAAATTGGTTCGATCTTGGCCGACTGTTTGACGAAAGTCGGCAAAGACGGCGTGATCACTGTCGAAGAAGGCCGCAAAGGCACAACCGATTGGGAACTCGTCGAAGGGATGCAGTTCGAACGCGGTTTCCTTTCTCCGCACTTCGTCACCAATGAAGACGATCAGGAAGTCGTTCTCGAAAACGCTCGGATTCTGATCTTCGAAGAGAAGATTTCGAACGCGAAAAACATGGTGCCGCTGCTGGAAGAAGTCAGCAAAGCCAACGCTCAATTGTTGATCATCGCTGAAGACGTCGAAGGGGAAGCCCTGGCGACGTTGGTTGTCAACAAAATGCGGGGCATCCTCAAAGTCGCCGCTGTCAAAGCTCCCGGTTACGGCGACCGTCGTAAAGCGATGCTCGAAGACCTCGCCATCCTCACCGGCGGCAAAGCCATCTTCAAGGACTTGGGCATCAAGCTCGAAAACGTCCAAATGGACGACCTCGGCAAAGCCAAGAAGTTGATCATCACCAGCGAAACGACCACCGTCGTTCAAGGTGCCGGCACCAAAGAGGCCATCGAAGGCCGAGCCGAGCAAATTCGTCGGGAGATCGAAGAAACCGACAGCGAATACGATCGTGAAAAACTCCAAGAACGCTTGGCGAAACTCGCCGGTGGTGTGGCGGAAATTCGCGTCGGTGCTGCCACCGAAACCGAAATGAAAGAACGCAAAGACCTCTACGACGACGCCCTCGCTGCCACGCGAGCCGCCATCGAAGAAGGCATTGTTCCCGGTGGTGGAGTTGCCCTGCTCCGTTGTGCTCCGGCTCTTGAGTCGCTCAAACTCAAAGGCGATGAAGCTCTCGGTGCTCAGTTGGTCAAGAACATCCTCGAAATGCCGATGCGGAAAATTGCTTCCAACGCCGGTCTCGACGGAGCTGTGGTCGCCAACCGTGTCAAGAAGAGTGACGACGTCAACTACGGTTACGACGCCCTCAACGACAAATATGGCGACATGATCGCTGCTGGCGTTGTCGATCCCGCCAAAGTCGTGCGGACCGCTCTGCAAAACGCGACCAGCGTGGCGTCACTCCTGCTGACCACCGATTCCATCATCGTCGAAGAGCCGAAAGACGAAGACGACGATCACCACGACGACCATCACCACGACGGTGGAATGGGAGGCATGGGCGGAATGGGTGGAATGGGAATGGGAGGCATGGGCGGAATGGGCATGCCCGGAATGATGTAATCCGGCCTGATTCCACCATAGATCGTTTTGCAAACTTGGCGGGCGTTGCAGCCTCGCTAGATCACAAATCACAACCCACAACTGACAACAAACAAATCCAAGGAATGTGCAATGCAACTCAACCCTCTCGATGATCGCGTCGTTGTCGAACCGGCTTCTGCGGAAGAAACCACCGCTGGCGGAATTGTGCTCCCAGGAGCCGCTCAAGAAAAACCACAACGTGGCACCGTGAAGGCTGTCGGTCCTGGTCGTCTGCTCGATTCCGGCGATCGTGCCGCTGTCGCTGTTTCGGTCGGCGATGAAGTTCTCTTCGGCAAATACGGCGGCAACGACATCGAAGTCGACGGCGTCGAATACAAGATCCTCCGCGAGAGCGACATCCTCGCGAAAATTGAAAAGTAGTCAGTGGTCAGTTGTCCGTGGTCCGTTGTTGGTCGTTCTTTCATTCGGCATTTGCAATTGAACATCCACGACTGACAACAGATCGCAGACAACACACGAAATACAACTGACAACGGACCACTCACCACTAACAATCCAGGAGCCTATCCGTGGCCAAACAACTTTTATTTGACGACCGCGCACGGCTGAAACTGCTGCGTGGGATTGACACCCTGGCCGACGCCGTCGCTTCGACGATGGGACCGACCGGTCGGAACGTGATCATCGACAAATCCTTCGGCAACCCCGTTGTCACCAAAGACGGCGTTACGGTTTCCAAGGAAGTCGAACTCGAAGACCCCTACGAAAACATGGGGGCCAAACTGGTCAACGAAGTCGCACAAAAAACTAGCGATGTCGCTGGTGACGGAACCACAACCGCCACCGTGCTCGCTCGGGCGATCTTCACAGAAGGTTTGCGAAGCCTAACCCTCGGTGCGAACCCAACCGTTGTGCGTCGGGGGATCGACAAAGCTGTTGCAGCGGCTGTCGAAAAGCTCGAGAGCATGGCGAAGCACATCGATTCTAGTTCGCAAGTCGCACAAGTCGCTGCGATCTCCGCGAACAACGATCAAGAAGTCGGTGCACTCATCGCTGAAGCGATCGAGAAAGTCGGCCGCGATGGTGTCATCACCGTTGAGGAAGGCAAAGGCAACGACACCACTCTCGACCTTGCCGATGGTATGCAGTTCGACAAAGGCTTCTTGTCGCCGTACTTCGTCAGCAATGCCGAAAGCATGAGCTGCGAACTCGAAGACTGCTACATTCTCATCCACGAGAAGAAGATCAGCAATCTTCGTGAATTCGTGCCGATCTTGGAGCAAGTCGCTCAAACCGGCAAACCGCTGCTTGTGATCGCCGAAGACGTCGAAGGCGAAGCCCTGACGGCTCTCGTCGTCAACAAACTTCGTGGCGTGTTCAATGTCTGTGCGGTCAAAGCTCCTGGCTTTGGCGAACGTCGTAAAGCCATGCTCGGCGACATCGCCACCTTGACCGGCGGCACGATGCTCAGCGAAGACTTGGGCATCAAGCTCGAAAACGTCAAGTTGGAGCACCTCGGTCAAGCCAAGAAGATCGAGGTCACCAAAGACAACACGACGATCATCGAAGGTGCTGGCGATCAAGAAAAGGTCCAAGCCCGCATCGACCAAATCCGCAAGCACATCGCCGGAACCGACAGCGAGTACGATCGCGAGAAGTTCCAAGAACGCTTGGCGAAGTTGACCGGTGGGGTTGCCATCATTTCTGTCGGTGCTGCCACCGAAGCGGAAATGAAGCAAACCAAAGCCCGCATGGAAGACGCCCTGCACGCCACCCGTGCTGCGGTCGAAGAAGGTATTCTTCCTGGTGGTGGCACCGCCCTGCTTCGTTGCATTGAAGCCGTTGATGCGGTCAAAGCTCGTGGTGATGAGAAGATCGGTATCGAGATCATCAAACGTGCTCTCGAAGCTCCGATTCGTCAGATCGTCAGCAACTGCGGACGCGACGGTTCGGTGGTGGCCGACGAAGTCAAAGACCTCGACACCAACACCGGCTTCGACGCCAACAAAGGTGAATACGTCGACATGTTCGAAGCGGGCATTATCGACCCGACGAAGGTCGTCAAGAATGCTCTTTCGAACGCTGCGAGTATCGCTGGTTTGATGCTGACCACCCAAGTCTGCGTCACCCGCACCGACGATCCTGATGGCGGCGCGAAAGCCAAAGTCGAAGGCGCCATCCGGTAATCCAATAGGACTAGCCGGTTTATAATAAAAACCCCGGTTTCGTCCGCGAAGCCGGGGTTTCTTTTGATATTACCAAGAACACTAACACCACATCGTTCCAAATAGCTTTTGAACAGGTATCCTGGAAACGAAAAATCGTATCTTGCTTGCTGTGACTGAGAACCCTCAATCCGGAGCCACTTGATGCCTGTGGTTTTAGTTCTAGATCTCCACCGTTACACGCGTCGCGTTCGAAAGCTAGAAGCAGAGCTAGGTGTTGAAGCCGTCGCTGATTTGAATGATCGAATCAGTCGCTTCATCGTCGACAGTTTGAAGTCCAACAAGATTACAGAGGACTTTCAAAAGAGCACAGGGGACGGAGCAATCCTTGTTTTTCAATCGGCGAATGAGGCGTTCGATTTTGCTCAGTCCGTTCACTCTGCAACCGCAGACCATAACTCACGATGCAACACTGTTGACGATCTGTTTCATTTTCGAATGGGTGCCGCTACCGGCCAAATTGCACGTCGCGGAAACGACATTGCAGGTGGGGTGATCATTGATGCAACCCGTTTAGAAGCAGCCAGTGAAACAACCGGTCTCGCAGTCGACGAAGACACCTACAAGGCTTTGTTGCCGAATCGACCGAAACGATTCCGAACCGCAGAAGAAATTCAAGCAAAAGACGAGGTCTTCAAGGTTTTTCGGTGTCAATTTGGGCCGACGAGTATGGAGTGGGAAAACAAAATTCTGACGAGAGATCCGATGGAGGAACGGTCTTTGGCGGGCAAGGACATGAGAACTGTAGTCTTTGGCCCAGATGGAATGCCGATCGATGATTCGCCCTCTACTGATGTATGGTCCGTGGAGCGAAGTCTAGTGCCTCCACCACGTGCAAAGATTGTCGGCAATCTGGGTTCCTCTCAGAAACGATCGCAACCGCGTTGGTCTAAGAATCGATTGAAATGGTCGCAGGAGCGTCGGTCAGAAGCATTGTCATACCTTTACCATCTAAGCTTTGAAGACACTATTCAGTTGTCGAAAGCCGTCGGTTATCCAATGACAGAACCAATAGATGCAGATCTGACTGTTGTAACGCTCGTTACACAACTCGTGAATTGGGCAGAGTCGAACCTCGATGGTGGTTTTAGCGAACTGTTTCGAAAGGCGTGCGTTGAGTTTGGTCGTCCACTTCAGTTCAACTGATTTCAGTTCCCATGCCTCAAGACGATCTTGTTTACTTCGAAGATTACGTCGAGGACACGCCCGGATTGGAGCGGGAGGGTGAAGATTCGAAGTCGATTGATGGTGATGTCAAAACCGGCATTGGTGAAACGCTTGTCATGGGGTGTATTCTGTGGCCGTTGGCGGCCGCGATGATTTGGTGGCGGGGGGTGATTACGGCTCAGTTGGATCGGGATTTACAATGGATCGCCACGCGATTCTGTGACACGGTGATTTTGTTCGCGGTGGTTATGCCATTGTGTTTTCTCGTGCCCTCACGCTGGGCACAGAAGTTGGCCGACCGATTGATGTTAAACGTCTGGCGGATCGGCAAATTTGTGATGTGGGTGTTCATCATCGCATTTTGGGTAGGAGCGGCAGTGTCGATCGCTTGGATCGGTCGTGAACTCTATCGAATGATTTTCTAACAACGATTTGACAGAGATTGATCGCGTATCCACGTGATCATTTCTAGGAACAAGTTTTGCCGGAAATCTGGCGTTTCCTCTGGTCGGGGAACCGCCTACACTTCGGGCACGCAGCGCAATTTTTGATCTGAGGATAGACGGAAGCGATGGGGACTATGCCAGCTCAGCGATGTTATTACGAAGTGTTGTCTGTTTCCAAGACGGCTTCGAATGACGAAATCAAACGGTCCTACAAGAAGCTCGCGGTCAAGTACCATCCCGACCGGAACAAGGGCGACGAAACCGCAGCCGAGAAGTTCAAGGAAGTTGCGGAAGCGTACGAAGTCCTCAGCGATCCGGAGAAACGCGGTCGCTACGATCGCTTCGGACACGAGGGCGTGAAAGGTGCCGCCAGTGCCGGTGCTGGTTTCGGCGGATTCGAAGATGCGATGGACCTGTTCAGCCAACTCTTCGGCGGACAGATGGGCGGCGGACGCCGTCGTCGTGGAGGCGGTGGACAACGCGGCAACAGCTTGCGGACGGTCGTCGAGATCGATCTGTTCGAAGCGGCCAAGGGTTGTCGACGCGAGCTGGAATTCTCCCGCAAAGAAACCTGTAACACTTGTAGCGGCAGCGGAGCCAAACCCGGCACGACTCCCGAAACCTGCGATTACTGCAACGGGCAAGGCCAAGTCGTACAGCGGGCGGGAGCGGGGTTCTTCGGCTTCCAAATGGCAACCGAATGCCCTGCGTGTCATGGCAGTGGCAAGGTCGTTCGCGACAAGTGTTCGGACTGTCGTGGTGACGGTCGACAAACCAAAGAGATTCAACAGACGCTCGAAATTCCGCCCGGTGTGGATAACGGCAACCGTATTTCCCTGCGGGGCGAAGGCGACGCCGGTCCGAACGGTGGTCCGCGGGGCGATTTGCTCGTCGATGTTCGCGTCAAAGAACATCCGCTGTTCCAACGCGAAGGCGATCATCTGACCTGCCGAGTGCCGATTCACTATTCGCAAGCCGTCCTCGGTGCGACGATCGACATTCCGGTGCTCGAAAGCGGTGGAAAACATGCCCTAGATATTCCCCCTGGTACTCAGCCTGGGGAAGTGATCCGACTTCGAGGGCAAGGTATGCCCGATGTCCACAGCGGAGCCCGGGGCGACTTATTCGTACAAATTCAATTGGAAGTTCCAAAGTCCGTCAATGGTCGGCATGAGGAACTCATCCGCGAACTTGCGGAGATCGAAAATTCTAACGTGACACCACATCGCAAAAGCTTTTTCGACAAAGTCCGCGAGTTTTTCTCACCGGACGACGAATGACGATTGCGATCGAGCCGTCGTTGGTCTTTGTGTGTCCTCACGAGAGCTGTTACCGCGGATCGAGGATAGAAGTCGCGTAGGTCAGGCTGTGCCTGACGCAACTCGTTACGAACCGATCAAATCGTCAGGGAAAGCCTGACCTACTTACTAACTCCGATAACACATTTCAACATCTGCAACCAACTGCCATGAGCGAACCTGATCCTAAGAACGAAGCGACGCCGGAAGACGTTGAAGAAGTTTTCGAAGAGCAACCGCCGACCGCTGAAGAAGAGCATGTCGAAACGGAAGCTGCCGGCCTCAACGCGGAGCAACTCGAAGCGTTGCGAGCCGAGCGGGACACCAACCGGGACAAGTGGCTGCGGGCGGAAGCGGAACTCGACAACTACCGCAAACGTGCCCAACGCGACGCCGACGAAATCCGTAAGTATCAATCGATCGGTTTGGTGCGGGACTTGCTTTCCGGTCTCGACAACCTCCGACGAGCCGAAGAAGCGGCGGCCAAGTCGAAGAATGTCGACGAGTTGCTCAAAGGGATTTCCATGGTCTCCGTGCACTTTGAGAACACGCTCAAAGCGCATGGCATCGAGCGAATCGAGGCGGAAGGTCAGCCGTTCGATCCGAACTTCCATGAAGCGGTCACGCAGATTCCGTCCGAGCACCCGGCTATGACGGTCATTACGGATTATGAACCCGGATACAAACTCCATGACCGCGTGATTCGACCGAGTAAAGTCGTCGTGTCCAGCGGCCCAGCCGAAGAAAGCTAGTCCTGACGGACTCTGCCCCTAAATCCTAACCCCCAACACCACCATCCTAAGGGTTCCCTGGAATGCCCACATACGATTATCGCTGTGAAGCCTGTCAGCACGAATGGGAGTTGTTTCAATCCATCACCGCCGACCCGGAAAAGAAGTGCCCCGATTGTGGCAAGAAGAAAGCCCGTCGCGTGATCGGCCCCGGTGCGGGAATTTTGTTCAAAGGCTCCGGCTTCTACGAGACCGATTACCGCAGCGATAGCTATAAGAAAGCCGCCGCGGCTGATAAGAAATCGCAAAGCGAAGGCAGCAGCAAGAGTGAAACCAAATCCGATTCTGGCTCGGCAAGCAAATCATCGGATTGATCACGTTGTCGGATGGCACGTCCACGACTTTGCGTGGACATAATTCAAAGTTTGAGCCTCTCTGGCCCATGCCCACACCGAGTTGTGGGCATGCCGACCAATTGCTTAGTCGGGTGCGTCGCGACGCACCGAGACTCCCTAACGAATTGCGGTACATCATGATGTACCTGGCGACTCACGGTCTATCGACCGAAGATGCTTTTTAGGCCTTTGCCAAGTTCGTCTTGCAGGCGTTTCTCGGGGACTTCTCCGCCGAAAATTTTGTCGCGAACTTGCTCCTCGACAGCACCACCAACTGCGGACTCAGCTAACCGACGCGCTAAGTCTTGCATGACGCGAGCATCGACCGTCGGTCGACTGAGCGAACCGCCGATGGGAAGTTGGATGGTTTGTCCTTTCAATGGGGCGAGCCATTGATTCTTGCGGATCCAGTCGTCTTGCACGGGAATCTCGGCGACGATGGCGAGTGAATCGTCGACCAATCCCACGCTTCCACGGGTTGTGATTTGCACATCGTCGATCGCCACGATCAATCCGCGATGCGTTACAAAACCGTCGGCCACGCGGAACTCGATGTTCTGCTTCGGGAGCAAAAGGACTGCTTTGTCCGGGTCGGCCACTTGTCCGCCGGCACCGCGATTGATGAGCGACTTCACCTGCCCTGCCACCTTGAACATTTCCGCCGCCACCGGACCGGGACGCACTCGGGCCTGTTCGATCGCGAGCACACCGGCGGTGTTCATTCTCATCGGATCATCCAACGGCACTTGTCCGCCGGCCAAACGGAGCGAGAACTGCCCGTCTGCGCGAGCCGAATCTGCTAGTAACGGGGCCACGTATTTCAACCACTCTCCGCACATTTCTTGCGACAGCACGACGTTGTCGAGACCGCTGCCATTATCGATGGTCGCCACAAGGGGATCGCGAAGTGGAATTGTGGTGCCAATCGCGACCCGTCCGGTGGTCGTCGTTCCCGATACAAGGGACTGATTGAGCGGACCAAGTCGCAGCGATCCGTTGGCAATGTCGGCGGTAAGTTCGGAGGCACCGCCTTGCAACCCGTAAGCGGCCAATCCATCCCAACCGATGGCAATCCGCGCGAGCAGATCTTTCGAGACGTAGCTCGTATCGTTGGCTGGCGGAAATGCCGGTCCGCGGATGGCAAAGTCACGAGTTTGCCGACCAGTGAATCGCACATCGTTGCCGATCCACGGTCGCAACCGTTCGCTGGCCGAGGCCGTATCACAGGTGAATTGCCCGTACAGATTGACGAGGCATTCGGTTGACGGCCGTCGAATTTCACCCACGCAATTCAATTCGATCGGGCCGCCGAGGAACGTCAATCGCTCGAAGACAGCCGCATCAGCGACGGAATCATATTGACCTTTGCCCTCGCAAGTCACACGGTTGTCGGCGAACAGCGGCGTTCCTGGGGTCTGCGGATCGATCAACACCGGATTCTCGATTTCCAACTTCCAATCCGCTTGGGTTCGCGAGTCGGTCACCGCAAGTTGAACCTCGCCATTGGCTGTCCCTTGGGCTTGAATCGTTGGTGGTGTGGTCGTGTCTTGCAACCAAGCTAACACCGTTGGCAAGTCGCCGCGGAAAACGATGTTCCCCGCGATCGTTGCTGGTGCATTGGTGGCGAATCGACCGTCTAGTCCTTTGACCTGCACACTCAGCGAAGGGCTTGCCCAAGTGAGTTCGGAAGCGATCAACCGCATCAACACGGTTTGCCATTCGGCTTCACCTTTAATGACGACTTGTCGTTCACTGAAGTTGATACCACCACCTTGAATCTGCAGCGGTGTGAAGTCCGCGTGCAGGTTCTTCGCTGCGATTCGCACGGGCGAGTATTCCACATCGGCGGCAATGACCGTCTGACCTTGAATGTTCCAGGCACTTAGATCGACGATCGGCTTGAGACGAGTTGTCCAACGCTGCAAGTCGCCGGTCATTTCAGCCCGTAACGAAGCCGTTCCGGTCGTTAATGGCCAATCACACGCCGCAGTCTGACGGACGGTGAGTTCGTCGTCGCCGGAACGAACCTGGAACAACGCATTTCGAATCTGCTGAGATTCTTTCCCGAACTGGCACTCGCCAGAGGCGGCGATTGTGAGTTGACGCTCTGTCCACTCGGGTTGACCGGGAACAAAGAGCGAGAAATCCGTCGCTGCCGCCGCCGCTGCGATTCGCCACTCTGAGGGGCCAATCTCTTCGCACGACAATCGCGAACGGACTTGCCCGGCTAGACGCATTTCGCCGAGATCGACAAACCGACCGAGTTCACGAGTCAGCCGATCGAGATCGCAGTCGGCTTCCAAGGTTGCATTGTCGATATGTCCGCTGCCGCGAATTCGGAGAAAATCAGACTCGCAGGCAATGCTGTCAATCTGCGGGCCCGTCTCGGTCATTTTGGCGACAGCACTGATCTTGAGGGGGTGTTCCCAAGTGATCTCCTGCCCGTCCGCAATGCCGACGAACTTCGAAGTTCCAATACTCGCATTCCAGACCCGCACGCCATCGCGATCTTCGGGCTGCAACGATGCGGAAAGCGTGCCTTCGGTGATTTCCAGTCCCTCACGCAGCCGCACCGTTTCGGGCAACATTTTCGCGAGTCGGGCTAAGTCGATGTTCGCGTCGACCATCAAATCCGACTCGTTCAGCGATTGGGTCAGCGTCTCGAAATCGGTCCATTGGCTGGCTTGATCGAGATCGACACCGCCTTGCACGTTGAGTTTGGCGGCGTCCGAGTTCAACATCAGTTTGGTGATTTGCAGTTGCCCTGCGTTGAGTTCGAGGTCGGTCTCGGTGGCGAAGAATTCCGCTTTGAGTTGTTCCTCACCAAACCATTGTGGATTGCCGATCGCGAGTTGCGTGGCCGTCATGCGACCGTTCGTCTTCAGTTGCAACTCGCCATCGGTCTCCTGCCAATGAAGATTCCAATCACCGACCAAGACACCACCGAACCGGGAACTATCCAAGAACCGTCGCAATGGTTTCGTCAGGGTCTCGAGTTGCAAGTCCTGGGTTTTTAGAGTCACGTTTCCCTGGCCGATGCCGAGTGTTTCGTCTTCGGCAGGAAGCGTCCACGTGAGTTGGGTGTCGAACTGACCGGCAATGCCGGGGCTGTCCGAGGTGCCCAACTTCGCGATCACTTTTGCAACCAGTGGATTGGTGACCTGATACGGTTGGGAAAAATCGACGGCCAACTCGGAAAGCAACATCGAGTCCGAACCCGTAGCATCCGTGACAAGAACGGTTCCTTCCACGACGGTGACATCGAACGACATCGGAGCATCGCTGCTTTCAGCATTGATCATCTTGTCGAGCGTGTCTTCGAGATTGCTGCCGTCTTCGCGAAGTCTCACGTCGATGTGCGGACGTGTTAGCGTCCATCGTCCTAACCGCGAGGCATCGAAGGCCAACTCCCAAAGCTTCTTCTCACTTTCGACCTGTGGCACGGTGAGCAGTGGTTTGTCTTCGGTGTCGTAACCGGTCACGTCGTACATGACGACGGGAGAAAACCAACTCAACGAGGCTCCCCCGGTTTCGATTTTGCCGGAGTAGTCGGCGAAGATCGTCGGAAGAATGTGCTGTCGAAGTTCAGTTTTCGCCACGATCATGGGAGCGACGAACGCGAATGCCACCAGCAGCACGCTGGAAACAAACACGAATCGCACGAACTTCCGCAGACGAGACGTTCGAGGCGCATCGGTATCCGCACCCGGCACACCGGCTTTCGAGGGAACCGCAACCACGGCATCACCCGCTGATTTGAGAATCGAAATGGACTGAGAGATCGCAAGCGGTTGAACCGTCCTGAGTCGACAATGTCCGGATCTTCGACCGCACGCCCTTTGGCGTGATCGTCATCAGTTCCGAACAAGTTGAGTCAGGTTGGTAGCAACGCGAGAAAGGATCGAAACGGCTTGAGTCGAGCCGTTCGCGCGGGATGATACTTGCGATCATCGATCCCAACAAGACCAAAACGACATCACTGGAACGGCTGGAATGTCAATCCAAACGTGTCCGCGACGGCTTGGTTCGTGACCTGTCCGGCGTGCATATTCACCGCGTCGGCGATGCCGGGCGTTTCTGCGGCGGCGGTTTGGAGACCATCATTGGCGATTCGCAAGACGTACGGAAACGTCACATTGCAAAGGGCATACGTGCTCGTCCGACCCACTGCGCCGGGCATGTTCGTCACACAATAATGCACGATGCTATCGACGATATACGTCGGCTCGGCGTGTGTCGTCGGTCGTGTGGTCTCGATGCATCCCCCCTGATCGACGGCGACATCGATAATCACTGCCCCCGGTTTCATCAGTTTCAAGTCTTCCTTCGAGACCAATTTCGGTGCCCGGGCACCGGGGATGAGAACGGCTCCGATAACGAGGTCGGCGAGTTGAAGTTCTTCGCGGATGTTATGACGATCGGAAAACAGCGTGTTGACGTTCGCGGGCATAATGTCTTCGAGATATCGCAGCCGATCGACGTTCACATCCAAGATCGCCACGTCCGCTTGAAACCCGGCTGCAATTTGAGCGGCGTTCTTGCCCACGACTCCGCCGCCGAGAATCACAATATGAGCCGGCGGCACACCGGGCACACCACCGAGCAAAATCCCCCGCCCTTCCTGCGGACGTTCGAGGTACTTCGCACCTTCCTGAATACTCATTCGCCCGGCGACTTCGCTCATCGGAGTCAGCAACGGCAAGTCACCTTTTGTCCCCTTCAGCGTTTCGTAGGCAATCGCCGTCACGCCGGTTTCGAGGACACTTCGTGTCAAAGTTTCATCGGCGGCAAAGTGGAAGTACGTGAAAAGCATCTGGCCCGCGCGTAACATCGGCCATTCCGCGGGTTGTGGTTCTTTGACTTTCACGACCAAGTCGGCGTTACCGAACACATCGGCTGCCGACTCGACAATCTCCGCACCGTTTTCCACGTACAAACTGTCGGCGATCCCACTGCCCAAACCGGCGCCGCGTTGAACCAGCACGCGATGCCCGGCCGCCGTCAGCTCTTCCACACCCACCGGCAACAATGCGACGCGGTACTCATCCTGTTTAATCTCACTAGGCACGCCGATAATCATTCCGTTAGCTTCCTGAGTCATTGGTTGCGTTGTGGGCGGGAATCGAACACGATGCCGTTCGCTTTGTCATTCTAGAGCAGTTTACGTTGGATCGTAGCGGATTGTGTGCTGGGGAAGACGGAAAACGAGACGTTTTCCAGGACCTTCATGGACATAGAACACCGTCACACGATCTACCAACCGGAGTTCGCTTCATGAGCAAAGAATACACAATCCGCCGGAAGGTTCTCACTCTCTTCGGGGCGAAATTTCATATCTACAATTCCAGCGGCGATCTCATCGGTTTCAGTAAACAGAAGGCGTTCAAGCTAAAAGAAGACATCCGCATTTACACGGATGAAAGCATGAGCGACGAACGGTTGTTGATTGCCGCACGTAGCGTCATCGACTTTTCCGCGGCTTACGATGTCGTCGACAGCCGAACCGGCGAAACCGTGGGCACGCTGCGACGGAAAGGATTGAGCTCGATGTTTCGCGACACTTGGGAAGTGATGGACAACGATGGTTATTCCGCCGGACATCTTCGGGAAGACAGTGCATTCTATGCGTTCATTCGCCGCTTCGGTTTGAGCTTCCTGCCACAACACTTTCACCTGGACGACGCAGACGGGAATGAAGTCGCTCAGTTCCGCACGCACTTCAATCCGTTCGTTCACAAGATGACCGTGATTGTCCACGACGAAACATCACTCCCGCCAATGCTGATATTGGCAGCCGGGATTTTGCTCGTCGCAATCGAAGGCCGTCAACAGTAGACCGTTTCTTCACCCTCGGCGCGAGGGTCGTGCGGGCTCCGGACGGTGAACATGACCGGTTTTCGGTCGAGGTGCGGGTGTGACGACGGGCGAATCGATCCTGAGTGGCAACTTATGTCACTTAGGAATCTCGATGCGACAACATCCCAGGTCGATGAAATCTTTCGACTTGGCATTGTCCGCGAGTTCGAGAATCCCTTCCCGCAGATTATAGACGGCAAAGCGACCGTTCTTCGTTCGCTCGACGATCTCCGCCGTGCGGAGTACACCAAGATGGTGCGATACAGTGACAATCTCCGTATCGATCGCTTCGCAAATTTCACCGACCGTCTTCGGCCCTGCCCGCAGGCAGTCGACAATTCGCAACCGCAATGGCTCGCCGAGCGCCTTCAGCTTCTGAGCACAGGTGTCGGATTGAAGTCGGTCTTGCGTCATAGAACCGCA
This sequence comes from Thalassoroseus sp., assembly GCF_984380535.1. NCBI lineage: Bacteria > Pseudomonadati > Planctomycetota > Planctomycetia > Planctomycetales > Planctomycetaceae > Thalassoroseus > Thalassoroseus sp. The sequence goes on from NZ_CFHRBF010000014.1 coordinate 80,892, forward strand.
TGGCATCGAGAAATGCTGGAGAAGCGACAGCGTCACATCTTATGCGATTCTATGGGGTTGCTCAATCCACGGGTGAGCCGCTCGATCACCGGGTGCGTTTCGGGGCGTCGGGTGTGAAGGGATTCAGGGCGGCCTGTGGCATCGGTTGCGGCGCAGCTTCTTCATTCGTGCGTGGCAACGGTTGGCTGGGCACTCGTTGCTCCCCTTGACCGTTCGATCGGATAGTTCCCGGTGCTGGCACAGCGGGAATCGGGGGTGCAACTGGCCACGTTTGTGGTTGCATCATTTCATGCGGCGTTGGACCAGCCTGGTGCACGCTCACGGTTCCGACGGGTGAAGAAAACCCGGGAAAACTGGATTCTGCACCGATTAACCCGCCCTCGGGATCGGTCGAGAGCACGATTTCGCGGAGTCCCTCACGACCATCTGCCGAGGCAGCCACCGCTCCCGCACTGAAGCCATTGAACCAGGCAATGGTCTTCGAATCCCCTTCTGCCGAGGAGTAACACGCTGACTGGTACTTCTTTGGAGGAACGACCGGCGGCTGACCGACTCCGCCACCACAGACGTTGGCATAGCCGTCAAGGAAACCATCTTTAAAGGCTCCCCGATGTGGCCCATCGTACTGCGATCCGCATCCATGCCAAGCTCCCTTGGCCAACACGCGGTCACGCATGTCCATCAAGCAGCGATTCGGCAGAAGCGTTCCCGCTCCGCATCCGCAACAGATCAGCCCAAGTTGCATCACCACCAGCATGCGAAGTTGCAGCATCTTCAGTCGCCCTCAAGAGCGGTTCACAATTCACCATAACGGCCTATGCCCGATGACGAACCGTAAAAGACCGGCTTTCACGCGTTCATCGCAGACCTACAAGACCGCATTACGGTCAACCGACGAAACATCAGATGGACCATACGCCTAGCACGGTCCTACGAATCGTGTCGGCTATTCCGATCAGGTAACTTGAGGAATCTTTGCGGAAAATCGGGGTCAGGAGTGAGAGGTTCGAGGCGAAAGAAAACGCATGAGCGAGCGAACTCGCTGCCGAACGCTACTTCGCACCGCGTTTCCGAAGCGGTCGCGATTCACACAACGGTGCATCTGGATTGCGTTCTTGGAAGAATCGCAGTTCCCAGTCGCTATTGTAGAGCAACATCGGACAACCCAGTTGGTCGTACATGATCCGCGTGCCGGAAGGGCAATTCAGCGAATCGACTTTGTCGGGGTCTGTGTCTAACCATCGCGCGCCCGAGTGTGGTAGACGTTCGAGTGTGGTTTGCGTCTTGTACTCCGACTTCAGACGGAACTCGACAACATCGAACTGCAACTCTCCGACTGCCGCCAACACGGGTTCGTTGGCGTGGGTACGAGAGTCGGTCAATACCCGGACGACCCCCTCTTCGATCAGTTGTGTAAGCCCCTTTTGGAACTGTTTACGACGACCGGTGTCACCACAACGGATGCGGGCAAAACATTCCGGCGGAAACTCCCATTGCCCATAATATTGCAGGATTTCGCCTTCGCAGAGCGTGTCACCCAGGTGAAATTGCCCCGGGTTGACCATGCCGACGATGTCGCCGGGATAGGCTTCCTCGGTCGTTTCACGGTCTTGCCCGAACACACGGTGAGCCCGTTTGATGCGGACTTTTTCCCCAGTGCGAGCCAAGGTCACTTCCATGTCCCGCTTGAATCGACCGGCACACACCCGCACAAACGCAACGCGGTCGCGGTGTCGGGGGTCGAGGTTGGCTTGGATCTTGAACACGACGCCCGAAAACGCTTCGCTGTCCGTCGGAACTTCGCCGATATCGGATTCGCGTGGCCGCGGTGCGGGGCTCATTTTCAGGAACGCATCCAAGAACGGCTCGACACCGAAGTTGTTCAACGCACTCCCGAAGAACACTGGCGTCTGTTCGCCCTGCCGAAAAAGTTCCTCATCGAATTCCGTGCCCGCGACATCGAGCAACTCGATCTCATCCTGCAATTTGATGGTGAGTTCGTCCGAGAGAACCGAATCGGCGGTTTCCAGCGTTGCCTTCTGCACGGGAACGCGGGTGGCGTTATGCGCAACTGGTTGGAATTTCAGGACTTCCTGTCGCGTGCGGTCGTAGACTCCGCAGAATTCCCGACCAATCCCGATCGGCCAATTCAGCGGAATGGCGTCGATCTCGAGCACTTCTTCGATATCGCTGAGCGACTTCAACGGGTCGGCACCGGGACGGTCCATTTTGTTGACGAAGGTCATGATCGGGATCTTCCGATCCGCACAGATCTTAAACAGTTTGATCGTTTGCGCTTCCACACCCTTCACCGCGTCGAGCACCATCACCACACCGTCAGCAGCGGTCAGCGTACGGTAAGTGTCTTCGCTGAAATCTTCGTGACCGGGCGTGTCCAAAAGGTTAATTTCATAACCCTTGTACGGAAACGCTAGCAACGTCGACGTGACAGAAATCCCCCGTTGTTGTTCGAGTTCCAGCCAGTCGGAAGTGGCCGCCCGTTGGTTCTTTCGCCCGCGTACGGCCCCGGCTTCATCGATGCAACCGGCATAGAGCAGCAGTTTCTCGGTGAGCGTGGTCTTCCCGGCGTCCGGGTGGGAGATGATGGCGAACGTCCGGCGGATCTCGGCTTCGCGAGCAATCTTCGAGCGAGTGGCGGACGACGACGGTGCGGCAGATTCGTTCATCGAGGAAGTTTAGTGAATCGACCAGCGAATTTTCAATTCGAGACGGCTGCAAGCGCCTTCCGCAACGGTTCCCCCTGTTGCGGATTGACCATGTGAATGTATGCCACCATGCCCTCGACCCAACTCTCGAAATGCGGATGATTCTCACGATTCTGGGCGGCTAACCCTGTCGTTTGGGCGTTGTGCAGGATTGCTCGCATGCGTCGTACGAGATGCCGAGGTACACCGGGACGCTCGTTGACCACCACTCCCGTCACGCTTTGCCGACGGCTCGGTCGCTGGACTCGCGTCTTTTGCTGATTAAGCGTAAACCCTTCGTCATCAACGACATGCCGAATCTTGGCGATAATCCAACCCGCCATATTTGCAGTGTCGCCGGAGCCGGAAAACGTCAAATCGTCGGCGTAACGGGTGTAATTTGCACCGAATTTCTTCGCCAAACCGGTCAGACGCGAATCTAACCGACGACACACCAGATTGCTGATCGCCGGGCTGGTACATGCTCCCTGAGGCAATCCTCGCGGACCGGTGGCGGCATAGAAAGTTTGGCCGGCGTAGGTCACCTTTCGACGCGGACACTCCGTACACAACAGCGCCAGAATCGTCGCAACCGCCGGTGAGTACCCAAGTTGCTCAAAGACACCTATCACGCGAAAGACGGTGATCGACGGAAAGAAGTCTTCGAGATCACACCCGATGATCATCCCTTGTCCGACGTGTGGCTCGGCATTGGTGACGGTACTCCGTCCGCGGACGAATCCGTGAGCGGCCTTATGAACCGGCACGCGCTGCAGAATATTTTCCAGAATCCACCGCTGAGCCGCCGCCATATCCCGATGTGGAGCCGACAACACCCGTTCGCCGCCACTTTTCTTCGGCACCGTAAACGAAATGTAATGCACTCGCTCTGCCGCTACAGAATGAAACGCAAGCCAACGTAGTCGCGGAACTCGGATTCCAAGAGCTTCCGCCAGATCTCCCGGCGTGGATAGGACCGGCAGATTATGCTTCGTCAATGCCTCGACGTTCGCCCGTCGATCAGCCAAGCCCTTGGAAACACCGCGACCGAGAAAGACGATGTCCGTCTGCTTTCGATGGGCGATGTCCGCTTCGCGTTGACGTTTTCGCTCCTCGGCTTCCGCTTTCTTCTGGCGTTTGAGGGCCTCGCGATCGGTCGTCGCCTCGGCCACCAACTGATTCGCCCGATGCGAAACGAGAGCGGAATCTGGCCGGTACTCGCTCATTTCCTCGCCGACCGCGTGGATGTCGGCCAACTCCTCACTGGTGAGGAAACCGTGCGTAACCATCGCCCGGTCGATGAGTTGCGTGCGTGGATCGTCGGCAGGCGGAATGATGTCCCGTCGGCCAAACCACGGGTTACTCCACGCGGAACCGAGATTCTTCGCTTGCTGTTTCAGATCGCGATCACTAATCGGCGTAAACTGAGCAGCATTTAGAGCTTCGGGACTGGCCGACGTTTGCTTCTTCTGGGTCGAGACCGATCGAGTAGACGTTGAACGGGGTGTTGTCGACGTCCGAGCGGCATTCCAATTGTCGGCGATCGTTTGCTGACGTGGAGTTAGCCTAGGATTGGAACTCAGTCCCAGGATGTTCAAAAGCCAGCGAAAAACGCCCATGCGTGAACCTTGTAAATTTCCGCGTCATGAAACGTGAGTGGCATGCCCACGGCTTTGCTTAAGCTGATGCGTTCTCAATCAGTCGAAGTATATTTTTTGAGGGTACGAAAAGAGAAACGTCGTGTGCCACGGCTCTGTGAGCCGTGCCGAGCGATCATCAATGCTTGGAAGCACGGCTCATAGAGCCGTGGCACATTTTAATTGTTGATCACTGTTCTATACACCATCGACAAAAGCGTATCAAAAACAGTCGGTCGGCTGACTTCTCACGGCGGACCAGGGTCGTTCACTCAGGCCAGCCCCGTCACTGTTGGCGGGGAAAGCCTGTGGCTTGCTGTGGCCCCGCCAACAGTGACGGGGCTGGCCACACGAACAACGGCCCTGGGAAGGCAATGGGGAGTCAAACACAACCGTGGCGGAACGCCACAGTCAATTGGTCTCAGCCGACCGACCGTGCACCGATTATCGCACTCCGCAGCCGGGTTGCAACGCTGACTCCAGTTTCATGTCGCATTTGTTTGCCAAGACGTGTATAACTAGCGCCTCGAACTGGGAGTGCAGGAAGTCTCCCGGCTTGAAATAGACGTTTCGCAATACTATCGGATTCGTCCGATCCGTCGACGGGATACCGACGGGAATATGGCTGTGATAAGCATATTACTCACTTTGCTGCTGACTATCGCCGTGAGCGTGATCGACTGGGTCATGCCGCGTGAAGTCGTGGGTAGTGTTGCTTATGTGCTCCCGGTGGCATTGTCGTTTGCCGCCGGACGTCGCTTTCCGATGCTCTCTGCCGGAGTGTGCTCGGCCCTGATTTGGCTCACGCCGCTTTTGACCGGTGGATTGGGCGATCGCGTGGTGCTAGCCAACCGCTTACTGGCCATGTTCGCGGTATGGATCGTCGCCGTAATGACGACTCGCGTGGGCCGATTCCTTCAGACGAGTCCGGAAGACGCCGACGAACAACCACAACCAACCCCTGCCTCCTCACGAACCGAAACCGAGGCAGATTACGCGAGAATTGCGCAAATTCAACAGGAGTTGGAACAAGTTCGTCGCGAACGGGACCAAGCTCGCCGCGGTTCGGAACGAGCGACGCAGGAATTGGAACACCTCCAGGCGGAACTCGAACAAGCCAGTGTCGAGTTGCAACAAGCTCGCCAGACGGCCGGTGCCGCCGTCCGAACGCAACAGGAATTCCTGCACCAACTCTCCCGACAAATCGAAGTTCCCGCCGAAACGCTTGTCGCATCCCTCGATGACGTGCTGGAAACAGAGCTTTCCGCTTCGCAGCGGAAGTCCTTGCAAACGGTTTCGTTGTCGGCCGGGTATTTGCAGGATGTGTTGCGGAACATGCTCGATTTGGCGAAGCTCGAAGTCGGCACGCTCGAACTTCAACCGGAAGAATTCAACTTGCGAGCCGAGTTGGAGACTTTGTTCCGAAGCCTCGCGACTCAACCCGCCCATCCAGATTCGACACGATGGCTGATCGACTGGCCGAATTCCGTACCGACATCTGTGGTCGGCGATGTGGATCGGCTGCGACGATTGTTTCTCGATCTGATTGGCCCCGGTGTTTCACGCACGGCCGGTGGAGCCGTTGTGCTGACAGTCGAAACCGATCTCCAGCAGATCGGGACCCGTTTGGTCGAACCCGGCGAGGAAGTTTCGATTCGCTTCCGACTCACAGACACGCATAGTGAAGGATACCGCCAACGGCCGGCGCTCGCGGAGAAATTGGCCTCGCTGCTCGGTGGCCAAGTTGCCATCACCAGCGGAACCGATGGCAGTCGCGAGACCGAACTCACCCTGCGATTGCCCATCGGTCGCAGCCCGGTGACGGAATCGGTTTCACCGGATTGGGTCGGCACTCCGGTACTCATCGTCGACAACAACGCCGCCGCTCGTCGTGTGCTGTCGCGGATGTTGCAGGATTCGAAACTTCTGCCCACAACCGCAGCGGCCGGTTTTGAAGCGCTCGAAACTTGGCGACAAGCCAAACGCGAAGGCCGAGAGTTTCCGCTCGTGCTGATCGACGCCGACCTGCAAGACGTCAGTGCCGCTTCACTCGCGGATCGCCTTCGTAAAGATCGTGGTTTCTCTGGGCGTGTGGTTCTCGTGCGGAACGTGCAGCACAAGTCCGCCGATAGTTCGGAAGAATGTCTGCTCAAACCATTCCGGCGGGATGATGTGCACAAAACGATTGCAGCAGCCCTGAAAGCCATAGACCGCCCTGTCTGGCAGACGGAAACCGGCTTCGCGAGTTCAAAACAATCGGTATCTCCAAGTTCGGAACTCCGGCATTCCACGAAGTCAATTGCGAAAACGCCGATGCCCGGGGAATCTGCCCACGTCAATTGGCCGAAAAGTCAGCGACTTGATTGGTCTGCCGCGATGCAAGAAGCCGGTGGCAGTCGGGAACACTTACAGGAAGCAATCGACACCTTCCTCGAAGCCTGCCCGCGACACTTGCACTCCCTCCGAATGGCCATTGCCGAGGAAGATTCCGAGAGCATCGCTCGAACTTCGCAGGTCATTGGGCAGGTGAGCCGCATGGTGGGCGGCATCGAACTGGCCCCCTTGGCCGACCAGTTGGAAGAAAAATCCCGACTCGGCAGACTGGACGAAGCCCCGGCCCTATGGGACGCTCTACGTTTGAGCTTCGAGAATCTCGCCGAAGAACTGGGCGACTTCTTGATGCTCGAACCGACGAAGTAATCCGACCATTGTGCTATGATGGAGGACACTCGATCGGAGTTCCACGATGCCGAGGGGAGTCCACAGATGTCATCACTATTGCTTGTCGAAGATAGCCTCACACAGGCCACGCAAATCCGGCTGACCCTCAAAAAAGCCGGTTTCGACGTTTACGTGGCAGAGAACGGTCGACTGGCGTTGGATGTTCTGCAAACTCACGAACCAGACTTGGTGCTGACCGACCTCCAGATGCCGGAAATGGACGGGTTGCAACTCGTCGATGCCGTCCGCCGAGACCATCCCCATTTGCCGGTCGTGTTGATGACTTCGCACGGCAGCGATGATATTGCCATTCAAGCACTCCGGCATGGAGCCGCCAGTTATCTGCCGAAAAGTCGTCTCGATCACAGTATGATCGACACGCTCCAAGACATCTTGGAATCCAAGCGGGTCGCGGATACCAAAGACCGAGTGCAACGTTGTCTCGTGGCACGTTCGCTCGAATTCCGCATGGAGAACGACCCCACGCTAATTTCGTCCGTCGCTACGCATGTCGAGCAGGAACTCGAAAAGGCCGACTTCGGCGACGACACCGTCCGTATGCAAGTGATCGTCGCATTGCGGAATGCTCTCGATCACGCCATGTTCTTCGGCAATTTGGCTCTCGACCCGAGCACACGTCTCGAAGGCGAATTGATCTTCCGAGAAGCAGCCGAAAACCAACGGGCGATGCCGCCGTTCTCCAAACGATCTGTCTGGCTGACAGCTCGCATCGATGACAACGAAATTCGGCTGATCGTGCGGCATGAAGGCGAAGGAACGGCGAGTATCTTCCTTCCCGAAACGAACGGCAGCGCCGACTTGGAAGACCCGCTGCAACGGAGTTTGATCCTGATTCAAACTTTCATGGACGAGATTTCGGTCGACTCCTCCGGCCGGGAACTCACACTGATTCGAAAGCGTCCCGAACCGGAAGTCGATGCCGAACCACTGACGAGTTTGGTCGCCTCGGAAGATGCGATGGCATCGCCGGCAGTCTTTGGGAACGATCGTGACGGTGACGTGCTGATTGTCTCGGTTCTTCAAGGTTTTGCCGGGTTCGCGGACGATCGTCGTACCGAAGACAAAGACCGAGCCCTCGCCCGGATCAATCAGGAAGACCTCCGGCACGTCCTGATCGATTTTAGTAATGTCGATGCCTTCGGCTCCGCGGTCTTGGAAAGCCTGTTGAATCTGTGGCACGCCGTCAAAATCAAGGACGGCGGTCAACTCGCGTGCTGCGGACTTACGGAACCCGGCTTACAAATCCTGCAGACCGCCCGGTTCGACACCGTCTGGCAAATCCACGAAACCCGCGAAGCCGCCATCGCGGCGTTGGCGGGAAAGACATCTGAGGAAGACGTCGAATCCGACGCTATTTAGTCCGCTCAAAAGCAAGACGGTTCTTCGCACAGAACTTACGTAGTGCTTGATCGGTGAATACGCCGGTGGTGGCACCGACCGCGCCGACGCAACTGGCTCCAAGTGCGCTGCCCCATTGGAGACACGTTTCCGGGTCGGCGTCCGCCAGTAGTCCATGAATGAAACCGGCGGCGAAGGCGTCTCCACTTCCTGTGCCATCGACGACGGGCACATCGAATCGGCCGGATTTCCAATTCCCTGCCTCCGATTGCAACACCGCGCCCGTCTCGCCACAGGTGATGACCACCGTCTTCGCACCGGCGTCGCGGAACTTTGCGGCTTGCTGGGTCGGATCGGTCAGTCCGGTGATCATCGTGGCTTCGTCGGTGTTGGGAAGGAACACATCCGTGAACGGGAGTACCTCCGCCACACGCGGCCAATAATCGCCAGCGGCCGGAACGACGACATCGAGAATCGTTGTCACACCTAGTTCCCGAGCCGTACGAAATGCAGAAGCCACATTGCCCGCCGTCAATTCCTCGCACAACAAATATCCGCCCAAATACAACACGCGAGCGGACGCAATCCGTTCCGGCGTCAGCTCCTGCCCCGTGAACTCAGCGTTCGAACCAATCGAATGGATGAACCGCCGATCTTCACCTTCGCAATTGACAACCAACGTCCCACTGGTCTCGCGGGTCGTGCTGGTGAGAAGTTGCTCGCAATTTACACCGGCCGCTTGCATCGTCTGTCGCACGAACGTGCCGAATGCGTCCTCACCCACGAACCCCAACATGGCGACGTCTCGCCCGAGTTTCGCCAAGTCGACCGAAACATTCGCCGCACATCCGCCCACGGTGAGTTCCATCCGCCGGGTCAGAACAAGCTCGCCTGAGTGCGGCATTCGTGCGATCGGGGCACACACATGGTCCGCGACCACAATACCAGCACACAAGCAGTCGCAAGATGGCTCACTCATAACGGCATCTAAGTGGAATCGGAAGAAATGAAGATTCAGTGAATGCCGTATCCTATCACTCCGGCTGCTTGGGTTCGAGCAAGACAAGTAGCAATGTCGCCACTGGCCCCAAGAGCAGGGAAATCAGGAACCACAGCAGTCCACCGCGATTCTTCCCTTGGGCCAGTCCGGCATTGATCAAAGCCAACGTGCCCCAACCGACAAAATATTCCTGTGTTTGTTCCATGAAGAAAGTCGCCAGCAGAAGAAACGGGGTGTGATCGTGAAAATTCGACCTCTTTACAGGACAACGTTCTCCAAGGCTGTAGGATCTTTGTCAATTCTCTATTTGGATGACGTCTGTTCTGTTAGGTTTACGGGAAGGCATGTTAATGCAATACTTGATTGAAATTCATGCTGGCACTTCTGGAATTTGAGGTCATTTCATGGACTCTGCGTCCTCGACAAATCGCCCCGACAATCTCTCAACGAAACGCAAACCGGACTCACTGAATTTCTTCCGTGGATTTCTCAAGGAACCTCGGCAAGTCGGTTCAATCATTCCTAGTTCGCCGATCTTAGAACGCAAACTGAGCACATTCGCCCAAGTTCCGACTGCCAGACGGATCATAGAACTTGGTCCCGGCACCGGTGGAACCACTCGGGCCTTATTACGACATATGACCAGCGACGCTTCGCTGATGAGTATCGAATCCAATCGAATGTTCATCGATGGCCTCGAAAAAATCGATGATCCTCGTTTGATTGTTCAGCACGGCGACGCTTTGCGAGTACGGGAATTCTTGGACAAGGTCGAATGGAAGTCGGCGGATTTGGTCATCTCGGGCATTCCCTTCTCAACGATGGATCGTGAGACGGGACGGCGACTCATCGCTGACATTCATTCGCTACTCAGCCCAAACGGGGCGTTCGTGGCGTATCAAATCCGCGATCGCGTGTGCAATTTGGCGAAGGACTCGTTCGGACGCCCTGACAAGTGCACGGTCTGGCGAAACATTCCGCCGCTGCGAATCTTCCGCTGGGAAAAGTCGAAAAGCCCCGCCGGAAAATCTAACGGACGCGAACGGTAACCACCCGCGTCCGTCGAACTCCCATCAAGTGTGCCACGGCTCTGTGAGCCGTGTTTTTCGACATTCATTGCACGACTCCGCTCATCGTACCCCCTCCAGTTGTCACTTCTTCCGGGCACGTTGGATCCAGCTTTTATATTCCGGTCGGTCGGCCCAGTCGTCGAAGAACGGTTGGTAGGCGTCCACATCGATCCAGTATTGCGGTTCGGGATGGTTTGGATCGACGCGGCCTTCCGGATAATCCTCACCGGCCACACTCTCATCGACCGACGCGTTCCAAGCATCCAACTTCGCCTTGAGTTTCGCGAACACTTCCGGCTCGGCGGTTCGCAGATTCTTGGTTTCTTTCTTGTCCTCTTTGAGGTTGTATAACTCGTAGTTCGTTCGCTGCCTGTTCGACAGTGCGAGGATTTTGAACTCGCCATCGGTCAATGCCGATCCGCCGCGATAACGAAACCCGATCGGTTGTGGACGCGAAAATTCCTCACCTTCGAGCAGCGGCTTAAGACTGATTCCATCAAGCGTGGGGAGCAGTGTCTCGCTTGGCAAACCGACGATCTCAACCAATGTCGGTGCAATGTCCATCGTGCACGCGGGGACTGCTGTCACACGGGCTTTCTTGATTTGAGCCGGCCATTCGATAATCCCCGGTACCCGCAAGCCGCCTTCATACAAACTTCCTTTGAATCCGCGTAGTCCGCCGACGGTTTCGGGTGTAATCCGTGGCAATCCGCCGTTGTCGCTGCAAAACCAGAACAACGTGTTCTCCGCGATGCCCGCGTCTTTCAGCCCAGCGCGTAGTGTGCCGATGCTCCGGTCCATGGCCACGAGTTCGCCGTAATGTTCCCGCGAATCTCTCTTGAGGTCACCGAACTGACTCGCATCCTCTTCCGCCGCCCGCCAAGGACTGTGCGGCGTGCCATACCAAATCACTGTGAAGAACGGCTTCTCCGCTTTCGCGTTTTTGCGAATGAACTTGAGTGCTTCTGCGACCACGATTTCCGACGAATCACCCGTGTACTCTTCGAACGTGCCTTGTCGCCCGAGTATCGGATCGCGATCGAAAAAGTTCGTGACCGACAGCCATTCCTGAAACCCGAATTCGCCTGGCGAGTGCGGATCGTCCGCCAACACCGGCACACCCGGACCACGCAATCCGTTGAGATGCCATTTGCCGAAGTGTCCCGTCGCATAACCGGCTTTCGCCAGTCCCTGGGCGATGGTCGGTTCCTGTCGTCGCAATGCGTAGCCATGCGTCATCACGCCGGTGCGTTCGTGCGTGCGTCCGGTCAGCACTGTTGCCCGCGTCGGCGAACACACAGGCCCACCCGCATAAAACCGATCGAACCGCAACCCGTTCGCCGCCATCGCATCGAGATTCGGCGTCTTGAGCACCGGATGATTGTAATACCCCGTTTGCCCCCACCCCATGTCGTCGGCCATCACCAACACAATGTTCGGCCGCTCGGTTTGCTCGGCGAATGAAGTATGCGTGCCGAAAAAGAGAACCGTGAGCAGCGTCATCCAACCGAGTCGGTTTCGTCGTATCGTTGAGATCATGGGGCGTGACTTTCAAACGTCAAGACTTCGCTCGTCCTCCGCCGGGGTGTGAGCGCGTTGGAAATCCAGATCAATTTGGGCGGCTGTCCGTCATTGTTCAACGCCAGTGGGAGAACGTCAAACCAACAACGCTGTGTCACGGCTTCGTGAGCCGTATCGACAACCAACTTGGAATCGAATGGCTCATAGAGCCGGGGCACATCGCGTCGTCTGGATTCGTGCTTTTCCGATACGCTTTCCCTCACGCCTGTTTTGGCGTAGGGTGTGACTCAAATAAGCTCTCATTGATAACTTGCACAGAGGCGATCGGTCGTGCAAACGACGCTTTCACTTTTGGATTACTTGGTCATCCTCGGGTATCTCGCGGGGACATTGTGGCTTGGCGGTTGGATCGGGCGACGAGTTCGCTCGGGGACGGACTTCTTCCTTGCTGGTCGCACGTTGCCTTGGTGGGCGATTGGCATGTCGCTCGTCGCCACGGATATCGGCGGAACCGACATCATCGGCGTCGGCGGGGCGGCATACTCGCATGGCATGGCGGTCGCGAATTTCGAATGGATCGGCTGCGTGCCGGCGATGATCATCGCCGCGTTCGTCTTCGTTCCGTTCTTCTACCGCAGCGGACTCTACACCGTCCCGGAGTTCATGGAACGCCGCTACAACGCGGGCATGCGGTCGGCATTGGCGGCGTGCTGGCTGATCTTTATGGCGTGCAACATCGGTGTGATGCTGCTCGCCTCTGCCAAGATGATGGGCCAAACTTTTGGCTGGAATCTGACCGCGTGTATTTGGGCGACTGGTATTCTCGTCGGGTTCTATACGATCGTCGGCGGACTCGCAGCGGTGGTTTACACGGACGTCATTCAATGCGGTGTGATGATCGGCGGGTGTCTGCTGATACTTGTGCTCGGATTGATCGAAGTCGGCGGCGTCGGTGCCCTACAAGAACGACTGTCAGAGAACGCCTACTCGACACAACTCATCGTGCCCGTTGATGCCGACTCGCCCTTTCCGTGGACGGCCATCTTCTTCGGGTTGGCACTCATTCTCAGCCCGGCGTACTGGATCGGCAACCAAGCGATCGTACAGCGTTCGTTCGGGGCGAAGGACGAATTCCAAGCAAAAGCATCCTTTGTGTGGGGTGCGGTGCTGAAGAACATCATTCCGATCATCATCGCTGTTCCGGGGCTGATCGCCGCCGCGTTGTATCCTGATTTGAAAGAAGGAGACGCCGCCTTCCCGCAACTTGTCGCGACACTCCTGCCCACTGGTATTCGCGGATTGTTCGTGGCCGGTTTTATCGCGGCATTGATGTCCAGCGTGGATTCCTATTTGAACTCGGCAGCGACGATTCTGTGTCACGACCTTTACCGGCGGTTCATCCATCCGTCCGCAAGCGAAGAAACGCTCCTCAAAGTCGGACGCATCACGACTGCCTTGCTGGTGGCGTGGGGCATTGGGTTTGCGTTCGTATTTTTGGAAGGCAGCGAAGAGTCCGGCGTGTACGCCATCTTCCAGACGCTAATGTCCTTCTTCCAAGGCCCGGCTCTCGCGGTGTTATTGATCGGCGTGTTCTGGAAACGCGCGACCGGACGAGCCGCCGTCATCGCGTTCCTCGTTGGCATCGCCAGTTCGGTAAGTCTCTTCACACTCAGCCAACCTGCAGTCATCGAGAAACTAGGTTGGGAACCGTTATTTCAAATTCCTGATCCGTTTCTGTATTTCTCCGTCTGGGCCTTCTTGGTGACGGCGACTCTTTTAGTCGCGTTGAGTTTCATCACGCCCCCGCCCTCCGCGGAAAAAATCAAATTCACTCTCGGACAACGAAAGGCGGACGCATGACGCCCTTACATGTCATCGGCAACACGGTCCGGGAACTGTTGGCCGCGATTCCGTTGCCCGTCGTTCGCGGTTTGTTTCTAACGATACTCGTCGGCATCCTCATTTGGGTGCTGCGACTGCCCCGTTCGGAAACGACTACGCAGAGTAATACGGGTGAATCCAGCATGAATCTGAAATGGGGTGCGGCGCTCGCGATCCTCTTGCAAATCGTGATCTATGCCACGTTCTGACTGAATCGGAGATGCCCCCATGCCGTTGTCGACCCGCCGAGAGTGGCTGCAATCCACGATCCAAACCGCCGCCGTCACCAGCGGGTTCAACCACTTCGGTTGGGCCGCATCACCACCCCGGAAACCGCTTCCCGTTGCAGCTGTCGTCACGGAATATCGTCGGAACACACACGCGGATGTGCTCGTTGGCAAGATTCTGGATGGCTTCGATCAGAACGGCGGCGTCGGACCGGATTTGAAACTCGTTTCGATCTATACCGATCAAACCCCGGCGAACGATCTCTCACGTCCGCTCGCCAAGAAACACGGTTTCCGCATTTGTCGAACGATCGACGAGGCACTCACGCTGGGCACGAACACGATGCAAGTCGCCGGTGTGCTCAGCATCGGCGAGCACGGCGACTATCCCGACACAAGCGACACCGGACAGAAGATGTACCCACGTCGGCGGTTCTTTGATGCCATCGTGAAAACGTTTCAAAGAACCGGCCAAGTGGTGCCCGTGTTCAACGACAAACACCTCGGCTATCGCTATCAAGATGCCCAGCACATGGTGCAAACGGCTCGCGAAATGGGTTTCCCGCTGATGGCCGGTTCCTCGGTTCCCGTCGCTTGGAGACGCCCGCCGTTAGTGTTGCCGATGGGGTGCGAAATCGAAGCGGCCCTGGCTGTCGGTTACGGCAAGGCGGAAGCGTACGGGTTTCATGCGATCGAAGGCTTGCAATGCATGATCGAACGTCGCCGCGGCGGTGAAACAGGTGTTGTCTCTGCTCGAGCAATCATCGGCGATGCTCGTTGGCAAGCCGCCAAAGCCGGGAACTGGAGTGAAGAACTTCTCCTCGCCGCACTCAACACCCTACCCAACAAGCTCAAACCAAATTGGAAAGAACGCCTCTCGAAAGACAGCCCGTTCTATTTGTTCGAACACGCGGACGGTTTGAAATCCTGCGTCGCGATGGCAAACGGGGTGAGCGGGCATTTCGCTTTCGCCGCCAAACTCAAAGGGCAAGCGGAACCGGTCGCGACGTGGTACGAGTTAGAACTCGACCGCCCGTACGGTCACTTCGCATTTCTGCTGAAAGCCATCGAGGAAATGTTCCACACCGGTCGAGCCTCGTATCCCGTCGAACGCACGTTACTCACCACCGGCATGCTCGACTACTGCCTGCACTCACTTTCGCAGAAAGGCAAACGGTTCCGCACCGACGATTTGAACGTGAGTTATCAACCGGTCGATTGGCCGTTCGCAAACTCGTCCGGACTCTCTAACGAATGAGTCGCAATCGCATGAAGACGCTCTGCACCATGATGCTTGGCATCGCTTCGATGAATCTGGCGAACAGGTCTTTCGCGGATGATCGCATCTCCCCCGCCGAGCGGGACGACCACGGCTTTCTGGTGCACAACGTCCGTTCGCCGTACCAAGCGGGACCAACACGCATTCGGGTGCTACAGCCGAATGAACTCACGCCCAAGCACACGTATCCCGTGATCTACGTGCTTCCGGTTGAAGCGGCCGACGGTTCGCGTTATGGCGATGGTCTGCTCGAAATCCAGCGACACAACTTGCACAACAAACACCACGTCATCTTCGTCACACCGACATTCTCCGCATTGCCCTGGTATGCGGATCACCCGACTGATGCCAAAGTTCGACAAGAGAGCTATCTCCTCAAAGAAATTGTGCTGTTTGTCGAGCGAACCTATCCCGTTTCGAAGAATGCGCAGCACCGTTTACTGTTGGGTTTCAGCAAGTCCGGCTGGGGAGCGTGGTCTTTGTTGCTCCGACATCCAGATACATTCGGTCGTGCGGCTGCTTGGGATGCACCGCTGATGATGACTCGCGTCGGCCAATACGGGAACCGTCCCATCTATGGTTCGCAGGAGAATTTCGAGGAGTATCGCATCGACCAACTGCTCCGGAAGAATGCGAAGAAACTCCGCGACAAACCCCGGTTGATCCTCACCGGCTATGGCAACTTTCGCACGCATCACCAGCAGATGCATGAGTTACTCCAAGAGTTGACGATCCCGCACGTGTACCGCGACGGTCCGTTCCGAAAACACGATTGGCACAGCGGCTGGGTCACCGAAGCCGTCGAATTGCTGCTTGAAGAGCCTAATTCATGAGGCACAAGAAGGCATGGTCGGCCTGCTTCAAACGGGCCTCGCCTTCAAGAAACCGCCGAATGGTGTAGTACCCGTAAAGCGTTTTGATGCGGTGCGTCAATAACGCGCTGTCGCGATTGAGCATGCCATCCCAATAGTCCGGATTTCGCGGGTCGAGTTCGGACTTGGTGACCGGCCCCAATTCCTGTCCGACATCCGGCAACGAACGCCACAACCGCACATGCCGATGATGAGCCGGGAGCGCCTTGCGAGCGATGGTTGAGAAACCGAACCGCTCCATCTCGGTGACAGCAGCGGCATGGTTGATCAGGTGATGCAACCCGCCGAAACCCTGCTTCCGAATTGTGGCTGTTTGAATGAGTTGATCAATTGTGACTTCGACCATCTCGCTTGTATTTCTGTAATCCGGAAACTGCGTGTCGGCTTCCAACGTCACTTGCTCCCCACTGAGCCAACCGGTCTTCTGACCGTAATAACCGCGTCCTTCTGATTGGTTTTGGAATGCCGCGATTAACTTGCGAATGCCTTCGACGACAGGGCCGGTTGCATACTCGGGATGATCATGCAATGCCCGCAACGCGATCGAGGCGAAGATGATGTCATGTCCCGATTGCCGCAGCGAACCGGCGATTTGCTCCATCGCTTTGGCGATCGGTTGAATCGACGATGGCTTTTTCTCTTCAGTTCCCACCGGATTGAACAGTTGCTGCGGAGTCACGCCGGCTTTGCGGGCGTTGAACCAGATGGCTTCCTCGCCATCCATCACGCGGTCCAATTCGCCTTCGACTCCGCGAAACACCCGCTGATCCAACCCGCCCTGGTCTTCGCCAAAGAAATAGCCGGCCACGACGGCGGCGCCCAAATGCCCCGCCATTGTGCCCGCCTTGTGAGCGTTGGCCAAACCCCACACGCCTTTTTGTAGGTAATCGAATTTGACCATCGCACTGTCCTTGAGAGGATTATTTCAGCGATCGCAAGTACGCAATCAAATCGGCCAATTGCTCGGGTGTGAGATTATTGACCAAGCCCTTGGGCATCATCGAGAGTTCGCGTTTGATACGGTCTTCGATATCCGGTTTGATAATTTCTTTCGAGAGACCGTTCGCACTGCGGATCGTCACGGTCTCCGCACTTTCGCTGACAACAAAACCGGTCTCGACTTGCCCACTGGTTGTGAGGAACGAAAACGTGTCGAAACCCTGGGCGATTTTCTCGCTTGGTTTCAAAATTGATTCGACCAATTCCGCCGGTTTGTAGCGTTTGCCGATGTCGACTAAGTGCGGCCCTTTCGGTTTTTGCCCGTCGGCGTAGGTGTGACACGCGATACACGCCTGCGAACGGAACAACTCCGCCCCACGCCCGGCATCGCCTTCGGTTCTCAACGCCCGTTCCGCAACTGCTTCGAACGACAAGTTCGCAATCAGGTTGGGATCGTTAGAATCGACCTTTGGCACTTCGATCGCCGTTTGCGGTTCCGGTTCGTCCATCGCAACCAGATTGCCATCACCCAGACCATCCGCTTTGACTTTGTGCAAAACGATCTGGTCTTCAATGAACTTCGTTGTGGCTTCATTGGCATCACTAAGGGCGGTTTTGACAACGGACGCGATGCGATCACTTTCGGCCCACGGTTGGCGATCGTAAATCGGGCCACTGTTATCCGGTCGCGTGCCCCACCAATCGCCTTTGTATTCGCCTTCCTGGTAATACAAGCGAATAAGTGTCGCCAGCAAATCACGTCGCAGGGAAACATCGCTGGTCTTGTTAAGACGTTTGATCAACCCCGTCACCACCTCCGGCGAGTAAATCTGTCGCAGTGCTTGGAGTGCACCATCGCGATACGGACTATCGAGAGCGTTCAAACACGCGTCGATGGCTTCGAGTTCGATCAATGCTTGCACGGCAAGATGCGGAAGCACGCGACCAGGGTCAGGTTGGGCGTGGAATTTTTCGTGTTCCGGCTTCGGTTCGTCGGCCGATCGTTTGGTAAGCGGCAGAATCTTTTCGGCCGCGGACGCATCCCCCAAACGCCCCAGGCAGATCAATGCTTGGGCTTGCGTGCGTTGATCGCTCGACGAGAGAGCCGCAACGAATGGTTCTAACGGCAGCGACTGCAATTCGCTCTGGCGATCGGTCAATGCTCGCAACGCGAAACGACTAACCGCTGGATCGGTCGCGAGTGCAAGCAAAGTCATGTGTGAATCGATGCCGTCGAGTTGTTTCAACGTGAAAATTGCGGCCACCCGGCCATACAACGGAGCATCGTCACTCTTGGCTAGATCGGCAAGGTGTTTCGACATCTCCGCGTTCTTCCCGCGTCGCAGAATCTCACGTTGACTGTGCAATTGATGCACGGCACTCGGGGAATTCAACATTTCGACCAAGTCCGTATCGGTCGCAATATCGAGGTGCGGAAATGGCTTTGGGACGAAATTCTTGGGCAGAATCTGTGCGACAAACCCGACATTCGGACCGCTGTAGTTGAACTTGCCGTTCTTCCAACTGCTCACGTACATCCGTCCGCTGCCGTCAACGTCGATGTCGGTCGGTCGCGGAATTTGAAGGAACACTTCTTGATGCGGATCGAATGTCGCCCCGTGCTGCGGGAAGTTGTGCCGATAGACTTCGCTGCGTCCCCAATCACAGGTGTAAGCGGCATTGCCGAACGGTTCGGGCCAACGCAAATCGTGGAAATACATCGCCCCGCAACCGGAGCCACCACCGTAATCCGCCAGCGGCGGCATCGTTTCCTCAGCAAAGTGCAGATACCGCGACGGATACCCGTAGTCCGCGGTTTGCATCACATGTGTGGTGCGAATATCCCAACCGCCGCCGTCGTTGGTGTTGTCGCGGGTGAACATGTTGAGATACGGATCAATGCACACATCGAGAATGTTCCGCTGCCCCCAACTGAAGACTTCCATCTCCGTGCCATCCGGTCGTACCCGCACGACTCCGCCACCACGTTGCGTGAGTTTCCGGCCATCGGTTCCCGTCGCATCGACGAAACCGAAGTCGCCGACGGCAATATAAATCCAACCATCAATACCCATGCGGATGCCGTTGGTCGTGTGGTCGGCTCCGCGTTGGTTGACCTGATCGGTGCTGATTCCAGTGATCAAAGTTTCGTGTCGATCGGACACGCCATCCAAATCGTCATCGTGATACACACTCAAAAACGGCGGATGCAATACCCATAGCGAGCCGGCGTCGTAGATCAAACCGCGTGGGTGATCGACTTTCACAAACTCGTTGATCTTGTCCGCCGTGCCGTCGCCGTCGGTGTCGACACACCGGAGAATTTTGCCTTTGCCGGGTTCTTTACCGAGCGAGCCTTGTTCATCCACACCGACGAACAACTCCCCCGTCGGAGCCGCCGAAATACACACCGGATAGTTCACTTCCGGCGGCGCGCCGAAGATCGTCGCTTCGAAACCCTCGGGAAGTTTGACATCGCTGAGCAACTCGTTCGGCGTGCCCATCGCATCGCCAGCTTGCAGGGATTTTGGTAACTCCGGCAGTTCGCCGTTGTAGGCTTCGAATTCCCAAAAACTGCCCCATCCGCCCGTTTTCGAACCGAGATAAGTCACCCGCAGAAACTTCGTATCAACCGCTTTGAACTTGTGCGGCGTGATCTTGCGGCGTTTCTTGTTCTTCGATTCATCGACGACAGTTTGCCAGTTTTCGCCATCTTTTGACGCGTCAATCTTGTACTGATAACCGGCGTTCGACTCCCAATGAATCCGCACGGCAGACACCGGTTGCACTTTGCCGAGATCGACCTGCCACCAATGCCCGCCGGACCCATTGCTGGCACACCATCGCGTGCTGAGTTTGCCATCGACGGCGTTTTTGGCGAAGTTGTTTTTGCCGGTCTCTTCGCTGCTGGCTTTCGTCGGTTGACCAAAGGCGAGATTGGCCACGCCGCAGCAACCCGACAAATCCGGTTCGCTCGCGGGAGCTTCGATTTTTGCGGAGATCAGCTTTTTGATTTCTTCGTTAGTTTGTTGCGTGGTCGGCGTGAATTCTTTGTCGACATCGCGACCGACCGCCCACAGAATGCCCCGCGTGACCATGTCGAGATATTCCGGCTCGACCATTGTTTCGTTGTGGTGGCCGATTGTGGTGCCGAACACGCGGGTTTTGTTTTCGCCGTATTCGTTGGTCCAAATACACGTTTGTGGAGAACCGTCGGCTTGTTTCGGAGCTTCGGCGAGCGGCGTGGCGGTCGGGAACAGTTTGATGGTGTGGTACAACTCGCCCATCGGCGTGATCCATTGCGGACCGAACTCCGACATGATCGGATGCTTCGGTTTCAGGTTCTTGACGGTGTAAGCATATTTCGGTCCGTGATTCGGGGATTGCACACCGACGAACTCGAACCACTGATCGTCACCGGTGCGGTAACAGTGCATCGCACAGTGAATTAGCACGGCGGGCGTGCCCTCTCGGTGTGGCTTCAAAATCCGCTCGACCCACTCTTTGTCTTTCACATGCGCAAAGCACTCGTTGTGCACGACGACATCAAACCCCTCCGCCCAATCCGCGTCTTCATAGAGCGGAATCTTGGTGTCGGTCGTGCTGCCGCCTTGATGGACGACCGTCCAAACCACATTCGCCCGCGCCGAAATCCCTCGTGCGAGAATCAACTTCTGACGCTGGTAATCGTGACAACACCCGCCGGTCACAAGCAGAGCGCGAATCGGTTTCGACGCGGCGGATTTGTCGTCGGCTTGCGCGAGTACTGGCAGCAAGCACAACAGTCCCGTTAGAAAAGATCGCATGGCACGCAGTTCCATATTCGATAATCGTCAACAAATGATTGAGTCAGAATTGGGCAGGACCATGCAGTTTGACTGATGCAAGCACCACTCGCAAGTTTCTCGAATCCACCGCTTGCGTTTTTTATTCGAGAGTGGCACGTCCCAGAGCGAAGCGATGGGCGTGGCGAACGCGGAATCCACGCCCTTCCCGCTGGTCAGGGACGTGCCACACGAACCGCTCGCAAGTTGTGCGATTCGGTCGCTTCCGTTTTTTTCTGTCGCCACTCACGTTAGGGTAGTGCGTTCTCGTCGGATGGTCAGAGCCGGAGCGGACGATTCATCACGTACTGATCTGCTGGCGACATCTTGCGATCTCAACAACAGACAACCCACAACGGACAACCAACAAAGCGCCATGCAAGCACGTAATGCCCGGATCGGCATGATCCTATTCTGTGTGTACCTGCTGTTTTACGGCGGGTTTGTGGGGGTGAATGCGTTCGCCCCAGAAATGATGGAATCGCTGCCGATCGCGGGGATCAACCTCGCGATTCTGTACGGGTTCGGGTTGATCGTGTTGGCCTTGGTGCTGGCCCTGCTTTACGGAGCGTTGTGCAAAGCCGATGTGGAACCGCCGACGATGGCTGAAGCGAAAGCGGACGCAGAGAAGGAGGCGGGCGAATGATTTACGAACCTTCGGTGGTGGCGGTCGTGATCTTCGCGATCTTCGTGGCGTTCACGTTGGGGCTGAGTTTTTACCTCGGTAGTCGGGCGAAATCCTCACAAGGATACTTCGCTGCTCACGGACAGATTCCCTGGTTCGTCAACGGTGTGGCGTTCGCGGGGGATTACCTCTCGGCGGCATCGTTCCTCGGCATCTGCGGGATGATCGCCTTCTACGGTTACGATGGGTTCCTGTACTCCATCGGTTATCTCGCGGGTTGGGTGGTCGCGTTGTTCGTGATCGCCGAACCGATGAAACGCCTGGGCAAATTCACCTTCGCCGATGCACTCGATGCAAAATTCGATTCCCGCGGGATCAAGCTCGCCGCCGGCATCAGCACGCTCGCGGTGAGTGTGTTCTACCTGATTCCGCAAATGGTCGGAGCCGGGGTGCTTGTGCAACCACTACTCGGGTTTCCGCACTGGGTCGGTGTGGTGTTGGTCGGGACCGTGGTGATTCTGATCGTCGTGACTGCCGGGATGGTGTCGACGACATGGGTGCAGTTTCTCAAAGGATCGCTCCTGGTCATCTTCAGTGCGATTCTGGTTTTCATGATTCTGCAACGTGGGTTCTCCGTGAAAGCCGGCGGCGATGATGATTACGCCTTCCGACGCATCGGCCCGATTGACGCAAACGCCATCGAGGCGAGCGTGCAAAACCTGCCGGAGTTCAAAAACGCCTCGATGTTGCCCGCCGACGATGGTTGGGAATCGGTGCCGTTCGTGCGATTGAAAGACGGCGAAACTGGTGACGTATCGACCTGGAGCATCGAGGAAAACGAAGACGGCCAAGCCACACTTCGGGAAGCGCAAACCGTCACGGAACTGCCTGACAAAACCAAATTGTACAACGGCAAACCGCTCGGCACCGGTGATGGCGAAGCGACATTGCACCCCGTCGGACGGATCAGCGAACTCCCCGGCGGTGAGATGGCCACCGGCGAAGTCGGGGCGTTGGAATTCTTCCGGACCTTGCAAGACAGTACGGTCATCCTGTGGAAATCGAAGGTCATCAACGAAGCTGATGGCACGAAGGTCACGGTCTACTATCAACAACCAACTCCCGGAAGCCATGTGCTTCGACCGGGCGAACATCCCACGTTCGCAGGGATTCGCAGTGGCAAGATGATCGACAAACTGAACTTCCTGTCGCTGATGCTCGCGTTGTTCTGCGGAACCGCCTCGCTGCCGCATATTTTGATTCGCTACTACACCGTGAAAGATGCCGCCGCCGCTCGGAAGAGCACGATCGTCGGGATTGCCTCCATCGGTTTCTTTTACGTGCTCACGCTTTACATGGGTTTGGGGGCGATGACGAGCGGTTCGATGGACGTCACCAACAGCAACATGGCCGCCCCGCTCCTCGCGCGTGGCATGAACGAGTGGTTGTTCGCAGCGATCTCGGCGATTGCCTTCACCACGGTGCTCGGCACGGTCAGCGGGTTGATTCTCGCCTCCGCCGGTGCGGTCACGCACGACCTGCTGACGAGCGTCTTCAAGTGGAAAATGAATGACTACGAGAAAGTCCGCGTGGCGAAAATCTCGTCGGTGTTCGTCGGAGTAATCGCAATCGTCTTGGGGATTCTGTTCGAGAAACTCAACGTGAGTTACCTTGTCGGTTGGGCGTTCAGCGTGGCAGCGTCGGCGAATTTGCCGAGTTTGGTGATGCTGCTGTTCTGGCGAGGCACCACACGACAGGGCATTATCGCCGCCGTCGTGGTCGGCATGACCAGTTCGCTTGCCTGGATTCTCCTCAGCGGTGACACTTTCGCCAAAGTCTACGGCCTCCCCGCCGAAAACGCCCTCGTCC
This sequence comes from Thalassoroseus sp., assembly GCF_984380535.1. Lineage (NCBI taxonomy): Bacteria > Pseudomonadati > Planctomycetota > Planctomycetia > Planctomycetales > Planctomycetaceae > Thalassoroseus > Thalassoroseus sp. The sequence continues at coordinate 104,421 of NZ_CFHRBF010000014.1, forward strand.
CCTTCAGCCAACCGGGCATCGTAACGATCCCGCTCGGCTTTTTGACGTTGATCCTGGTATCGATGATGACCCGTTCAAAACAGTAGAACGTAGGCTGGGACAAGTCCCAGCTTTTTCAATGTCCCGTGGCCTGAGAAAATGCTGGGTTACGCTCCGCTAACCCAGCCTACTTACTCATGATGAAGATTTGGCCGACTGGTGCGATTGCAGCAGCCACTCTTGGAGGGGCAACCGCAGTTTTTGCTTTATGCTACTATTGCATTCAGCCAGCGACTGGTGTCTGTGAGTCTTTCCACGAACAAGCGAAGTTGCTTCACTTAACTTCACGGTTTCAAGACTTTCCTGCTGTCGGTCCTACCGAGTGGAAGCGTTTTGACCGACTTCGAAACGCATATCGCGTCAAAGGACGTATTCGAGACTTACAATCTTATCTGGATTGGCGATTTGGACCCGGTGTTGTCGAAGTTGATGAATTCCAACTTGCAAAACAGAACGAGAACCCGGTGATTGGTGAAAAAGACGATCGATACCTCAATGATGGTTTTGATGACAACGGCCATCACCTCGAATTTCGAGTTCTTAATACAGGAGAGTTTTTCTTCGATTTCATGAGCAATCAATGACTCATTGGCTGGTGCAAGTCCTAGCTTTCTGGCCATTCTATAACCGCAATGAAAGCTGAGTTGCGCTTTGCTAACCCAGCTTACTTACTGAGTTGGTTCAACATGGAGAACTCAAGGTGACAGAGCAAAACGTTGCGATCGTGAAGCGGTGGTTTGAGGAGGTTTGGAATCAGCGGAACGCGGATGTGATCGACGAACTTCTGACGGACGAAAGCGTCTGCCATGATGGAGACCGAGAACTGAGAGGCCCGGCGGAGTTCAAAGTTCAACAGTTCGAGCCGTTTCTCGCTGCGTTCTCGGACTTGCGAGTGGAATTGGACGACGTGACGGCCAAGAATGATCAAGTCATTGTCCGCTGGACCGCCACGGGAACCCATGATGGTCCCGGCCTAGGATTTCCGGCAACGAACGAGCCAGTCCGGCTCAAAGGCATGACTTGGATCGTCATCCAGGATGGAAAGCTACGGGAGGGTTGGCAACAGTCCAATATGGTGGAAGTCATCGGGCGTCTCCAAGCAAACGTTGCGGATTGACTTGGGAAACTCCACTGGATTAACGATCTTAGAGTCGGTGGCACAGGGAATTGCGAGATGCACGACCCGACGACGCTCCATGCAGAACTAAGAGCGACTGATGAAGCCGACCAAATCGGTTATGCACGCTACCTCTGTGAGCAGTATCTGCAGATTCACGCCGACCATGGACCGACTTGGCTACGATTGGCGGGTCATCTTATCTCTTTGGCTCAGTACACAACTGCCGAAATCGCGTTGGACCGTGCTGAGTCACTAGCACCAGAAGTTCAACTCCATCGCATTCTGACTCAACGTGGGCATTTGCACGCAGCACAGGGAAATTTCCAGACGGCGAAGAACCTGTTTCTACAAGCCCATAAGATGCAGCCTCAGAACGCAACAAATCTCATCTTCGCAGGGAGTATGGCGTTCCGCGCCGGAGAGATCGACCAAGCGAGAAAACTTGCACAGCAAGCTACGGAATGTACGGAGGGTTGTATTGACGAGGCCTGGTTCAATCTCGGTGGCTATTGCCTTTCCGCCCAACAATACCGGGAAGCGGAAGAATGTTACCACCGAGCCTTGAAGATTGATCCCGAATACGAAATTGCCAAGGAGCGACTCCGCGATGTGCAACTCATCATCGCACGTGAAGTCAAGTAGCCTGAGACAAGTCTCAACTTTCTGGCCGTTCCATTCATTGAAAGAAAGCTGGTAACGCTTCGCTAAGCCTGCCTACCGATTGCAGATCTGAGCGCGTAGCAGATCAACACCGCCAACCCCATAGCGATTAACTATTTGTCGAGAATGGTCAAGTTCGGTTCCGCAGGTAGATCCACCAACCACCATCCGAAGATCCCCGCCAACAGCAACGGCCCGGCATAGAACTTTCGTTTCGTCAGCCAATCTTTCCAAGTTGTTTTCAACCGAAAACCTCACTTTCGCGACTATAGTAGCTAGGCAAGCTACTCAATTGGACGTAGCGATTTGCCAAAGCCCTTGATTAATGGACTCTCGATTTCCTTCTCGCCGCGTAACACGCGTTTCAAACCACGTAGTGCCCACGAATGAATGACGAAGGCGGCCATTCCAAAAACGAATCCGAAACCCATAATTCCAAAACCCAAAGCCACTAACCAGGACCAAAAACGAAAAGCGAATATAAACAGGAGGCCGGTGACAACCAAAATCAAACTGATTCGCCAATACTTCGCCGCTGTTTTCGCATCGGACATAAACCTCTCAAATTGAACGAACGCCTCGATCTCAGCGATAAAATGGCTAAACACAATCACGTTTAATGGCACAAGCAGCATCAATGCCAAGCAGGGAAAATCAGGGTCCCAGAGCAAACCGAACGGCCACGAATACTCAACCATGTAAGGACCTCGATCTCCGCTGGCGTATCGAAAGCTCACGCACGCGATGATTCCCAAAACAAGGCAGACAACCGATATCACAAGACTTACAGTGAGAAAGTATTTCGCGCGGACTTCTTTCGCCGCCGTCATGCAAAACAGCTGCCCGATAATGGCAATCAAACCCAATGTCACGGCAATCAACAGCATCAAAAGTTGATTTGCAAGCTGCGGCATGAAATTCGCCGACCACGGCAAACTCGGCAGGATGGGAACCAAAACCGTGACGCAATGCACCATCGGAATCCCGATGCGAAGTCCTTCGATCGCTTCTTCTGTCAACACATGCTCGAGAGCCGCTTTCTCCGGTAGTTCGGCGATGATGTCGTTGCAATCGCTCATTCGGGATTCCTACGAGCCAGCGACTTATGTGAACAGGGATCCACACCATTGAGTGTATCACCCCGCTTTGCTCTCGCCAAGAAGTAGCTTTTCTTCTTATAGTGCGGTTTTGATGGATGTGATTGAGAAGAAAATCCGTTAGGACGGAGCTGGCGATGCGGTGTCATCGAAATTTCACAACCTGGGCAATCTGGGGTCTTTTGACTTTCGGGTTTTGGGGTTGTGGCGGCAATCTAGAAGCGGAGTCGGACGCCAAGCAAGACGGTGTCGTCGCCAAACAGGATGAAAAGCCGAAGGGCAAGCCGAATCGGTTGGCGGGTGAGACCAGTCCGTATTTGCTGTTGCACGCTCATAATCCGGTGGATTGGTTTCCCTGGGGGCCGGAGGCATTCGAGAAAGCCCGGGCCGAGAACAAACCGATCTTCCTTTCGATCGGTTACAGCAGTTGTTATTGGTGTCACGTGATGGAACGGCTCGTCTTCGAGAATGAAGACATCGCCAAGGCCATGAACGAGAAGTTTGTGTGCATTAAAGTCGATCGCGAGGAACGCCCGGATATCGATGACATCTACATGACCGCGCTCTTGGTGTATCTGCAAGCGACGGGGTCGGATCAGGGTGGCGGTTGGCCGTTGTCGATGTTCCTCACGCCGGAAGGCAAACCGATCGCGGGCGGCACGTACTTTCCGCCGGAAGCGAAACCCGGGCTGCCTGGCTTTCCGAACGTGCTCAAGCAAGTCGATCAGATTTGGACAACCAACGAAGACGGCGTGCGTCAAAGCGCCGACACGATGGCAGCGAATGTCCGGCGGGTGATGCAACCGCCGTTGATTCTCGAGAAAACCGAACTCAAGCGGGAACTGGTCACGCAGACTGTGGCAGCGATCGAGGAAACTTTTGACTCGAAGCACGGCGGCGTGGATTTCTCCGCGAACACGCCGAATTCGCCGAAGTTTCCTGTGCCGGTCAAGCTGAGCGTACTGCAATATGCGGCCAATCGCGACAACAACGACCAGGCCGGCAAGATCGTGCGAACAACGCTGGATGCGATCATCCGCGGCGGGATTCATGACCATCTCGGCGGCGGATTTCACCGGTACAGCACCGATCGCGAATGGCATGTGCCGCACTTCGAAAAGATGCTCTACGATCAGGCGCAGCTTGCCGACGTGCTACTCGAAAGTTACCGCACGACCGGGCAGGATCAGTATCGTCGCGCTGCCGAAGGCACGTTCGATTTCGTGCTGCGAGAACTCACCGATCCCGCTGGCGGTTTCTATTCGGCACTCGATGCAGAAACCGATGGCGTTGAAGGTCAACGGTATGTGTGGACAAAGGCGGAAATTGTCTCCGCACTAGGTGAAGACGATGCGAAGTTGTTTGGCCAAGTCTACGGATTGGATCAACCACAGACCTTCGAACACGGTTACGTGTTACACCAACCGCAGCCGTTGTCGGAAATTGCGGATCGACTTGGTACCACCTCACCGGAATTGGAACGTCGATTGGCTCCGATGCGGAAGAAGTTGCTTGCGGTGCGAGACCAACGACCGCCGCTGTTGAAGGATGACAAAGTCCTCACGAGTTGGAACGGTTTGATGATCCGTGCGTTCGCTCACGCGGCAAAACGGTTGGGCCGATCGGATTACCAAGCGGCTGCCGAGAAGGCTGCTCTGTTCGTGCTGACCAACATGCGGGACAAACAAGGTCGACTCCAACGCACCTATCGCGATGGGCAATCGCAGTTGAATGCATATCTCGATGATTATGCATTTCTCATTGAAGGGTTGCTCGCTCTTTACGAAACCACCGAAGATCGGAAATGGCTCCGAGCGGCACAGCGGTTGACCGATCAGCAAATCGAGTTGTTCCAAGACGAAGATGGCAGCGGGTTCTTCTTCACGCCACATCATCACGAAGAATTGTTGGCTCGCACGAAGAACGCGAACGATGCGGTTCTGCCGTCGGGTAACAGTGTGAGTGTCCGCAACTTGATGCGGTTGGCCTCGCTGACCGACACGCCTAAGTATCAAGAGGCCGCCGAGAAAACATTGCAATTGTTCGCTTCACAACTGGCGGATCGTCCACGTGGGATGGCGAACATGGCGTTGGCTTTGGGGGAGTATCTGGATAACCCCAACTTCGCGGCTGCTCGCACCCAGGCACCGAACATTCACGATCAACGCAAGAATCAGAACGCGATTCTGCAAGTCGCTGCCGAAACCACGAGGGATCAGAGCAAGGAAATCGTAACCGCTCAGGCGTACTTGAACGTCGATAAACTCCCCGCCGGCAGCACCTGTGAGATCGTCGTCTTCGTCGACATCAAACCGGGTTGGCACATCAATCAGAACCCAGCGGTGCCAAAGAATTTGATCCCGACGAAGTTCACGATTCAAAGCGATCACGGCATTACCGTTGAAGACCTGCAGTATCCCAAAGGCGAACCGCTTGCGATTCCCGGGTTCGACGAATCCGCGTTGGTCTACGAAGAGAGCATCGTCATCCGAGGCAAACTGCGGATCCCGCAAGACATCAACGTTACCACCGACAAAATGCACCTCGCGGTCAAGTATCAGCCGTGTAACGACAAAACCTGTCTCGCACCAAAGACCGCCAAACTCGTTGGCCAAGTGCCCATCGCCCGCCCGGGTGAGCAGGTGCGGTTGATTAACCAGAATTTGTTTCCACGCCGTTGATGGTTTGATGATGTGATGAGGTCTGGGGTGATGATGTGAAGGACTCGTCAGAGACCGGACATGGCTGAAGACCTATTCTAACGGCGGGAAATTGGCCTGACGCGTCGACTTGTGCGTGTTTGCATCTCGCCTAGATTGCAACTGAACCCGCGCGAATTGCCAGATCAGCAAGGCGGTGAGGATGCCTGTCACCCAGTAGGATGCGTCTCGTTTCCACTTACCGCAGTCGCCGGTGATCGCGCTGATCGTCCATGCCGGATGAATCAGCATTAAACAGTACGCTATCGGAAACGCCCAACCTTTCTGGTGGTGGACCAAACGGTCGAACAACAGTGCCGCGACGATCACCCCGCCGATAGCTGCATGGTAACTTGCGATGACAACATTGCTACTGAGACTCGCACGGCTGCTACAAGCCCATATGACCGATAATACGAGTTCGGCAGCGGCTATCTGAATCACATGATTACCCCAGACCTCATCACATCATCATCCGCCCATCACGGGATTCGCGTCTCTTCCAGGATTTGCCGAATCACCTGACCGGCTCGGTCGCGTTGGTTTTCTTGGACGAGTCCGCCGCAGACGACCCGGTGAGCGAGGACCGGTTCAGCAAGGGTTTTGACGTCGTCGGGAATCGCGAAATCGCGGCCTTCGATCATCGCCAGACTTTGTACCGCCCGATACAACGTCAGTGCACCTCGCGTGCTGACGCCGAGTTGCAGCATGTCGTGATCTCGGGTGGCGTGGACGATGTCGAGAATGTATTCGCCGATGGCATCATCGACACGCACCTCCCGCACCTTTGCTTGGAGTCGTCCGAGTTCGTCGCCAGTCATCGCGGGTTGCAAGGTATCGACGGCTTCACCTTTGCGGTGACTGTTCAGCACTTCCAATTCGTGTTGTCGCTCGGGGTAGCCGATGCCCGTGCAAATCATAAAGCGGTCGAGCTGGTTCTCCGGCAGCGGATATGTGCCTTCAAATTCGAACGGATTTTGCGTGGCGACAACGAAGAACGGCGGATTTAGCGTCCATGTTTGTCCTTCGACGGAGACTTGTCCTTCGCTCATCGCTTCCAATAACGCACTTTGTGTTCGCGGCGTCGTGCGGTTGATCTCGTCGGCAAGCAGCACGTTCGTGAAGATTGGGCCTTTGCGGAATTCAAACTCGCCCAAGTTCTGCATAAAAATGCTGGACCCGAGGATATCACTCGGCAACATGTCCGGCGTGAATTGCAACCGGTTGAACGAGCAATCCAAACTCTTCGCGACCGACTTCGCCAGCGAGGTTTTCCCCACGCCGGGAGCGTCTTCAATCAACACATGCCCGCCGCCAAACAAAGCGACAAGTGTGAGACGAATTGGGTCTGGTTTCCCAAGCAGTACACTAGCGATGTTTTCCTCAAGACGGCGAATCGAGCTGGTGTCCGGTGTCACGTGCGGTCCCGTTCCAAGTCAAGAATATGTCCACGAGTTTGGTCCGATGATACCTCCGTGTCGGAATCGAAACCAGCCGCGAGAATGTTAAGAAACAGCCGAAACCACAAAGTAGGCAAGCCACATCAACTTTTCCGACTCGGTCGCCCGTTCGGATTTTGATTGGAAGTCTGATTTTAGCGGATGCAGGATGACGATAAGGGACCCAGGTTCCCGAAGATCGATCCAACTTTCCAATCAGCCGACCATGTGATTATGACCACTGAGTCTCCATCCCATCGAGTTCTCCATATCCGGGGCTTTCTGGGTTCACAGTTTCGGACCAAGTGGACTCTCGGTCTATTAGTTGCCCTGGTGTTCACAAGCGGTTGTCGGAACACTCAGCACATCGCGTGCTCGCCGGGAGTGTTTGAATACGATTCCGCCCCGAAACCCTCCGAGCCGCTCGAACCTTCTCTAAGTCCACCGTGTGTGTCAGACACGATTGCGTGTTCAACGGAGACTTCCGGTGATCTTTCTTGTGCAACTGTCGAAGTCCCCTGCGGAACTTCGACAGGTTTGGCGACACAGCCGATTTCGTTCCGCCAGGATTTGCACGACTTTCTCGGTCGTTTGGGTGGTGATGCCGCCGGCATGGCAGATTGGCAGAACGCGGCACTCGTCGGAGCGGCGACAGCAGGGGCGATTGCGATCCATCAGAACTGGGACGACGACGTCCGCGACTACACGGCGGAACATCCGAAACGTTGGGGACACACAAGCCATATGATCGGGTACTTCGGCCACGCCCAATATCATGTGCCAGCGTTGCTCGGTTTGTACGGTTGGAGTATCAAAGAGCAAGACGCCGAACTTCACCAGTGTGCGACAACGCTGATCAGTGCTTACACGCTAACGAGTATCAGCGTCCTGAGTTTGAAACTGATCACCGATACCGATCGGCCTAGTGACGACTGGAACGACGGCCGCTTCGGGTTTCCGTCGTATCATGCAGCCAGTATGTTCACGTTGGCCGCCGTGACGGATGAATTCCACGGCTTCGCGACGGCAGCCCCGATCTATACGCTTGCCGGTTTGGTGAGTTGGAGCCGAATCGACGAACGCGATCACGACCTATCCGACATCGTCTTCGGTGCCTTTCTCGGTTGGGCGGTTGGAAAAAGTGTGGCCGCCACTCGGTTGTACGGAGACGGTCGCATTCAACTCCGGCCCTACTTTCACCCGACCGAACCTGCCGCCGGAATGGCGATCGACGTGCCGTTCTAGAGTGTTCACGTTTCTCGATGCCGGCAAAATACCGTCGGGGGTTTCCCTGGGTCAGAAACCAGGATTCACGGATCCCGTCTCACAAGAGTTCCAGATAATTTGAACCAAGCGACCGATTCGGTTGCTTGGTTTGTTCTTGTCGCTCTTGGAGAAACCACTCATGCCATCCGCCTGGTCAAAGAAAGACGAACGTCAATACGAGCACATCAAAGACAGTGTGCAGGAACAAGGAAAATCCAAGGACAAAGCCGAAGAGATTGCCGCCCGAACCGTCAACAAGACCCGGCGGAAAGAGGGGCGAACGCCCAACAAATCCACATCCGGCACGGGGAATCCCAATTCGCAGTTAGAAGAACGAACCAAACGCGAACTATACAACCAAGCGAAACAAATGGACCTGCCGGGTCGCAGTCAAATGAGCAAACGCGAATTGATCGAAGCCATCCGCAACCATCGTTAAACGATTAAGGCGTTGTCGAAAACGTGGCCGTCCGAATCTTATTCGCTCACGCCGGAGGTCGGTTTGTGATCCATCAGGCGACGTTGCACGTATTCGTGAATGACGAGTGCGGGGCGTTCGCGTTCGATGACGTCCTTGGGAAACTCCGACTGCCATTCGTACTGAACGGCTTCGAAATGTTCGTTCAAGAACGGTGCCAACGCAGTCATGAAGGAATCGTGGACCATCACGATGTTCGGGCGGTCGGCTGACGAATTCGATGATCGGATCGACTTCGGCGAACCTTCGAGCACTTCACAGGTAGCGTGTCGCGGACGCGTCGGAACGAGGCGAATGTCCTCTTCGATGTACGGCACCGGCGATTGCAGCATACGAGCGAGATCCTTGTTGCCGACGTGCTCGGTTTGAATTTCGAAATCGTCGATCGTCCAGGCGGAATCCCCTGGCAGATGGCGAGACACCGCTCGCATCACTTCCTGATAACCAGCGAACGCACCGACATCGTTCCAGTGGGTATCGGTGCGATGGTACGTTCGAGCCGTCGACTTCATCGCCGTGACCGCGTCTCGCAGATCGACGATTTCCAGCCCGGAACCTTCCAAATGAGTCTTGAGCTGATCGAGTCGGCAGATATCCGTGACCGAATGAATCGCACGGGGCATGTACTCCGGGTAGATGGCGTTTTTGTTCGGTGCGAACACCACAATGTACGGAATGCCCCGCTCGGCCAACCACGCTTGCCGTTCGAGTAACACATTCTTCCAGCGATCGAGCCCGTCTTCGGTAAACGGATGGGTGCCGCGGAAATCGTCGATGAGGCGATCGCTCGTGCAATACAACCACCCTTCGCGACCAATGATGACAGGCACGCGGTCGGCTTCACCGGTCATCATCTGACCGAGACTTTCACTCACCAAGCCGTTCGTACGAGCGAGATTGTAAAGCCCTAACAACGGCCCACGAAATCCACGATGGTCATTGAACCAGCGTTCAAACGAACGGGGAAATCCATTGATGCTCCGTTTCGATGGCCAAAGAATCGGCCCCTTTTCTCGCCATTCAACAGTCGGAAACTTCGCGGGATGCCGGTTCTCGTTTTTGCGGATTGCGTCTTCCGTTCCGTCTTGGAACACACCTAACAACGGTGCTCCGAGTAAACCCAGAAACATGACTGCAATCAGGGTCGAATACGCCGTCCGCGCGGTTTGAGGTGCGAACAATCGCGAAGTGGGGAGTGCAGTCATGTCAGTCTCGGACGACAGGCTAGTAGCTTCGTTTTGATTGAAAATCCAGGGTGTGTGCCAAGGATTTTTAGAAGCGAAAATAGATGAACGGGTTATGGGTTCCGGCGGCTAACACTGCGGAGGACGCAATCAGAACCGCCGCAAGCAACACCAACTGAACGGCTGCCAACAAACCAGTGAAGGCCATGCGGGGAACTTGGAGCGAAGGTGCTTCCGATTCGGTCGTCGTGAGTCGTTCCCGCAACCAGGGCAAGATCGGCAAACTTCCAACAATCCCTGCTACCAACGCCAATGCCACGCCGGAATCGAGATACAGTTGCCAAGGGTATTCCATTCCGTTCCAACCGTGTAAACCGAGCATGGCTCGATAGATCGCGGTGGCGTGTCCGAAGCTATCCGCCCGGAACAACACCCATCCGCCGATCACTGCGAACAACAAATAGACATGTCGCAACGGTCGCCAGAGTTTGGCCAACGCATCGCCGAGCCCTTGTCGTTCGACCATGAGGAACAAACCGTGGTACACACCCCACACGACGAACGTCCAACTCGCCCCGTGCCACAATCCACAAAGGAGAAACACGATCAGCAAGTTCAGTGAGTTCCGCCAGGCCGAACACCGGTTGCCGCCAAGCGGGATGTAAAGGTAATCGCGAAACCACGTCGAAAGTGACAAATGCCACCGTCGCCAGAATTCCGTGACCGACTGAGCGACATAAGGATATCGAAAGTTCTCAGGGAACGAGAACCCGAACATCCGCCCTAGCCCGATTGCCATATCCGAGTAGCCAGAGAAGTCGAAGTAGATTTGCAGCGTGTAACACACCATCCCCAACCAGGCGACAGACATCGTCAGTTGCGAATTTGGCAAATCGAAAATCGGATCGGCGACGGCGGCGAGTGAATTCGCGATGAGTAACTTCTTGCCCAGTCCGAATACGAACCGCTGCACGCCATCGGCAAACCCATCGAGTGTTTCGCGACGACCGTGTAAGTCGTCGGCGATCTGTGTGTATCGCACGATCGGCCCAGCGATCAACTGCGGGAACAAGGCAATATAAAGAGCCACGTTTACAAAGTTCTGATCGGCTGGAACTTCCTTGCGATAGACGTCAATCAGATAGGCCATCGCTTGAAAGGTGTAGAACGAAATTCCGATCGGCAATGCAATTTCAGGCACCTGTAGACCGGGTCCGCCGAACGCCACCGACAAAGAACTCAGGCTTTCCACTATCAGCACGGCGTACTTGAAATAGCCGAGGAACGCCAAGTTCGCCACGATTCCCGCCGTCAGAATCCAACGACATTTCGGGGTGTCTTGGGTTTCTTGAATCCAACGACCAATCATGTAGTTCAAGGCCGCCGAGCCAAGCATCAAGACGATCAGGCTGGGTTCGCCCCAAGCATAGAACAGCAGGCTTGCGGACAGCAGCAATCCGTTCCGCAACATTCGCGGCGACACGAAATAAGCCACCAGCAAAATGGGGAGAAACAGATGTAGAAAGATGCTTGAACTGAACAGCATGCCAGGTCTCCGATGCAACCAGCGAATCGGCAGGCGTGATACTGAGGACCGCCAAACCTGTCAATGTCAATCACTTCCGGGACGTGGCGAGCGTCGATTGCGGCGATGGTTTTTCCCTGATCAATTCGATACCATCGGGGCAAACTTACGTATGTCAGCAGTCAGCGAGGATGAGACAAATGGCTTCAGTCGGTTTGGTGGAAATGAACTTCCTCCTTATTTTATCCGGGTTCTTCGGCGGCGGCGGGATACTCGGCTTGCCTCCGGGTGAACGTGACATCCACTACGTGCAAGCCGCCCCTGAGAACGTGTTTCTCTACAATGAATGGAGTCCCCGCGGCGAGGGAACCGAAGGCGGAGCGGGCATCGACGGTTTCGTAGCCGACCCGGAAGTGAAGCTGTTCGCGGATTCCGTGCTCGAAGCCACACGGACCATGTTCGCCAACGACCCCGCCGGACTCACGGAGACGTTTGCCAAGTCCGTTCCCGAAATGTATCTATCACTACTCGGGAGTTCCGGCTGCTTCTACGTGGAGATGGACGCCGAGAAGGCCGCGGAATTGGCGGAGAATCCCCCTGAAATTCCACTCGGCATGCCACCGGGCATCATGATGGCAACCACATATCGTGCCACCGTGATCATCAACCCCGGCAAAGAGAAAGCCGACGCATTCGGCAAGACCATTGAATCCTTGCTGGGAATGATGCCCGGTTTGTTGCAAAAACCTGGTTTGGACCATCAAACGTTTCCCGTTCCGCTTCCGGGAGCCGAACTTACGCTGCATCGGCACGAGAACTATTTCATCCTCGGTTGGGGTGCCGGAACGATTGACCGGGCCGTCGCCGCCTTGGACGACAAAGTTGATAACGATACGAAATCCATCGCGGACAATCCCAAGTTCCAAGCGGCCATGAAGAAGATCGGCATGGAACGTTTGGCGAATGTCGTTTGGATGGATCTGGGCGGACTCTTGAAGCAGCAGGTCGAAAGTGCTGGCCAATCCGGCATGGTTTACACGCAGATGGCCAAGATTCTCGGCCTGGAGAATATCGGCACTTTCGCGCAAGCCGTCGGCGTGGTGGATGGACGCATCACACAAAAAGGTGCGGTTGTCACCGGAGGCGAAACCACTCGATTGTTAGCGGTTCTTGGTGGTCGGGCATTGACGGCCAAAGACTTCGGCCACATCCCCGCCGATGCGGATTTCTATCAAGCATGGTCTGTCGATTGGCCTAAAGTCCTTGCGGAACTGCAAACGGTCGTTGGGGATGCAGATCCAGTCGCTTTGGACGCCCTCAACGGCACGTTGAAACAGCTGGAAACCGAATTGGAACTATCGTTTGAGGACGATATCTTCCCGGCGATCGGTCAGGTGTGGAGTATTCACAGTTCCCCCGCAGGCGGTGGATTGCTCTTCACGAGCCCCGTTCTCACAGTCGACGTGCAAGACAAAGCCAAGGCCGAGAAAGTCTTCAAGCGGCTCATGGAGGTGTTGCAACTCGCTGTTCCCGGCCAAACCCAAGCGGGGCGTTGGGGCCGCGGCGTGTACCTCACAAAACATGAATTTCTTGGGAAGGATGTGCACTTCATCAACACGGTCGGTGATGACGTTCCCTTCGCACCAGCGTTCTGCTTGACGGATTCTCACATCGTGGTTTCGCTCAATCCGCAAGCCATCAAAGCTCATCTGCGTACCTCGAATAAGACGCGGAGCTTGGCGAGCACAATCGAGAAACGACTCGCTGACCATTCGGGCGAGGTGTTGAGTCTGGGATATGCGAAATCGGAAGGAGCAGCGCGAGCGTTCCTGTCGGTGGCCCCGTACATTTCCCAGCTCGTGTTTTCGGAAATCCAACGCGAAGGCGTTCCGATCGACACATTTTCCTGGCCGTCTGCCGCAGCGTTTCTGCCGTACTTGCAAGATGCCCGATCATACGCCGTACGAACCAAAAACGGCGTCATCTGGCATTCGGAGTCCGCATTACCGATTCCCGGCATGGCAACGGTCGCCCGACAGATGCCTATGTTTTTGGGCTTCAGCTACTTCAGTATGGTGCAACGACGGGCACGCTTTGCCCCCGTCCAAGAGGCCATTGAAGCCGACGCGATCCAGGAAGAAGAGTTTTAGGCGGTCGCAAGTCACGAAGTCATCGGTGTGCCACGGCTCTGTGAGCCGTGGTTTCCGTTTTGCCCCAGGGTTCGAATCCGACTCATCGTGCCATGACACCGGTTCTCTAGCTGGCGGCTTCGAATTCCAGCATGAGCCGGCGAACTTGCCGAAGCTGCCCGATTAAGCGGGCGGCGTCTTTCAGGAAGACTTGGTTCGGGCCATCGCTCTTGGCTTCGTCAGGGTTGGGGTGCGTCTCGAAGAAGACAGCATCACAACCACACGCAACAGCGGCACGAGCCAGCGGAAACACCATCTCGCGATTTCCACCGGTTGTTTTGCCGCCCGGTCGTTGCACACTATGTGTGGCATCGAAGCAAACCGGCGTGCCAAGTTCGTGCATCGTGGGAATGCACTGCATGTCGTTGACCAACCGCCCATAACCGAACGTGGTGCCACGTTCAGTCAGCATGATGTTCGAGTTCCCGCTTTCTTCGGTCTTGCGAACGACGTGCACCATGTCTTCCGGAGCCACGAACTGTGGCTTCTTGACGTTGACAACACCGCCACGCTTGGCCGTCGCTTCCGCAGCCGCCGAAACGAGATCGGTTTGCCGAGCCAGAAACGCGGGAATCTGAAGCACATCACAAACCGCTGCCACCGCTTCACACTGACTGGCTTCGTGAATGTCGGTCGTTACCGGCAGACCGAACTTTTCTTTCACCTTGCCAAGGATTTCCATGCCGCGTTCCAGACCTGGTCCGCGGAAACTGTGAATGCTCGTCCGGTTGGCTTTGTCGAAACTGGCTTTGAAGACCAACGGCACTTCCATCTGACTGGCCAATTCCGCCAGATGCCCCGCCGTCTCGAGGATCATTTCTTCGCTCTCGATCACACAGGGACCGGCGATGAACAACAATGGATGCCCCGGTCCGCACGGCGAACCGCCAATCATGATGGGGTTGTTCGGCATCGGGAATTCCTTTTCTCAAGTGGCGAATGAAGCCAAATCCGTAAATGTTTCACACTGCAACCAACCAAACGGAAATCTAGCCGGAAACGCAATCCAGGGGAAGAGGCAATCATCCGCTGCCCTGTCGAATCGCTCTAGACGCATCTTGGCAATTTGACTCTAATTCCGCGCGAACCGACCTGAGGAATCCCCTTTTCGCTTCCTCGTCCACTCAAAAATCCCTTAGTCTTTCGGGAAAAACGACCTGTGAGCAGTGCCACCCGAATCTTGGCTTACGTCATCCCCCACCGAGGAAAAATCGCGCTTTCCGTGTTGTTTGCGTTCCTGGTGGCGGTGCTGTGGAGCTTGAATCTTTCGGCCGCGTTTCCGTTAGTCAAACTTCTGCTGCAACAGCAAAGTTTGACCGAGTACGTCGAAACCAACATTGCCGAGGCCAATGCCGAATTGGACGAACGTCAGCGTCGCGTTGCGCACATCGACAAGCTCATCGCCAATCTCCCAGCGAACGCCGCAAGTTCGCCCGAACAAGTGGAACTTCTCCGCGAACAAGCGAAACAGCAGGCGCTTGCCAGCGAAGCATCGCGAACAGCGCTTTTGATGAACTGGCTGAAGACCTCGGTTCTGCCATGGCTGCCGAACGATCAATTCGCCATGCTCGCGATGCTGTTAGGGGTGGTTTTGTTTGCAACGGTCTTGAAAAGCATCTTTATCGTTGTGCAGGAAGTTCTAGTCGGTAGCATCGTGCAACTCACCGCAATGAGCATTCGCAAAGATTGCTTACGCAAAGTGCTGCACCTCGACTATCAAACCCTGTCCCACAACGGCACGAGCGATTTGATGTCGCGATTCACGTACGACATGAACGTGCTCACGCAAGGACTGACCCTACTCGGCGGGAAAGTCATTCGCGAACCGCTCAAAGCCATGGGCTGTATCGTCTTCGCGTTCCTCGTGAACTGGCGTCTTACGCTGATCTCCATGCTGTTCGTTCCGCTGGTCGGGCTGGTGTTTTACCGCATCGGTCGCAAACTGAAAGTCGCCAGTAAAAAGATGATGGAGAGCATGTCCAAGCTCTATAAAACGTTGGAAGAGACCTTCGATTCGCTGAAAGTCGTGATCGCATTCAACGGCGGACACAAGCACCGCGCTCGGTTCCATCGAGAGAACAAAGAGTATTACCGCAAAGCGATGAAACTCGTCCATTTTGACGCCCTGACGAGTCCGACGACGGAAATCATGGGGTTGTTCGCGGTATTCATTGCCTTGTTGCCTGGTGCGTATCTGGTGATGCGGGAAACCAAATCGATTTGGGGCGTTAACCTCGCGTCCGAACCGATGGACATGGCTCAACTCACCCTGCTCTATGTGTTACTCGCCGGGACTCTCGATCCGATTCGGAAACTGTCGACAGTCTACGCCAAACTGAAACGCTCGACTGCCGCTGCCGATCGCGTGTTCCACTTGATGGATCAAAAAACGCTCGTCAAGCAATCGCCGAAGGCTCAAAAAGCCCCTCGCCATACCCGCGAAATTCACTTCTCGGACGTCACCTTCAGTTACTATTGCAATGACGAAGCCGCGATCCGACCGCCAGTACTCAAGGATGTCGACTTGCGAGTGACGGCGGGGGATGTCGTTGTTGTCGTCGGCGAAAATGGGTCCGGCAAAAGCACATTGGTGAATTTGTTGCCGCGATACTATGACCCCGATCACGGTGCGGTACTCATTGATGGCATCGACATTCGTGACGTGCGATTGGCATCGCTTCGAGATCAAATCAGCGTCGTCACACAAGAAACGCTGCTGTTCGACGAAACGATTTACGAAAACATTCGCTACGGTCGTCCCAGTGCCAACCGAGACGAAGTCATCACCGCCGCGAAACAAGCGCACGCTTTCGACTTCATCAATGAACTGCCCGATGGTTTTGAAACCTGTGTGGGCGAAAAAGGTGGTCGGTTCTCTGGCGGTCAACGCCAACGTATTGCGTTGGCCCGAGCGATCCTCCGAGACCCAACGATTTTGATTCTCGACGAAGCCACTTCGGCCGTCGACGCTCAAAGCGAAAAACAAATTCATGCCGCTCTGCGGGAGTTCGCGGAAGGCCGCACCGTGTTCATGATTACGCACTCGGTCAGCCAAAGCATTCTCGATTTTGTCGACAAGATCGCGGTCATGGACCAAGGCCACCTGATCGCCTATGGTTCCCACGAATCGCTCATCGAGACATGCCCGGTGTATCGCAACTTGTATCGTGCTCAAACCGAGCAACGTCAAAGCAGCGACGCCACCCGGAACATCATTCCGCTTGCGTCCAAGAAAGCCAACGAAAAAACCGATCGAGCCGCACGCCCGACCGGTTCTGATGGATGACCTCAGTGTGGTCGTCAAAAAGACGATTTCGCTGCGTTACTCGGCTTGAAAGTCCTTGGCCTCGGTGAGTGTTGTCATGTATTCGACAACATCGACGAGGTCTTGTTCCGTCATGACTTTCTGTAAATCGGCGGGCATCAGCGACACTTCGTTCTTCTTCATGAACTCGACATCGTCCTTGCTGTAAGTCCGCGTGAGTGCGTTGATATCTTTAATCGAAACCGAATCTTCGGTTTCACTCGTCTTCAACCCGGTGACCTGCGTACCGTCCGTCATCAAGAGCGTGTACGACTCGTAGTTGTGACTGATCCCGGCGGACGGGAACAACACCGATTGGTACATTGCTTGTCGACTGAGCTTCTTGCCGATCTCGGAAAGATTCGGCCCGACCTCTTTACCGACGCCGTTGACGATGTGGCACTTCACACATGTGGCTTCCGTGTTGAACAGCACCCGTCCGCGTTTGGCGTCGCCGCGACGGGAGACGAGTTGCTCGATGGGCGGGAGCGGTTTGTTGTTCTTCGTCGGCGGTAGCGGGAAGAGCTCCTCGGCGGCACGTTTCACATGCGGAAACTGCGAGGCGTGCAACCCGGCGGCAGCGGCAGCGGTCAGTTTCTGATCGAGATTTCCAGCTTTCGCCAGTTCCACGATCCGTTCGGCTCCACCTTTGAACTGCGTCAGCCCGGAGACTGCCGCTCGACGAACCGCAAGTGCGGCCTTCTTGTCATTCATCGTTTGGGTCAGCAACTTCACCGCCCGGCCGTTGTTCGAATATCCCAAAGCCGTCGCGATTGCAGTCGCTTGCGGTGCATCAGAACTCGCGAGTGCTTTCTCCAATAGTTCGTTTTGCTCCGCATCCAAGAGCGCTCGCATGGCTTCGACACCGGCCTGATCCGCGGGGTTCTCGCGTGCGATTTGTAAGAGTCGCGGATACTGCTGCGACAATCCGAATTGCTTGGTCAACGCGACCACACGTTCGGGGTCTTCGATCTTCGCAACGACTTCGTTCAACATCGGCAGCAACTTCTCGCGTTGTTGCCCGGACAGTCCGCCGAGATGTTTCAACGACAATGCCGCGATCTGCGTTTGATCCGCATGATTGCCGGCAAGCAATCCCAAGAGCGTATCGGTTTTCAACTCCCGCTCGGCGGGGTCACGGTGGAAATCAAACGCACGGAAGTATTTCAACCGTTCGCTGTCGGATGTGTCTTCAGCGAGAATCGCGGTCGCCAACAACGGCAAGGCACTCGCGGATCGACTTCGCCAGATGATGTCTTTCTCGGCTTGCGAGAGTCCGGGTGACTTGCTGACGGCATCGGTTTTCAGCCAGGTTTCAAAGAACCGATCCCATTGCCCCTCCGCTCCGATCCCGAGGGCTTCAAGGTACCAACGATCGTTGCCGTCGTATTGGCTTGCCAGATCGGCCCACACTTCAGCGGCTTTTTCTGTCTCGTTGCCTCGCAAAGCAATGGCGGATTCACGTCGAACAGCGGGCGACGGGTCGCGACTCAAACCTTCCACCACTTTGGCCAGCAAACCTTCGGGACCATGTTCGCTGAGATACTCTCGCGGCGGTTCGGATACATATCGCTCCATGTCTGGCACCATCTCACGAATGGCTCGCAGGGCGACAATACGGATGTTCGGATCGGGATGATCCAACGAATTTGCCGCATGGAAGTAGCCGCGTCCTTCGATCTTCGATAGCAACCACAACGCCCGGGCTTGCATCCGCGGATCTTTGTTTCGAAGCAATTCCGTCAACGCCTTCTCGGCCTTCGTTCCCATCTTGTGGAGGGAAGTCCAAGCGAGATACCGAGCCGCCATGTTCGGGCTTTGCAACGCTTCGATCGCACCATCGAGACTTTCGAAGTCAAACTTCGGCGACTTGTATTCCATTTCCTTCGGAGTCAGGCGGAACAAGCGGCCTTTTTGAATATCAGCCATGCGGTGCCCGCCGACGCCAGGGTCGTACCAGTCCGCGACAATCAACGAACCGTCGGGAGCCACACACACATCCGAGGGACGGAACCACTTGTCCCGTGTGCCGGTGAGCATCGGAATGATGTCGGCCGTGTAACCGGCACCATCGACTTTCGCGGGATACGCCCGCACCACATTCGGACCGGCGTCACAGTGAATGATTTCTCCCTGATACCGCTTCGGCAGCAAATCGCCTTCGTACACACAGATGCCCGTGGGCGAACCCGCTCCGGTTTGCAACAAGTTCGGCACCACGCCGGGGTCGTTCAAATGCCAATGACGTTTGGGAATTTCCTCACTCCAACCGGTGCGTTCATCCCGCCAACCGGCTCCGGTGAATTCGTCTTTGTAGCCATAGTTGCCGAACTCCATGACGAAGTTAATCCGCACGCCGCGGTTGCCGTCGTCGTCGTTATCGCTCTGCCAAATGTTGCCGAAACTGTCGACAGCCAACTCCCAATTGTTGCGGAAGTTCCAGCCGAGCGTTTCAAATTCGCTCCCATCAAGATTGCAACGGAAGACCATTCCTTCCTGATACGGTTTGCGATGGTCGTGGACTTCTCGGCCGCTCATGTCGACTAAGACTTTGCCGTCTTTGTCGTGAATGCGTCGCCCGGCATTTCCAAAGTTGAAGTACAATTTCCCATCGGGCCCGAAGAGAAACGAGTGAATCCCGTGGTCGTGTTGTGTGCCGTCAATTTTGGTGAACAACACATCTTTGCGGTCGGCTTTCGAGTCGCCATCGTCATCGGTCAGCACGAACACGCTGTCCCCGGCGGACACAATCACTTGGTTCCCGAGCACACATACGCCATGAGCGGAATCAATGTCGCGACCTTGGTAGAAGGTGGTCGACTCGTCGGCTTTTCCATCGCCGTCGGTGTCTTCGAGAATCAGAATCCGGTCGCCTTCTTTCCGCTCGGGGGTGTCGTTGTTGCGAAACTGGCGATAGTTCACGACTTCGCAAACCCACACGCGGCCGAGATGATCGATGTCGATATTCGACGGGCTGAGCAACATCGGTTCGTGCGCGAACACGGTGGCAGTCAGATCGTCAGCAACATCCAACCCGTCGAGTGCTTCACCCGGAGGCAAATCCCCGCCGCTGGAATTCGCGGTTGAGGCCAACACACGTTGCGGCGGTTTTTCGGTGTAGACGAGGAACTGCACACTCGTGATTCCACCTTGGTCGGTGCCGCCGTTGTCCAGAGCACCGGTGGCTTGGAACTTCTTCGCCGGTTTCGGCAATTCGTAGTGAATAACGGAATTCGCATGCGTGCCGATGCCGTCTTCCAAATACACTCCCAAAACCTTTAGCGGTCGCCCTTCGGCATTCTTGCCGACGTTGACGTTCCCCCAACCGGTTTTCGCCGATTTCCATTTCAGTTCGGTAAGCTTGATTTCCTCACCATCGGCCAGCGTGACGCGTGGGTTGCCCCAGTCGGCCCAATCGCAAGAGTACCCATCGCCGCCGTCCGTCACCACCAAATACAAGTTCTTGGCGTTATTCAGGTCGATATCGATTTTCACCGCGTGACCGGGTGTCGACTCGTTAATCACTTTGCTTTTGAAAACCGGTTCAACGGCAGACGCCGACGAAATCGCCAAACCGAAAAACGCACCGGCCAACGCTGCATCACGCAGCCAGCGACCGAGACGCGGAGAAAATGAATGCATGAATTGTCTCTCCAGAGAATCTTAGGAGTGTGTGGGTTCCTACGAATGAATCTGGAAAAATGGTACGGCATTCATCAATCAAAGTGCAAACGTGCTACCCGAACGCCAAACCAGCATTGCACTCGAGCAGGAGATTCGGTCTACTCGCCATCGAAACTGCGAGTGTTCACTAGGGAGAGTGCGGAACGATGGCTGCTGAAAAATATCTTGTGACCGGAGCCGCGGGGTTCATTGGTTCTCAACTGAGTTTGCGACTGCTCGAAACCGGCAAAACGGTCGTCGGACTGGACAACATCAACGATTATTACGATGTCAGTCTCAAGCACGCTCGACTCGATCGACTCAAAGACCGTGAGAACTTTCGCTTCGTCAAAATGGACCTCGCCGACCGCGAACCGCTCACACAGTTATTCGCGGACGAGCAATTCGATGTCGTCGTGAACCTCGCTGCTCAAGCCGGCGTGCGATATTCGATTGAGAACCCGCATGCCTACGTCGATGCCAACCTCGTCGGCTTTGTGAACATTCTTGAAGGCTGTCGACATCATGGTGTGAAGCATCTCACGTATGCGTCGAGCAGTTCCGTGTACGGCGCGAACACCGAGATGCCGTTCTCGATCCATCACAATGTCGACCACCCGCTGAGTCTGTACGCCGCCACGAAAAAATCCAACGAACTGATGGCTCACTGTTACAGCCATCTCTACGGTTTGCCCACGACGGGTTTGCGGTTCTTCACGGTATACGGACCGTGGGGTCGGCCGGACATGGCGATGTTCCTGTTCACAAAGGCGATCCTTGCGGGCAAGCCGATCAACGTGTTCAATCACGGCCAAATGCGACGCGACTTTACGTATGTGGACGACATCGTCGAAGGTGTGCGACGGATCTCCGAACGCATCCCGACCGGAAATCCCGATTGGTCCGGTGACGCCCCGGACCCGGCGAGCAGTCGGGCACCGTATTACGTCTACAACATCGGCAATAATCAGCCGGTGGAGTTAATGCACGTCATCGCGACGCTCGAAGACTGTCTCGGGAAAAAAGCCGAGAAGAACATGATGCCGATGCAACCCGGCGACGTCCCCGCCACCTTCGCCGACATCGACGACCTCGCCAGAGACGTCGACTTCCGCCCCAGCACCCCCATCGAAACCGGCATCAAAAACTTCGTCGAGTGGTACCGCGAGTTCTATCAGGTCTGATTTTGGCAAAGGGCAAGAGACCAGGGACCAGAGCCGGAACTCGCGGTTTGAGATGAAAGGACTCAGACATGAATAGCACGATCGTGGGACTCATGGTGATTCACCTGCAGTTTCAGTACGGAGTGCAAATTCCTGTCGCTGAGTCTCATGACATGTATCCAGCTTTGAAAGCGTATCAAGATTCCACCGAGCAAAGATATCGCGTTGGTGGTTACGCTTTTGCGCACTTTAGTCCATGGCATCATGTGTATTCACCAGCGGCCGGAAAACTTTTCCCGGAACTTCGCTTCGCACGGGTCGGGTACGATGAACGACCAAACCCTGCAGCACCAGAACGATCTCATGGACTGGCTATGGGATTCGGAGTGACAATGGCTTGCGATGAGAACGGTAACGTCGTGCATCGCTCGTCACTTCACGGCAACAACGATACCTTTGCCGAATTGCTACTCAACCACCAAATCAAGATACAGACCAATCGCGATGCCGAACTCGTGTGGCACGCGTTCTGTGACATTAGTGGACGCCACTTCACGCACAAACAGCAACCGTTTGAGCGAATTAGCGATCGCGAGTGGCACCTTGGTCAGGGTAGCTATGAGGAAGGCGTCTCGTCCGGCCGCGACTTCCGAACGACCATGACCGTAACTTATTACACACGTGTCACGACCGATCCCAAAACCGGTCGCATCACGTCTTGGAAGAGTTGTAGCGACACATCGAACCGACGCACAATTTTGATTGATCCGGTTGAAGAAACGGAAGATACTCGTTCGGACTGACCTCGTGTCTCTAACGCCCAACGAAGACAGCCGTGTTCGAACTGCCATATGAAGTCCGCGAATGGTTTCTCGAATGTGATTGGACGCCGCATTACCGAGCGGCGGTTCCAGATTCCATTCCACGTGATCATCCGACTTACGACGTACTGGAGAACTTCGGCGGCATCACCCTACTCGAACGCAATTGCCCACTCGATGATGAGCCGATTCGGGAATTTACATTTCGCTCTTTTTCTCGGACGTTTGGTCACATTCAACTCTGGGCAGATCGACTTGAGACAACTCTGGTCGGCATTGCAGAGGAACACAATTGGCATGCAGAACTTTACATGGATTCCGAAGGCCGTTGTTTCTCAGATAGTTTGATCCATGATTGTTTTATGTTCTCTGGCGCATCAATCGAGGACATGCTCATCGGCGAACTGCAACAACGTCGTAAGCGTGCACTGCTACCACCACATATTGCCAGCGTTCGCATCTATGGCGAAGAAATCCAGCGAGGGGATCCGCGGATCTGGGACTACACGCAGCACATCCATTAAACCAAGTTCCGGCTAACCGTCAGTGGTACTGCGTTCGATGGCGATCATTTGAAGACCTTGACAGTAACGACAGTACCCCAGCGTGCGTTTGCCGACGGAGGCGGCTCCGATGCGGACGACGCCAGCTTCACTGGCATCACGGGTGGCATTGCAGGAGGTGCAGCGAAGTTGCCAACCGGGTGCATAACCATGCTGACCGCTCACCAGTGCAATGATGACGTGGACAACCAAGAACACACCGACGACAACCGGCAGCATCCAAAACTGCAGCAAAGATTCCATGCGAGCGCGCCTTAGAAACAGTAGCCGTAGGGGGCGTCGTGACACGATTTCCCATTCGTTAGCGTTTATGGGTGTCACTGCTGGCTTGTCCAGAAGTGTTGTTAGCGACTCCCGGATGGCTGGTCACTTGAACTGCTAGGCAAGCTCGCAGTGACACACAACTTCTTTACTGGTAATAGTTTGTGTTCCTTGCGATCTCACAAATTCGCAATTGTACACGACGTACCGCGTTTCAGTGCGGAATCGTCGTGCGTCACGATGCACCCTACGTTTGATTAGAACAACTCCTTGATCACGCTGCCGTGGTCGATCGCGGGGATCGGGCGGCCGGCGTGGTTGTTGAATGACAAGTTGGGATCGACGCCGAGAGCATGGAAGATGGTGTGATGGATGTCGCCGGGGCGTTTCGGGTTGTCTTGCGGGGCGGCACCGAGTCGGTCGGTCGAACCGACCAAGCGTCCGCCTTGAATTCCACCGCCACCGAGGAGGCAGAACATCGAGTTGCCCCAGTGATCGCGTCCGGGGGTACCGTTGCCGCTGCCGTCATTCATCCGAGGCGTCCGGCTGAACTCGCCACATAGCATCACCAGTGTCGAATCGAGCATGCCCCGCGTCGACAAGTCGTCGAACAACGCTGACACGAGCGCATCAATCCGAGGCAGATAGTTCTCGTAACCGGCTTGCAGGTTCCAGTGGTGATCCCAACCGCCGAAGTGGCAGGAGACGACCGTGGAACCGGCTTCGACTAACCGTCGTGCGAGCAGCGTGCTTTGTCCCCAGGTGTTGCGGCCGTACTTGTCACGGAGACGCGGGTCTTCGGAATCGATATCGAACGCCTTCCGTGCTGCGGGACCGGTGACCATTTCGAACGCGTTTTGCTCGAAGCGGTCCATCGCATCCATCATACCGCTGCGGTCGGTTTCCCGACGCAAGCCGTCGAACTGAGCCAACAAATGCCGACGGTCGCCGAGCCGATCGACGGTGATTCCATTGGGAATGTTGAGATTCTGCACCTGGAATTTCGGGCGGTTCGGATCGCTCTGGGTTTGGAACGGATCGTGTTGCACGCCGAGATAGTTGCCGCCGAAGTAACCGGGGCGGATGCCAATGCTCATGGCGTAGGGAATCGCTACGTTCGCGGGCACGCCGGGCTGTTTTGGCCCCCGCATTTTGCTGATGATCGAACCGAAGAACGGATACTTACCGGCGGTGTCGGCTCCACTGGCTCCGTCGCGTCCGGTCAGCATCCAATGCCCGCCGGTGAAGTGGTCGCCATTATCGTGATGCAGCGAACGCACGATGGAAAACTTGTCGGCGACATGTGCCTGCTTGGGGAACATCTCGGTGATGTCGAACCCGGAGACGTTCGTGCGAATCGGGTTCCAAATGCCGCGATACTCCGCCGGAGCTTCCGGTTTCATATCGTACATGTCCATGTGACTCGGACCGCCGTCGAGCCACAAGAGAATCAATGAGGTATCTTTTCGATTCCCACTGGCTTCCTTCGCCCGCAACAGGTTCGGCAACGACAGCGAACCGAGACCGGCTAAGCCGACTTGCAAGAAACTCCGGCGATTCCAACCATCGCAGTACGAATCCGTTCGACCAGCATCAATGCGGAGCATGGCAAGTGTCCTTTTGATTCCACTCCGAAGAGCAAGAAACACGTCGGCGACAATTCATCGGAACCCGCCGATACGTTCCCTATGGTATATTATGCAATTCCTGTGGTAAAGGATTAGTTCACCATCCGGGTCTGTTTTTTGGGACGAATTTTCACCATGTGTCGGCTGATCCATTCGGAACAACCGAGGGGAAATCAAGAGGTACATCGTATGATGCGAATTGCTGGTCTCTCGATTGCTGTACTCCAAGCCATCACGACGCTGTCGGCTGCGGAACGTGTGCGGGTGGAGTTTCGGACCGCGGACGATCAACCGCCGACTTCCACCACTGGACGAGTTCTGGTCGAGGCCCAAGACGGAGGGATTCTGCTGCAGACACCGACGGCGGAAATCGTGACCGTGCCGGGGGAGAATCTCATCGGGAAAGAACCGGCCGGTGAGTTTCAACCAGCCGACAAAGAAACACTCGCCAACGCATTGCTGAACGAACTCGGCGCGGGCTTTCGGATTCAAACCACCGAGCACTATGTCATCGCCTCGGACGCCAACCGTGATTACGCTGCCGATGTGGGGAAACTTTTCGAGCAGTTACACGCCGCATGTCACGAAGCGTTTGCCTCGAAAAGGATCGCATTGACGGAGTCAGAATTTCCGCTGCCTGTGGTGTTGTTCGCCGATAAAAAAGACTTTGCCACATACGCCACCGCGGAAAATGGCCAGGTGACGGCTCAAAGCCAGGGGTATTACTCGGCCCGAACGAATCGGATCATTCTGTACGATCTCTCCGGAAAATCACGGAGTCGGTCGGCACGGGCAAATGCGTTGCGAACGAATGCGGCGACGATCATCCACGAAGCGACGCATCAAATCGCCTTCAACTGCGGACTTCACACTCGCTACGCGGACAATCCGTTGTGGTTCACCGAGGGCTTGGCCATGCAGTTCGAGACGTTTGATCCGCGAACTCGCAACTCGACACGCACGATCGGTGTGCCGCATCGACATCGTTTGCAACAATTTCTGGACTACGCCCGCAAACGCCGACCTCCGAATTCGCTCGAAACACTAATCGCCACCAATGAGCGTTTCGTCGATCCCAACGTCGCGATCGACGCCTATGCCGAAGCCTGGGCGTTCACCTATTTTCTGATGCATCATAAACGGAACGAATACGAGGATTTTCTCAGCCAAATCGCAAAGTTGAAACCATTAGAGTTCACGTCTGCGGAAGATCATGTTCAGGCATTTCAACATGTGTTCGGCGACGACTGGGAATCGCTGGATCAAGAATTCCTACGTGTCCTTAGCCGCCTGGCTCGCCGTTGATTTCTTCAAAGCTTCATGAATCATGGGATTGTCAATGACTTGCAAAAGTTCCATAATGTCTGCGAAGGATTTTCGACGTTCTGCGTAGTTTGTGAAAATGAGTGTGTTTTCGCGATCACTGGCATTCATTGCACTGGGCGGGTATTGGCTCGCTTCGGTGGCCGGATCGTGGTTGCATGATCACTCGCATCTGCACGCGTTGAGCAACACACCGCCCGCAGACGCCAAGCAATCCTCCGCCGAGCACAGTTGCTGTTCGCACGGGCATTGTCATTCGCCAGCGACAACGCCTGCGACAGACACACCCGCGAAACCTCATCACCATCATCATGGTCCGGTACACGACGACGACTGTACTGTTTGTCAGTTGATCGCGTTGGCTCCGATGACCACCATGCCGGTCGAGTTACCGGCGATTGCCGAAATGGTCGCGAACACGGCACCTGTCTCGTGTTCACAGCCTAGCAAACTGCTGCCTTCGCGGTTCCGCTCCCGTGCTCCGCCCGCCGTTTGACGTTCATTTGATTTTATCATGAATGTCGCTCAGGTCGCGTTTCGTTCTGACGTTGCGTCCTGCTGCATTACGGTCATTTTTTGCGGACTTATCTTTCATTATCGGGTTCGCCAATGCGCGGATCTCAGACGGGAGCTGTTGATGTCGACTTTTTCTTCCAGCCGGACGCAAACGCGTCGCGGTTTTACGTTGATTGAATTGTTGGTGGTGATCGCGATTATCGCCATTTTGATTGCTTTGTTATTGCCCGCTGTGCAACAAGCTCGCGAGGCAGCCCGACGCACGCAAACGCGGAATAACCTTCGGCAAGTAGCATTGGCATTGCATAACTATCACGACACCAACCTGACCTTCCCGCCTGGTTGGATTGGCTACGAAGCGGGTACCGGACGAGCCGATGTCGAGGGGCTCAATGGTTGGGGCTGGGCAACATTCATCCTGCCACAACTCGAACAGAACAATCTCTACGATTTGATCGACTTCAATCTTCCGATCAATGACCCCGCGAATGCTGCCATCATCGCGACGCCGCTGGACACGTTCCGCTCTCCGTCCGATCCTTCCAACGACACTTGGCAGATCGAAGAGGAAGGCAGTCCTGGGACGGTTCTGGCGACACTTGCTACCGCAAATTTCGTCGGTAACTTCGGAACAGAGGAACTTCACGACTGCGAAGGACTCTCGGTCGGCCAAGCATGTTCGAGCGACGGGGTGTTCTTTCACAATAGTCGAATCGGCTTCCGCGACCTGACCGACGGAGCGAGCAACACGTTCATGGTCGGCCAACGCAAAACCAATCCCTATGCGTCACCGCCTTGGCACTCGACCTGGGCCGGCGTAATTCCGGAAGGCGAAGAAGCATTCTCGCGGATTCTCGGGATCGCCGACCATGCTCCGAATGATCCGGTCGGCCACTTAGATGACTTCAGCAGCAATCACACGGGCGGCGTGCACTTCGCTTATGGCGACGGACGTGTCCGCTTCGTCAGCGATTCGATCGACCTGACCGTCTACCAAGCTCTCGCCACCCGTGCCGGTGGTGAAGTGATTGGCGACTACTAACGGTTCCCGACATCTCAGCCACGGGGCAGTCCCGTGGCTTGGACGGTGTCAAGAATTTGCAAAGCGAGTCAGTTCGAGTTCTTCGTACGGCCAGACGCCTTCAGATTCGGCATCGAAACCCGCAGCGATTTCCGCGAGAGTTTGGCCGGTTTCGGGGTGTCTGTAGTTCGGGTCCAACTCCGCGAGTGGAATCGCCAGATACGCCATCTTCAAGATCGCAGGATCGGGGACCGGGCGGTGTTCGATTTGCAAAATTTCGTCGTTGAACAATGCGACATCGATGTCGATTGTTCGCGGAGCATTCCGATTCGCAGGATCGCGGACACGGCCCAAACCGGTTTCGATCGCCGTGATCGCTTCCAAGCGAACCGCGTCGGCGGACAGCGGTGTCTCTAACAACACGGCCGCGTTGAGAAAGAATTCCTGATGACCAGGACAATCGATCGGCTTCGTTTCCCATACCCGGGATACCGCGATGACCCGGCCGTACTCCTTCAACTGTTGAACCGCTTTCGGCAAATTCGTGGCCGCGTCGATGTTTGATCCAAGACCCAGATAGACGCGGTTCATGGCTGCTCCTTCCGTGACCGACTCAGCGGCGATCCGCCTGCGTACGTTCGATCGAAACACCGACCGAAGCTGCAAACCGGAGAGCCGATGGTTTCTCCACCGTCACTTCGACGCGTTCCACACGCTCATCGGACAAACACAACTGCGCAATTTCTTCAGCCATCCGTTCGACAAGAAGAAAATCCGAGTTCTCGACCAAATCGATCACGTCTTTCGTAACCGAGCGATAATTCACGGCCTCGGCAATATCGTCGGTCTTTGCGGCGACGCGAGTATCGGCATGCATGACGAGGTTGATCACGACGTCCTGTCGATTCACACGTTCGTCATCGTTGATCCCGATGATCGTCCGCAACAAAAGATCTTTGACGAGAATTCGGTCAGTCATAGTGTGCCTATTGTGATGGGTTCGCAATCGTTTCGCCAGCACGGAAATCACGTTCGTGGCGACTTCAAATGTTCGCCGCCGTTGACGTACAACAAATGCCCGGTGATGAAATTCGATTCCAGCAGATAGATGGCCGCCTCGGCGATGTCGGCAGCGGAACCGGTATGCCCGAGCAGATTGTTCTCGCCGCGTTTCTCGAATTCGGCTTCACTTTCATCGGGTGGCGGCAGAATCGCACCGGGAGCGATCGCATTCACATGCACACGCGGAGCCAGGTCCTTTGCCAATCCTTCCGTCAAAGAAACCAGTGCGGACTTCGTCAATGTGTAAGCCAGATAGTTCGGGTCCGGATGCGTCGCCCGCCAATCGGCTATGTTGAGAATCGCCCCCTCCTGGCGTTCACCCAACTGAGCCACAAACCGTTTCGCCAAGAAGAACGGCGACTTCAAGTTGATCTGCAGATGACGATCGAATAACTCGTCCGACGTGTCGGCCAGACGAGCCGGCTCGAAAATTGCCGCACTATTGACGAGCACGTCGACACCGCCGAACTCTTGCTCGGCAGCTTGAAAGATCACGTCAGCCGCATGTTCGGGGTTCATCAGATCCGCTTGGACCGACGTTGCGCGAACTCCGTGTGAGCGAATGTCGTCGCAGGTTTGTTCCGCTTCGTCGGCAGAACTTCCGTAATGCACCACAATGTGCATCCCCGCTTCGGCCAATCGCAGAGCGATCGCCCGGCCCAATCGAATGGCTCCACCGGTGACGACAGCCGTTCGCCCTGTCAACTCCATACCGTGTTTTCCAATGCTGGGATCCGTTGTCGGTCGTCTTGGGTAAGCATCCAGTTGTAGTTTCTGCGTGGAGAAAGTCCAGCCCAGCCCTCGTTCGCCGGCGCAACCTCACTCGCATTGTGTAGACGCACCAGAGTCTCGAATCGAGAGGATATCATCATGAGTCGCCTTGCACACTGGATTGGTTTAACGATTCTGTTTCTGGCGATGAATCGGGGACTGGCATCCGATGGCACGGAAGCCGTCTATCGCTTGCGAATTGTTTCGACCGAATGCGAGCGGGAATCGTGTCGAGTGACGACAGCTTACGCATCAGCGGTAGCGATCGGACACTACAATCCTGGCAAGGAAATCCTGGTGACGGCGGCACACGCAGTCGATGGAAACCCGCGAAAACTCGAAGTCGACATCAATGGACGATGGACTCCCGGATCCGTTTTGGCGGTGTCGAAAGAGCATCACGATTTAGCACTCATCGGCGTCACACTTAGCGACCGTAAGCTCCAAACGGTTTCCATCGCGGAGTCCCGATTATCACCAAACACTGCGGTGACTTTGGCGGGATATCCCGGTGGAAACGAACAGCATCGTCGCACCAGTCACATCATTGCCTCGCGGTATGGCGAGCGAATTCTCACCGTCGCCACACCTTCGCGACCTGGCGATTCCGGTGGCGGTGTGTTCAATAACCATGCGGAACTCGCTGCGGTCATTTTTGCCACCGCGCCCGTGCGTCACCCGACTCACACACTCGCTACCGATGCCATCGCAATTCGACAGCTGATTCGCGACACCTTCCAAGCCGCACCGCCGACGGTTCATTCCATTCAATCCGCAGCCCATGGCACACCACAACCGCACACCGCATCGCTCAACCCCCTGACGCCCTGTCAATGTCGGGACCAGCTCGCTCGAATCGAAACCCTTACGCGTCAGTTGCAAACCTTGGAATCGGAATTACGCGTTCTGAAATCCACACCTGCGGAAGTTACATCGAACGATCTGCTGCCAATTGAGAATCGTCTGCAACGGCTCGAAAACACTCAGATTCCCGTCCATGTCCTCACGCCCAACGGGACTGTGCAATCGAAAGCCGTCTACCGACTCGGAGAGCCCATTCAACTCCGGCTCATCCCGAGACGCGAGTGACTTCCGAAACAATACCAGCGTTGATCGGGAAGCAGTTTTTATCACGCGGCGATGCGTTCACGATGGAGTCTTCGTATTGACCGCACAACTCAACGACCGTGACTACGGTTCTAGGAGGAAAAGATGCCGATTGAATTGGGAAGTGTCTCGGCGGAAATGATGGTCACACATGCACTCAACGGAGCGCAACGACAAGCGGATGCGTCCGCGAACATCGCCGAGCAAACGCGGTTGGCGTACTTGGAGTCGAAAGAAAAGATCAGTGTTCGAGAGGCACAAGCCATGCAGGACGTCCGCACAAGCGGGATCGCACGTGAAATCGTGCAACACCGTAGTGTGCAGAATCAACCTGCGTAGCTTTTGGGCAAACTTCGGCGTGGGTGGGAACCCTTCACTGAACCCACTCACGCCGATTTTTTTGAGAACAGAGAAACCGTCATGTCATGGATTGAACAACTGCTCAACGACTACGGCAAGATGCGTCTGGCGGGTGAAGCCAAGGATTTGCAAGACAATCAGAAGATTCTCGCGATGGATCGGGCGGTTGTGGACGCTCACAATCGTCGCAACTTTGGTTCCGATTACCGTTCCCCTACTGACTCCGAAGAGTCTGACATGATTCACATTGGCGATCGACACGAGCATTGGCCTTCGCGTCGCAATCCATCGCGACTTTGGCCTGCATTGTTGGGGGCCGGTCTCTTGGCCAGTGGCATTGGCGGGGGAGTCGGTTTGACGCTTCTGTGGAACGCGATCAAACCACAGGGCGGGAACGCCGAACCGAACTCAAACATCGCCAGTCCTGCGTCTTCCAGGGATGACGACACACTGTTCGAATTGCGACTTGGTCCGCCGGAACAATAGCTGGAGCAATCAACAAGCAGCGTTCGCTTCCAGAACGTCAAGGTCGACGAACTCCAGCACGGAAATGTGTGTGGCATCTAACACGACAGGGGCAGCGTAACCGGCTTCGAAGGCTTCCTTCCATCGCAATGCACACACGCACCATTGATCCCCCGGCTTCAAACCAGGAAACTGATAGGCTGGGTTAGGAGTGATCAAATCATTCCCCCGCATGGCAGAGAACTCGAGGAACTCTTGAGT
The DNA here is from genome assembly GCF_984380535.1 of Thalassoroseus sp. Taxonomy (NCBI): domain Bacteria; kingdom Pseudomonadati; phylum Planctomycetota; class Planctomycetia; order Planctomycetales; family Planctomycetaceae; genus Thalassoroseus; species Thalassoroseus sp. Next base: position 136,406 of record NZ_CFHRBF010000014.1, read on the forward strand.
AACTCGCGTGCAAACCAGGTGCAATCCGAGATCGTCGACTCCCGTATTGCAACAACCGTCGCGAAAAAACCCCGTCAACGGGTCTTTGCTGCATGTTTGCAGGTCGCCACCCAAAACATTTTTGGCGGGCATATTCATTCTCCTGGTGAAGTCGTGATGGCTCGGGGAAACCGGTTGATTAACGAATCGATCACCGCATGGTCAAGTGTTCGTTTCGACCGCGATCACGTAGCCGTCGAAAACATTTGCCGAACCCGCTAGGATTTCGAGTGCATTGGTTTCTTTCAAATTGCAAGTGAGCTGGATGTTCGAACGTCGTCTTCTGCCCCCCAATCGACTTGCCATCAGTATGGCCGGTTCCGCAGTGGTTTTGCTGGGACTGACTTGGGCGTTGTTCCAATCGACACCGACGGCCAATCGGCAAAACACAAACGCGATTCCGTTGTTTCTCCATTGCGCGGCTGGATGTCGACTGCCGATGAACCAGCTGATTTCCGATTACGAGCAGTCCAATAATGTTCACATCGAAACGAACTGGGCCGGCTCGGACACGTTATTGAATCAATTGGAAGTTTCGCGACGCGGCGATTTGTACCTGGCGGCCGACGAAACCTACATCGAAGAAGCCCAGCGACGAAATCTCGTTGATGAATCGTTTCCGTTAGCCACGCAACGACCAGTGATTTTGGTGGTCAAAGGCAATCCCAAGAATATCAAATCTGTAGCCGACCTTTCGCGAGACGATGTATTTTTGGCGATTGGAAATCCGGAGTTGGCAGCGATCGGCCAGAAGACTCGCTCGCTATTTGAACAGTCTGGCGACTGGGATGCGATTGCAGCGGCCGTCACCGATCACGGCACATTTCTTCCGACCGTCCCCGAAGTCGCCAACGCGGTGCAGATCGGAAGTGTCGACGCGGGCATCGTTTGGAACACTATTGCTCGACAATACCCCGATTTGGAACCCGTGCGAATTCCGGAACTCGATACCGGTCTTGCCACAATCACACTCGGCGTATTGACGCACTCCGACCATCCCGACTCGGCTCGTCGATTGGCTCGGTTTCTCGCCGACAAACAACACGGGTTGCGGGTCTTCGAGGAAATGGGGTGGGGCAAAGTCGAGGGCGATACTCCATGACGAAGCCCCCCAATATCGCCCCGGTTCGGAATCGATCCGATTGGATCTTCTTCACACTTCTCGGCGTGATCGCGAGCACCTATGTGTTGTTTCTCGGCGGGCTCGTGCTAGCCGACTTCGCCTACATGGCCGGTGCCGCTAAAGATGGGGAATCCATTTGGTCTCCCATTGTCAACGCCTTGAATCGACCGGAAATTCGCGCTTCGATCCGTCTGAGTTTGATCTCCTGCACCATCACGACCATTCTCTCGCTTTGGGTTGCGATTCCGGTGGGATACGTGATGTCACGATGTCAGTTTCCCGGTCGAAATCTTGTCGACGCGATTTTGGACATCCCGATCGTGCTGCCGCCGTTGGTCGTGGGGTTAAGCCTGCTGATCCTTTTTCAATTCCCCCCGTTTGCATGGTTCAATCGGCAGGTTGTGTACCAGACGCCCGCGGTGATTCTCGCTCAGTTTGTGGTCTCGGCGGCGTTTGCGGTCCGGACGATGCGAAACACATTCGACAACCTTAACCCCCGTGGCGAGCAAGTCGCGTTGACGCTCGGATGCACCCGTGCCCAGGCGTTTGGGCTGGTCACGTTTCCGGAAGCTTGGCCGGGAATTCTAACTGCGGGAACCTTGGCGTGGGCTCGCGCGTTGGGCGAGTTCGGCCCACTGCTCGTGTTTGCCGGTGCGACTCGGTACAAGACAGAAGTGCTCTCGACAACGATTTTTCTTGAACTCTCCATCGGCAATCTTCAAGCCGCCGTCGCCGTATCACTGATCATGGTCTTTGCCGCTGTCGTGGTCCTCATGCTGACCCGGATGTGGGGACGTCGAGAAACCACCGCGTAATCTAAGATCATTGCCGGAGAATCTTCTCCATCTTTTTCCCCCTCGCAAGTTCGTCGATCAATTTGTCGAGATAGCGAATTTTTTTCATCAAAGGATCTTCGACCTCTTCAACACGCACACCACACACAACGCCTTTGATGAGTGTATGATTCGGGTGCAACTGAGGGGCTTCTTCGAAGAACGTTTCAAAGTCGTTTTCTTGTTCGATTTGTTGTTGCAGTCCCGCTTCATCATAGCCGGTGAGCCAACAAATGATTTCATCGACTTCCGCTTGCGTTCGCCCCTTGCGTTCGGCTTTGTTGACATACGCCGGGTAAACCTTCGCAAACGCCATACTGTAAATGCGATGCTTTGCCACGGTTAGTTCTCCTGAATCGCTTTCTGAGTCGCGGTTGATCGGTTTAGATGTTCCAACGCGGACGGGCTTTGACAACCGACGATCGCAGGAGCCTCGTGAATGAGCGAATCATTCGTGAGTGCGTCGACCATAAACAGGGCGAAATCGATTCGTCGGGTTTTATTGCTCTTGAGTATGGGATCGCCGACGTGATGACTCCAGACCGGCAGTCCTTGACGATCACCTTCTTCAAGATCACTGCCGCGGACGACCGTCCATTTCTTGTCACTCGCGAAAATCTTGCGACACGCAACCACTTGGTCATTGATATCGACCAACCGCAATGCCTTGGCAATCCAACCGGCTACTTTGACTAGCACTAAAAACTTCTTCGAGTACACATCCTGACCGTCTTTCGTGATATGCCAACCACAGGAAAAAACGAGTCGTGCATGAGGTTCTGCATAGTCTAAAACTGCCTGAGCGGTTCCGGACGAGTAATCATGCACACCCCACGGTGCGAGAACGGTCAGCACACCATCACAACCGGCGACGGCTTGCTGGATGACGTCACGATCGTTCGTAAACCCTGGGATGATTTGGATCTGATCTTTAAAGTCATCAAGTTTATCGACACTCCGAGGACGACAAACTCCGACGACTTCATAGCCCCGGTCTAGACAATGCCGGACCATATAACGTCCGAGTTTCCCCGACGCCCCCACAATGCAAACCTTCATGCTATTTCCTACGATAAGACACACGTCAGCCCGGACGCCGGTCCTTGATTCACCGCCTTTACTTGAGTTTTCCGATAACCCAGAAGATTCCCGTGATGAAGAGAATCGGCGCACAACCGAAGTCTGCTACGAGTGGAACCCATAACCACGGTAATCGGCCCGGTACTGGAATCACAAGCACTCCAATAAACGCAATCAATCCGCCAATGACAGGTATGAAAGAACTATTGCTGCCGAGGAATAACTGACTTGCAAGTATCATCCAGTTTCCGGCAGAACAAAAACCGCCAAACGCTAGCGCGACCCCACCCACAATCCAACGGATAACCTCGACGACTTCCATATCACCTCTACGGACTGTGAGATGGTTTAGTTTCTGAGATCGCCTTGGCTCAATTCTTTGACCATGTCACTCGTGAGACTTTTCAGCCTGAGAATGTGTACGGACACGAAAAACGCAATGATGCACACAACGCATTTGATGCCCCATAGGATCTCAGTAAAAAACACTAAGTATCCAATTGTAACCACAATGAGTGCGAGGGCGACGATCTTGGCGTGATGAGGAATGGCCCGGACTTCGCGATAACTTCGGATATAGAAACCAAACCACCGATGATTGATGAGCCAATTGTAGAGTCGGGGAGAACTGTGACAGAAGCAGGACGCCGACAGCAACAAGAACGGTGTCGTCGGCAAAAGGGGCAGCACGATTCCCAAGAGCCCAAGTGCCAACGACACCAGTCCGATCAGTACTAAGACAATTCGAAGCATTTCTCACAACACGACAGGGTCACGGAACTGCTCCAACATTCGTGATCGGCAAGTCGGCATCTTCTGACATCTCAAACCGATTGGGTTTCGTCGGTGTTTTCGTCGTCGGAAGTCGGGGCGGATGTGGGGGGCTCGAATTTGGGGGCGGTGATTTCCGCGCGTTCTTCCTCGGGCAATGGTCGGCGGGAACTGCTACTCGAGGAATCGGAATACGCGGTGCGGTGAACTTCATCTTGGAAGCCGCTCATGCCGCTTTTGAATTCGCGAAGGCCCTGCCCCATACTCTTGGCAACTTCCGGCAAACGCTTCCCAAACAACAGGAGCCCGATGACAGCGACGATCATCATTTCCATCGGGCCGATGCCGCCAAATTGGGCCAGAATTGGACTGGTCATAACACGCTTATCCTTGACGAATCGAAATACGCGAGTAGGTCAAAATCGAACGACGGCCTTCTTCAGGCACAGGTAAAGAACACGGATTGAATCTCCCGGTTCCCTGGCCGTTCTACGACTTGGAATGATCGCTCAATTCCTCGCGTTCCGGGACGTCCTTGCCTTCGTCGTCTTCTTTGAGTCCTTTCTTGAACGAATTGACACTCTGACCCAGGTTACGCATTGCGGATGGTAGTCGGCTACCGAACAGCAGCAGGACAATGCCGCCGATGATGGCTAACTCGAACGGGCCGGGCATCCCGATAATCGCGGGCATCGTGCTTGATGAGACAGCGGTGAAAAGTGTCGCCATGTTTCGAATCCTCCACGGTAGTTTGAGTGCGTCCAGCAGCACGCACAGAATTAGTCAGAGAAAAAAGCCAACGGCCGAGACCCGGAAATCATCTTCAACGCGGATGGAAACGGATGACCCGTATAGCAAGCAAAACCTGCAAGTTGGATTGCGGGCGAGGGGCGGGACGATTCGTTGAATCAACTTGTCAGCGTTGAATCTGATCAAGGACCACGGCAATTGTCTGGTGCCCACTCAAGAGCCCGCCGAAAGCAGGGAGGATGAGCGGTAGCAACCTCATCATAGCTGAGTGAGTTCCACTGTCAACGAATTCCCCGAAATTTCCCGGTCGCGACACCGCCCAGATCGAATGTTGCCGAAAACCCACGATATGGAGCAAATCGACCAAACGGCCCCGACCCGCCAGATTTCTTCGCTCACTCGCCGATTCGGCTCGCGTGCGGGGTTCGGTGGCGATTAGTTTCGACATGCGAGTACTCCTCGATTGAATCATCGAACCGGATTTGAACCATGCCACGCAACATCATTCGACAAGCCGTTCTCTTGACGACTTTTTTCACGGTTTTCTGGGGATGTCAAACGTCATCCAATCCTGATGCCGTCCGCTTGACCAACGAGTTTGGCGACCGGTACCTCGCAGCCTTGGAACGTGCTGCCATTACTCTGGAAGACGTCGAGAATACCGAGTCCGTCCCACCGGCAATCGAAACTTTGGAACAAATCATCGAGGACATGAATCGCCTCAGTGCCGAAGCAAAAACGCTTCCCAAAATCTCGCGAAGTGAAATGAGGGACTTCGAAGCTCGCGTCGGCCAGGAAATCCAGCGACTCCACAAACGGTTGATGTCGGCAGCCAATCAAGCGGCGTTGGCAACCGGGAGAAATCAAGAACTTGGGGCAGCTGTAATCCGACTCGACCAAACGGTGCACCGATTCGGTCAGTCGTAACAGAAAACGGTGACTTCCGACCCGGCAGCGTACCCTTCACGTTCGCCGGGCACGATGACGAAACCATTGGCCCGAGTCGTGGAAGACAGGATCGATGCCCCACTCACCGCCAACGGAGTGACCTGGCCGTCCTGGAGAATGACCCGGCAATAATCCACTCGTCCGACCATCGAGACGATCTTTTTGCTGAGTACGCCGGTCTTGCGAGTGTAGGGCCAATCGATGATCCAACCGCCAAGTTGGCGAATCGTCCGTCCGGCGAAAAAGTCGTATGCACATAGACACGACACGGGATTACCGGGCAGCAGGAACACGAACCCGTTATCGATCCGCCCCATACCCGCCGGGCTCGACGGTCGCATGGCGATGCCGTGAATATCGAGCGAGCCGACTTCTTGGACCAGCGAAGGCGCATGGTCTTCTTTGCCGACACTCGATCCGCCCGATACCAGCACCACATCCGCCCCCGGTTCGGTCAAACCCTCGCGGATGGCGTCTCGACTGTCGGGCAACGATCGCACGGACTCCAATACCGCGCCATCGCGTTCGACGAGTCCGCGGAGCAAATGCGAGTTGGCCTCGAAGATTTGATGTTCGCCGCGTGTCTCTCCGGGTTGCACCAACTCGTTGCCGGTGATCAAAATCCGCACCACGGGCCGGCGAATCGCCTGCACATCGGGTAACCCGACCGACGCCAACACACCAACATCTTGCGGGCGTAATCGTCGACCGTTTGGCAACAATTCCGCCCCGGCTTTGACATCTTCTCCGACTCGGCCAATATGTTTGCCGGGTGGGACGGTTGTCGTCAGTTCGAGTTGCCCGCCGCGTTCACGGGCATATTCAACGGGTAATACCGCGTCTGCCCCAGACGGCACCGGGGCGCCCGTCATGATCCGCACCGCGGTTCCCGGCGTGACTTCTCCCATGAACGGTTGATTCGGTAGCGACTCACCGATGATCTTGAGCGTTAATGGCGTGTAATCAGCGGCTCCGTCGGTTTCTTCCGCCCGCACCGCGTAGCCGTCCATTGCCGACCGATCGAACGCCGGCACGTTCAACGGCGAGACGACCGTCTCCGCCAGCACACGACCGGTCGCGTCCGCCAACGACACTATTTCCGAGTCGAGAATCTGGACACGGCTCGCAATCCACGCCCACGCATCCTCCACCCGAGCCCGCTGAGCAAACCCCCGCATTCGCACGTCGTTCGGTGTTGGTTCCGTCATGAAATCTTCAGCCCCGCGATTTTCAAGGCGGTTTCGTACTCGTCGGGTGTGTTGGTGTTGCGAAGGGAATCGAGTTCGGGATCGACGGTTCGCAGGTCATCTACGTCGATTGTCACCGACTGACAGCGTTCCAACAACCCGACCGGGCGGAGTTGGTCGGCGGTGATCATTTCGCGAATCGTCGGTTCCACCGCTCGGCGATAGACTCCGGCTAACGGATGATGAAACTTGCCATCCTGCGGCATCAACACGTCCGCATCGCCGAGCCGATTCAGCAAATATCCCACGAATTCCGGTTTCAGCAACGGCACGTCACACGAGGAGGCGTACGCGGCAGAGGTCTCGTTCGGTAAGGCCGCCAGACCAGCTGACAAACCGGCGAGTGGTCCAAGATCGGGTTGTTCGTCGCGGGTGACGATCACATCGCTCGGCAATGGCGGCAACTCTTGATCGACCGCCGCCACCACCACGATCGGTGAGACGACTTCACTCAGCACTCGGACGACGCGTGCCAACATCGTTTCATTGCCGAACGGCAAACTCAACTTCGGACGACCCATGCGTCGACTGTGTCCGCCGCACAGCACGATTCCGCCGAAGTTCGTATCTCGCCACTCAGTCGTCATAGCCGGTCAATTCCGGCTCGCCTTGGCTGGGTGTGGCCAATTGCACCGAACCGCACATCAACATAATGCACAGCAACGCCGTCACATAGACGGTTTTGCCGACGTAGTTCGAGAGTTTCAATCCGAAGATTTCGTGCGGTTGCGTGGCGGGATCGACAGACCCCCACACCAAAATCGTCACGAGTGCCAACAGCAACACGCCGACCCAGCCGCCGGAGAGCATGACCCGCCGGAGTGCCACCCAATTGACAGCGAACAGGAAGAACCCGATCCAAGCGGCCAAGAACAGCCACAGTCCCAAATTCGGCTCGAACACACCGAGCAGCGATTGGACCACATTCCACACCGCCACCAACAGTTGCCGTAAACTCTCTAACAGCTGACTCATCGCCCTGCCCTCGAAAATTGAATCGGATGCGAGTATTCCAACGCATCACAGCCGAAGCGTCAAGCGGAGCGAGTTTTTTCATCATTGACTGGCGAATTGTGAAAAAACATAACCGCTCTATTGAGCGTTTGACAGCACGACTTGCGACTCAAGACAATTGATCTTTATCTAGATTTCAGCTGAAGAACGGAAACCTTGAGGCGAGAATGAACGAAAGTCGTAGCACATTTGGTGGTCGGCGGGAACTGCTCGCGATGGTCGTACTTTTCGTTCTATTAACGAGCATTGGTCCGACCGCGCGTCCCATGTTCTTACTGATTGCTACCAGTTTTGCCGTTTGGTGGTACTTTCGAACGGCGTTTCGCTTTGGCAAACGAGTTGGAATTGCCGCTACGGTCCTGTTTAGTTTGGTCTGCGCTACCGGCATTGGCATTCAATACTCCGCTTATCGGAAGAATGTTCAGCTGGAAGAACAGCTAAGCAGCTACAACACCGTACAGATCCAAAGATGGTCGGTCTGGCCGACCTCGGCGATTTATCAGGTCTCATTCGAAGACAACGTGTCTGATCAAGACATTGCTGCAGTCTGCAAAATTCCAGAGCTAAGAACTGTGAGTCATGTCTTTATCGAGAACTGCCGTGCAACCGACTTGTCGTTGGACACAATCGCTACGTTTGACCAACTCAGTTACATCTGCATCGAATCTGACATTATCTCTGATGAAGCGATCACCGAATTTGAGCAACTCTACCCGAACTGCACTGTCATTCCTCCCAACAGAAATTGAACTTCGAAAGCTATCGCACGGGTAACCTAATTGACGGTAGTTCAAATCGCATGGCGACGGTACAGTGAACGCGGGCCAGTTCTGACCTGAATCTCTCGAACGAAAAGGTTTCTCCCATGCGTTGGGCGTTGCGAATTTCACTGGTTGGCAGCTCGATTCTGAGCTGGTGCACGGTCGTGCCAGCTTCCGAGGCGGAAGTGCGGAAGGCGATCTCGGCGTACGTCGATGCTTTCAACGAAAACGACCTCGAAGCGGTCGAGAATTTCTTGGCAGAGGATGTGACCTATACCGACCACAGCACCGGTGAGGAATCGGTCGGACGTGACGCGATCGTGGACAGCATTCGAGCCACGAAGAAAGCCAGCCCAGACGCGAAAATGTTGGTCAATGTCGAACGTGTTCGCCTGATCAAACCGGATGTGGCCATCGTGAATGGTTTGAGTGTGGTCGACATTCCCGGTGAAGCCCCGGTGCAAAGCCAATTTCAATCGGTCGTCATGAAAACCGACGCGGGTTGGGTACTGCAATCCGTGACGGAATCTGAGGTTCCCGTTCCGAAATCCGCGAGTGAAGCGTTGGCTCCGCTCTCGTGGCTTGTCGGCAGTTGGGAAGACGTGGGCGACGATCACACCGTCCGCACCGAAACCAACTGGGCGCCCGGCGGTGCTTATATCATTCGATCGTTCTCGGTGATTCAACAGGACGACGCACAACGACAAGGCACGCAGATCATCGGCTGGGACGCGAAAACGCAGCAGATTCGCTCGTGGACGTTCAATCTCGATGGCAGCTTCGGCAGCGGCACATGGTCGAAGAACGGTGAAGATTGGCTGATCCAATCGACACAAACTCTCAGCGATGGCCGGGCGGCGGCGGGCACTTATATTCTCTCGGCGAAAGATTCCGACACCGTGCAGATCAGACTGATCGGGCACTCGATCGACGGCACACCCCAACCGACCCGGCCCGCGGTGACCGTGACCCGTGTTTCAGAGACGGCTTCCAAGACGAATGCGGCTGCTGAGGAAACATCCGATTCTGCAAGCGATCAGGAGAACTAACATGAAGTTAAGCATCCTTGTTTTGCTGAATCTTTCGTTGGTTTTTGTGCAAGATGCGGACGCCTTCGGTCTGCGTGGACGTGGGGGCGGCGGAGGTGGGAGAAGTCTCGGAAACATCGGCTCCGGTTCCCGCCCGAGTTTTTCCTCGCGTCCAAGTATGCCAAACCTTGGAAGCTCGCGGCCGAACTTCAGCCGCCCGACGACACGCCCATCCATCGAACGCCCGAGTGGCGGCTTCAACCGCCCTTCCACACTCCCAGGGAACATCAATCGCCCATCACGTCCGACCACATTGCCGGAGAACATCAATCGACCCGATTTCGGCAACCGACCCAGCCTGCCGAACCTCGGCGATGGTAACCTACGACCGGGTGGCGGTCGTCCCGACATCAATCTTCCCGATCGGCCGAACATTGGAGATCGGCCGAACATTGGAAACCGTCCCGGTGGCATCGAGCGACCGAACATCGGCGATCGACCGAATCCTGGAAATCGCCCTGGAGTGCTCGATCGTCCCGCTTTCGAGAATCGTCCGGGCACCGGAAGTCTTCCCGGTCTTAGTAACCGGCCGGGAATCACCGATCGCCCCTCCGCCGGCGACCTGGGCGACTTCTTGGGAATGGATAAACCCTTACGCCCCAATGGTGATTTTGGAAATCGGTTGCCCGACCGTCGCCCTGATATCAACCGACCAAACATTGGAAACCGGACCGATATCGGGAACCGGACGGACATTGGAAATCGCCTGGACCTCGGAAACCGAAACAACCGCGTCATCGATTTTGGCGACCGGGGAAATCTCAATATCGGTTCGGGCAATCGTGGCGATCGCACGAACATCAACATCGGGAATATCAATCTCGGCGGTAATCGCGTTATCAACAATCGACCGTCGTGGGTGAACATCGACCGCAACCGCATCAACTCGATCAACAATCGTTGGTCGAATCAAATCGGCGGGCTTCGAAACTACGGCGTGAGACATCCCGACCGCTTACGATATTGGCACGATCGAGGCGATCTCATTCGACGCAACTCATGGTTCAACGGCTACGCACACGGGTGGTTCAATCGAGGCTGGTGGGATCGGCATCCGCATCACTGGTGTGGTTGGCATTACGGCTACCGTTTCAATCGGTATCCGTGGTCCTACTGGTGGACCGTTCCCACGTTTGCAGCGGTGACGAATTGGTTCACCTGGTCCGCTCCCGCAACGGTGTGGGCGGAGCCGGTCTACTACGACTACGGCAGTGGTGGCAACGTCGTCTATCAAGACAACAGTGTCTACATCGACGGTCAACAAGTCGCGACAGCCGACGAGTTCGCCCAATCTGCGGCAGCCCTTGCGACTGTCGAACCGCCGGCAACTCAGGCGGAAGCCGAGCAAACCGAATGGATGCCACTTGGCACCTTCGCCGTCTCTAGCGACGAACAAGAAACGAACCCCGGCCGAGCCATTCAATTGGCGGTGTCCAAAACGGGTATCATCAGCGGGACGCTCTATAACGACGACACCGACGTCGCCGTGAGCGTGCAGGGGCAAGTCGATAAAGACACGCAACGTGTAGCCATGCGAATCGGCGATAGTGAAGATGTCATCGCGGAAACCGGTTTGTACAACCTCACTCAGAACGATGTGCCGGTGCTCGTTCACTTCGGGACCGACCGTGTCGAAAACTGGTTGCTCGTCCGCATGGAACAACCCGAATCCGAGGCTGATTCGAACACCACGGACCAGCCTGAATAAAACTTGAGCGGTCCATTTTCACCCACGACATGCCGGTTCGACGATTCGTTCGGATCGGCATTGTCATAGACGGACTGTTCTTCTTCCCGATTCTCTTTCGCATCATTTGTAGGTCTGACGAACATGCTCGCGTTTCGATGGATGACTGTCGTCCTGATTGGATTCTACACCCCACTCACAGGTTCCGCACAAACCCTGGAACAGCAACTTGGCGGAGAGTCGATCCGTGCATTGGCGAAAGCCGCTGGCGAGTTGGGCGATGCCAAACGCGGTGCGATTGTGTTTCACCGCGTGACCGTCGGGTGTGCGAAGTGTCACCAAGTCTTCGAAACGGCGAACACCTCGCCAGCAAAGTCGCTGGGGCCGAATCTCAGCGAGTTGGCGAAGCAGCAAGACGCAACCGCGGAGCACATCGTTGAATCGATTTTGAAACCATCCGCCAAGATTCGCCAAGGGTTTGAGACGGTCAATGTGATCAAAACCGATGGCACGGTGCTGACCGGTCTCAAAGCCGACAACGAAACAAACGGTGCGGTCCGTATTCGCGAAGCAACCGGTGATGGCATCACCATTATTCCGGTGGAAGACGTCGACCAGGTGGCTGTGAGTAAAACGTCGATCATGCCGGCGGGCGTCATCAACACGCTCGCCAGTCGCCAGCAGTTTCTCGATTTGGTGCGGTATGTTCTGGAAATCCGCGACGGCGGTCCGGCCCGTGCCCGCGAACTTCATCCGCCAGCCGCGTTGATCGCCTTCAAACTTCCCGAGTACGAAAACCACGTCGATCACGCCGGTCTCATTAGCCGGTTGGATGACGATGCCTATGAACGCGGCGAAGCGATTTACAATCGACTGTGCATCAATTGTCATGGCAATTTGGAGCGTGCCGGTTCGTTGCCCACAGCGTTGCGGTTTGGCGAAGGCAAGTTCAAGAACGGCTCCGCACCATATGCGATGTACCAAACCCTCACGCACGGATTCGGGTTGATGTTGCCGCAGACGTGGATGGTGCCTCGGCAGAAGTATGACGTGATTCACTACGTCCGTGAAACCTATTTGAAGCAGCGCAACAAGACGCAATACGCCGCCGTGACGGAGCCGTATCTGGCATCGCTTCCTACCGGCAACACGTTCGGACCGGAACCCGTCGAGTTTGCCCCGTGGCAAGACATGGACTACGGCCGCTGGATGCACAACACGATCGAAGTCGGTCGCGATAAATCGAACATTGCCTACAAGGGGATCGCAATGCGGCTCGACCCTGGTCCCGGCGGCATTTCGCGGGGCAACCAATGGATGATGTTCGACCACGACACGATGCGATTCGCCGCCGGTTGGGTTCACTCCCCCGATCAAAAATCTCGCTTCATCGATTGGCAAGGCATTCATTTCGACGGGCGGCACCAAGCCCATCCGCATGCGGTCGGTGATGTGATTTTCCAGAACCCCACAGGTCCCGGTTGGGCGGATCCTGAGACTGGTTCGTTCGCCGACACGCAACGTGTGGAAGGCCGCGACGGCAAACACTACGGACCGCTGCCCAAAGAATGGGCGGAGTATCACGGACTGTACGACACCGCGATCGGGCCGGTGATCTCTTACAGCGTCGGTGGAAAATCGATTCTCGAAACCGCCAGTTCGGTGCCGTCGGTCAATGCAGACATCTCCCCTGCGATGGTTCGCACGTTGCAGTTGCAAGCGACCGATCGTCCGCGAATGTTGTTGGTCGCGACTGTTCCTGAAGGAACTGAGATTCAACCGACACACACGGATCACTCGGTAATGTTGCAGCCGACCAGCGAATCTCCATCAGACGAGAAAAACGAATCGACTCTTGCCGGTCGGTTTGATGGTTCCGAATGGCTACAAGTCGATGCCGCGAAACCACTCAACACGTTTAATCGCGACTTCACGATTACCGCCCGCATCAAGACGAAGCAAGACGGCGTGATTGTTGCCAATACCACTCCCGGCGCGAAATGGGTTCCCAACGGCACGGTGTTATTTCTTCGCGGCGGACGGTTGTGTTACGACATCGGTTGGGTCGGCGCGGTGGAATCGCGACAGAAAATCGACGATGACCAATGGCACGATGTCGCCATCAGTTGGGATGCGAAAACCGAACTGGTGCAACTCTTTGTCGACGGTAAAAAGTCGGCCTCTCGGCAAATGGCAACCAAAGACGCGTTGAAGGACGCGGCATTTCGCATTGGCTTCGGTGCACCGAATTTCCCCCGACAACCGTCGTTTGTCGGGACCATCCGCAACGTGCAATTCTTCACAAAAACTCTTAGCGAAGACGCCCTGAAGAATCCGCAGAACATCAAAGCCCAACCCATCGCCAGTTGGTTGACGGAAGAAACGACAGAGCCGAAGGAACTCGCGGCGAAGGTGGTTTCGAACCCTGTCCAGCAGTCGCAACAAGCAAACCGTTTGCTCGCTGGTTTCACTGGCGAAGACGCGGGGTGTGAGTTCCAACAGCAGGGCCAACGGTTGTGTCTTGTGATTCCTCCATCGCAAAAAATACGCACGCTGCATGTATGGATGGCCCGACCCACCGGGGATGAGGCGATTTCACAAGCCACGATCGCAAGGCTTGAGAATTCGGTGTCACAGAACGTTGCACCAATTTCGCTGGCGGAACTGGCTGTCACGCCAGCTTCCAACCGTTGGCCGGAATTCCTTAAAACAACCGCTACGCTCGGCGAGTTCAACGACAGTGGATTTGCGGTCGACACCTTGACCGCTCCCGATGCCAACCCGTGGTTAGCACGGTTACGGTTCTCCGGTTTGGACTTCTACGACGACGGCGACCGGATGGCGGTTTGCTCGTGGGATGGTGATGTCTACGAAGTCTCGGGCCTATCGCAACTCCACAATGACAGCGACGCGACGCTCACATGGAAACGCATCGCCTCGGGTTTGTTTCAGCCGCTCGGATTGAAGATTGTCGACGGGGAAATCTTCCTGACTTGCCGGGATCAACTTGTCATTTTGCGAGATCGCAACGGCGATGGCACGACGGACTTCTTCGAATGCTTCAACAACGACCAGCAAGTCACAGAGCACTTCCATGAGTTCGCCATGGGCTTGCAACGCGACGAAGCAGGAAACTTCTACTACGCGAAATCCGCTCGGCATGCACTCGAAGCGGTGGTGCCGCATCATGGCACGCTGCTCAAAGTCACTCCTGATGGCAGCAGAACGGAAATTCTTGCCGTCGGTTTTCGAGCGGCGAACGGCGTATGTCTCAACCCTGATGGCAGCTTCGTCGTGACCGATCAGGAAGGACATTGGAATCCCAAGAACCGAATCAATTGGGTCACGGAAGGTGGGTTTTACGGGAACATGTACGGCTACCATGACGTGACCGACTCGTCGGATTCCGCCATGCAACCGCCGCTCTGCTGGATCACCAACGCATTCGATCGATCACCCGCGGAACTCTTGTGGTCCCAACCGAACGAATGGGGCAACCTGGGCGGCACCCTGCTTAACTTGTCTTACGGATACGGCAAAGTGTTTACCGTTCCGCACGAACATCTCGACAAAACCGGCAGCGTGCAGGGGGCGATGTGTCAGTTGCCGATCGATCAATTCCCCACCGGCACAATGCGTGGGAGTTTTCATCCACAGGATGGCCAACTGTATGTGTGCGGATTGTTCGCGTGGGGCAGCAGTCAACAATTACGGGAAGGCGGGTTGTATCGCATTCGTTATGCCGGTTCCGGTGCCGTCATGCCGACGAAAGTGCAAGCAACGCCGCAAACGCTTTCCGTCACCTTCAGTGACACGCTTGCAGCGGATTCCGTCGTAGACCTTTCGCAATACCAACTCACCACTTGGGATCTGAAACGCACGAAGAACTATGGTTCCAAGCACTACAACGAACAAGTCCGCGAGATCACCGCAGCTGCGTTGGCGCCCGATAGAAAGACCGTTTCCCTGACCATTCCTGAATTGGCCCCCACTTGGTGTTATGAATTGCAATGCCGATTGCATACGCCAGATGGACGAACCGTCAGTCGCACGATGCACGGCACGATTCATCAATTGCGGTAGCATTCGACTGGAGACTTCTTTGGCGGGAATTCAGGAGAGACCCGCGTTATCTATCAATACGTCTTGTGTTTAAGTCCTGATAGGCGTATACCATGACGCCACATTCCGCAAACGACTTGTGGTGTCAACTCGGGTTTACGCTCGTAATACCCAGATGATTTCATCGCACAGCTACCAGTTTGAAATCTCATCATGGACGTATCATTCGCGGTCGACAGTCCACTTTATCAACTCGCGAACGTGCTGGTTGCAGGCATTATCGCAGGTGAGTTGTTCGGCAAAGTTCATCTTCCGAAAGTAACCGGTTGGATCAGCGTCGGAATTTTGTTGCGGGCGACTTCACCTTATCACGGTGATATCACTGGCCTCGGCGGAGCCACTGTCGCCGCGTTCAAACCCTATATGAATTTCGTGCTGGGTTATATTGCCTTCACGGTCGGGGCGGCACTTCACTTTGCCAGTTTGCGAAATTCCGGCAATCGGCTCAAGCTTCTACTGTTGGGTGAAGCACTTTGTGCTCCCTTGCTGGTCGCGGTGACGTTATCCATGTGCGGCATGACGATGCGGGCCAGTTTGCTGTTAGCTGCAATTGCGATCGCAGGGGCACCCGGAACCACCGTGCTCGTCGTTCAAGAAGCCCGAGCCCGCGGTATTCTCACTCGGACGCTGCTGGCAGCGGTAGCGCTGATTGACATGGTCGCAGTCGGTGCGTTTGCGTTTGTCGCGTCTTATCTGGCAGAAGGAAGTTCCGGCAGCGCCGTTTGGCACAGCACTTGGTCCACCGCGCTCGGGTCTGTCCTGTATCAGTTCGGCATCTCGTTCGCGGTCGGTAGTGGAGCGGCGTTGGCAGCACTGGGGTTGAACCGCACGGTTGTCGGCCCTGCCTTTCTCGGTCCGACGATGGTCGCCGTCATCTTAGGTGCTTGGGGAGGCGCGGAAGGCTTTGGCGTCTCCGGGATTCTCGCCTGCACGTTTGCCGGGATTGTTGTCTCAAACATCCAACACGACGTCGTACGATCGACGGAAGCTTATCTGCATGCCATCGGAGGCGTTCTGTTCGCTGCGTTCTACACCTTCGCCGGCATGAACTTGGACTTCAGCTTAGTGATGCAAGCCGTCGGGTTGGTGTTAGCCTTCTTCGGTGCCCGACTCGTCGGCAAATACATCGGTGCGTTCGGTGCAATGTCGATTGCAGGCGTGCCCTCTGCCGTTCGGAACAATTTGGGAATGGCGTTGATTCCGCACGGTGGAGTCGCGGTTGGTCTCGTGTTGTTGGTTCAAGGCGATCCGCATTTGAAGGACGTCGCCGAACAAGTGACAACAGTCGGACTCGCGGCCCTCGCCATCAATCAATTGGTTGGCCCGAGTGCGGCTCGGTTCGCGTTGCAACGAGCCGGCGAAGCGGGCATGGATTTCCCTCGCCTACTCGACTTCCTCGACGAACATCACATCACCGTCAAACTTTCGGGCACGACGAAAGAAGAAGTCATTCGGGAACTCGCTCGTCAGTTGTACGCAACTTCGACACCACCTCCGGTTCCCGAGGAAAACTTCGTTGCGAAAGTGCTCGAACGCGAAGCTCTTGAAACGACGTGCTTGTCTGAAGGCTTGATGGTGCCACACACAGTGATTGAAGGCGGCGAAGAGATCACCGGGATCCTCGGCATCAGCTCAAAAGGCATTCACCTGGGTGCTCCCGATGGCCAACCGATCCACGCGGTGCTACTACTCGCCACGCCGCAAGCCGATCGCAAACGACACCTGGAAGTCCTCGCCGCATTCGCAAAAGCGATCACCCGAGATATCAACCTCCGCGAACAACTCTACCACGCCCGCAGCGCCGCCCACGCGTATGCCGTATTACACGCGGACGAAGCCGAAGACATCAACTACTTCCTCGAAGACGCCGTCGCCCACGCCAACGAAAGCCCCCCCAACAAACGCGGCTAACTTCGCATCCCTCGCAACGAGCATTGGAAACAGGTTGTCTATTTCAACATGCCGAGGATTTTGTCTTTCATCATGGCGTTCGTCGAAACACCATTCCCGCCGTCGATGATCGTGTTGCCTTTCCAGTCGCCACAGTAGCCGCCAGCTTCGCGGACGATGGGAATCAACGCGGCGATGTCCCAGGGACTCATCAGCGGATCGATCGAGAATTCCGCCCGACCGGTTGCGACGAGCATGTGACCGTAACAGTCGCCCCAACCGCGGATCGCTCGGGCGGAGCGGGCCAGGTTATCGAACAGTTCTTTGCGTTCGATCTTGAACCACCCGGCTAGTTCCGTGAAACAACCAAGCGATTTTTCGATCTGATCGACAGAAGAAACGCGGGCGGCTTTTGGTTCGTTGTCGCGGGTTTGGAACCAGGCTCCGCCGCCTTCGCGGGCATATACGACTTCATCGAGAGCCGGAAATCGACACACGCCCGCAATCATTTCGCCGTCACGCTCGATGCCGATCAGTGTGCCGAACAATGGCGTTCCAGCGACGAAACACTTCGTGCCGTCAATCGGATCGAGAATCCAGCGGTACCCGTTCGTGCCTTCTTTGGGCGGAAATTCCTCACCCAGGATGCCATCGTCGGGGAAAGCATCGCCAATTCGCACCCGCAACAACTCTTCGGCTCCACGGTCGGCTACCGTTACCGGCGACGCATCACTCTTGCTTTCCAGGCCGATGTCATCGGTTTGGTAGTACTTCAGAATCAGCTCGCCGGCTTCCTTCGCGGCATCGACGGCGAGCTTCAAGCGAGATTCGTAATCGGTCTCAGACATTCTTCAGGCAACTCCGTTTTGGAAAAGGCAGTCGTGATTGTATTGAGCGACGAACACTACTGATCATTCAAGCGATAAAGTTGCTCGCCGGCTTTGCGAACGAGCAGCACACCTTCGTCTTCACGGTTGGCAAACGATTCCACATCAATCGACGCAGGGTCACGGTAGCCAAGGTTGATTCGCTCGCAAACTTCCGGCGGAATCTGTGAGGCCAACGTGACTTGCACGCGGGGGTGTTCCACTCCGTTCTCGAATGTCCCACCGCCGCGAACGTGCGTCGAATGGGCCAGCACGCCCCACGGGTGATCCTTGAACTTATCCCACTGTTTCAGGAAGTAATCGCGAACGTGGTAACCGATGGCTTCGATCTTCGCACCGTGCGTGATCGAAATGCCGTGCATGTGCGGGGCGTAAATGATGAGTTCCCCGCCGTCCGCGACGACTGGTTCCAACTTATACATGCACTTGCCGGCGACCCACAGTTCGTCGTACATCGGCGGAGCACACGAGAGCACCGTGTGGAACGGCTTCGGTTTGCGGACGATGTGCACCTGCGACGACAACCCCGCTGCGTTCGCCCAGGCGTCTTCCGGTGTGCCGTAGAACAGGCCATACGGTGAGGCATCCGGCGCGACGACGAACGTGATGCACTTTCGCTCGATGGGAATCATCTTCGCCGCCTGATTGACGACTTGCCGCACGGGCGTGTCCATCACGCCGATGATACCGACATTCGTGATGAGCGCCCCGAGCCAGTGGAAGAAGTTCAGCAACTCCGGCCCGCTAATGCCGGGAAAGAAGTACTTGTTCCCACCGGAAAACCCAACGACTTCATGCGGAAACACCGGGCCGAGCACCAACAGCGTGTCGTAATCTTTGATCCGGGCGTTGATCTGGACGGGCACGTCCATCGAGAGTTTCCCGTTGGAAACTCGTTCCGTGTCGGCTTTCGTGAGTGTGCCGATGGTCATCAAAGCAGTCGGATCATCCCACGCATGGTTATACAGCCCGACATTCGGAAACTCGTTCTGCCGACGTTCCGGCGAGAGTCCGAGGAGTTTGTCGATTTGCTCTTCCGTCATCGGCGGATGCGTGCCGAGAGCGATCAACACATCCAACTGGCTCACAGCCGGACCGAGATGGGCGTGCAACGCTTCGAACAACAACGGCAACGGAGCCGTCCGCGTGTGATCGGGGACGATCAGCAGCACACGTTTGCCTTGGAAATCTCCGGCAGGTACTTGCGTGCTAATCCATTGACGAACTTCATCGGGCGAGAGCGGGGTCGGTGTGGACATGGCGGGACATCAAAAAAGAGCAAAAACTTGCGGAAGCAGTCGACACAGCCTTCGTATAGCACAGAGACCGGTAAATCACAAAGAACTTGCCTTGCCGGGGCGGTGATGTCTACAATCCGAGTGCCCGGTGCCGCATCGATGGGCAATAGAATATCGGCACATTCAAAACATGGCGAACGAAAAGTTGCGGCGGCAGATCGTGTTCGAAGCCGCCCGAATGATGTACACGCGTCAGGAATCCGAGTACTACCGAGCGAAAATCAAAGCGGCTCGGAAAATCTGTCACGGTTGGGTGAAACCCTCGGAACTACCCAGCAACAGCGAAATCCGTGACGAAATCCAACGCTTTGCCTTCATGCACGAAGGTGAATCACGGTTCGACAAGCTCCGCGACATGCGAGTGCAAGCGTTGTGGCTGATGCGGTTGCTGCGTGAGTTTCGGCCCAAGATCATCGGCAGCGTGCTCACTGGGCATGTGCGGATGGGGTCGGACATCGATATCCACGTCTTCGCCCAAAGTTCGGAAAGCATCGTCGGCGTGCTGGAAGATCAGGGTCTCGTCTACGATGTGGAGCACAAACGCGTTCGCAAGCACGGCGAAGAACGCGTCTTCACGCACATCCACGTGCAGGACCGGTTCCCCGTCGAACTGACCTTATACACGCCCGACAAAGCGAGTTATGTCTTCAAGAGTTCGATCACCGGCAAAGCGATGGAACGAGCATCGATCGCGGAATTCGAACAACTTTTGGAACACGAGTATCCGGATTTGTCCCTCGACGACGCGATGATCGAAGCGGAAAGCCAGATCGATCGGTTTCAGATTTATCACGCGTTAATGTTGCCGATGAAGGATGTGAAGCAACATCGCAAACACCACCCCGAAGGGGACGCGTTGTATCATAGTTTGCAGGTGTTCGATCTCGCCTGCGACGAGTTGCCTTATGATGAAGAGTTCTTGCTGGCGGCGTTGTTGCATGACGTCGGCAAGTCAATCGATCCGACCGATCATGTGTTGGCGGCGATCGAAGCGTTGAAAGATGTATGCACCGAGCGAACCTTATGGCTGATTGCGCATCATATGGATGCCCACAAGTTGCACGACGGCAGCATCGGAGCGCGAGCACGGCGGCGGTTGGCAGCGCATGAAGATTACGAAACCCTGCAACTGCTCGGCGAATGTGACCGAGCCGGACGCGAACGTGGCGTGGATGTGCCGGAACTCGAAGAAGCGTTAGATTACATCCGCGATTTGGCACGAACCTGTAGTTGATTTTCTGAGGATGGAGGACGGAAGATAGAGAATGGCAAGAATTCGGTGTGCCATCCTCTATTCTCCCTCTTCGAGCCTCAGCTCCGAATTGATTTTGACGCCGGAGTGGCGAAAGTATTCTTTGTCGATCCAACCTTGAAACCAGCCGCCATGAGTGAAACAAACATCGTGCCGTTGCACACCGATCACGCTCGTACATTCCACGCGAATCGGTTCGTGTATCCGGTGTTGTCGCGTCGTAGCGGCGGGATTTCGATCGGGGTCAATCTCAATCCCGATAAAGTCTGCAACTTCGATTGCATCTATTGCCAAGTCGATCGTCGTAGCGAAGCGGAAACGAAGTTCGTCGAATTTGATGAACTCTTCGCCGAACTCGAACACATGCTGGAACTCGTTACGAGTGGTGAACTCTATCAAGACGAAAAGTTCCAAGCGGTTCCTGAAAACCTACGACGACTCAACGACATTGCGTTTTCGGGCGATGGCGAACCGACGACGTACCGCAATTTTGACGACATCATCCGTCGTGCCGCCGCACTCAAACGCGGGTGGAATTTGGACGACGTAAAACTCGTGCTGATTACGAACGCCAGCATGTTTCACCGACCGGCTGTAGAAGCAGGGCTGGAACTGCTCGACCAAAACAACGGCGAAATCTGGGCGAAACTCGATGCGGGCACCGAGGACTATTATCACCTCATCGAACGGACGAAGATCCCGTTCTCACGGATTCTCGACAACATCACGATGGCGGCCCAGAAACGACCGATCGTGATTCAAAGTCTGTTCATGCGGGTGCAAGGCGAACCGCCGACGCCGGAAGAAATCGACGAATACTTCGAACGTCTCGCGGAAGTTCTGGACGCCGGCGGACAAATTCGACTCGTGCAAGTCTACACCGTCGCCCGCCCACCCGCGGAGAGTTTCGTCACACCCCTGACGAAAGACGAGCTAAACGCCATCGCCACCAAAGTCCAGAACCGCTGCGGCTTGCCCACCGAAACCTATTAGCCAGTCGGTTGCGTCGCGTACGATTGCGCATTTGTGAGACTGCAAGGAACACAAGCTAATACCAAGAAAGAAGTTGTGTGCCACTGCAGGAAATTGCATCGACATAGCGTCGTGGGTGGCATGCCCACGGTTTTACGTGGGCATGATTGGACATTCAAGCATCGCTGGCCCATGCCCACCCCAAACGGTGGGCATGCCACCCAAACATAAACCGCATTGAATGTTACGTAATATTGTCTCTAATACATGCAATTTCCAGCAGTGGCACACGTTAACGCTGTCAAATGCGAAATCGTACGCGACGCACCTGGCTGAAGTAAGTTTTTGTCCGCTTTACTTGGTGGTTGTTCGTGCTTGACGTTCTCAAAGTCAACGGGCTATAACGCGCTTCGAACCTGAGCGGTCGTGTGAACTTGCCGCTCGGGTTTGTGTCTGCACCGTTGGGGGATGGAGATTGCCTTTCGTATCGGCGACTCCCACGGTCATCTCACCAATGGCGGCCAACGAAAATGCCGCCGAAGGATGCATCGACATGGTCTCGGTTTTGCTTCCCGATGGAACTCAAAAAGATTACCCCGCCGGCAGTTCGGCGATTGATGTGGCCGCTTCGATCGGCTCCCGATTGGCGAACGACGTAGTCGCGGCAGAGGTGAATGGCACCGTGGTCGATGCCATGCGTCCGCTGGACGAAGTCGCCGGTGATGATTCGCCGATCAATCTGACCCTTCTCACCAAGAAGAATCGTGGCGACCGAGCCGCCGAACTCGACGAAGCCGCCTTGGCCGTCATGCGGCATTCGTGTGCCCATGTGATGGCCCGCGCGGTGATGCGGTTGTACGAAGGCGTCGGGCTCGCATTCGGGCCGACCGTGGGCAATCGGTTCTACTACGATTTCGACCTGAAACAACGCATCAGCGAAGACGACTTCCCCGCGATCGAAGCGGAGATGAAGAAGATCATCAACGAAGCCGAGGAGTTCTCGCGGTTTTCGCTCAGTCGGGATGAAGCGTTGAAACTGTGTCAGGATTTGAACCAAGAACTCAAGTGCGAGCACATCGAAACTGGTCTCGCGGACCACGGTGATTTGAGTTTCTATCGGCAGGGTGAGTTCGTCGATCTCTGTCGCGGACCGCACATCCCGGATGCCGGTCGCATCAAAGCGTTCAAGCTGCTCTCGGTGGCCGGTTCCTACTGGAAAGGCGATGCCGACAACAAGCAACTCCAGCGTCTCTACGGCACCGCGTATTTCGACAAGAAGGATTTGAAAGCGTATCTCGAAAAGTTCGAGGAAGCCAAGAAACGCGATCACCGTGTGCTCGGCAAACGGCTGAATCTTTTCACCATCAGTAACGATGTCGGCCAGGGTCTGTGTTTGTGGCAGCCCAAGGGTGCGACCATCCGGGCGATTCTGGAAGACTTCATCAAACGAGAATTGCTCGCACGGGGTTACGAGCCGGTCTATTCGCCGCACATCGGGCGAGTGGAACTTTACGAAATCAGCGGACACTTTCCGTACTACCGCGAATCGCAGTTTGCACCGATCTTCCAACACGATGCCGGTGCCCTCGTCGACGGTTGGATTCGGCGACTGAAAGACGGTTCCCTGAGTGAAGCCGACGAAAAGAAATTCGTCGATGCCGCGATCACGCTCGGTTGTGAGTTGGGCGGCTATAATCTCTCGGCTCCCGTTGAGGAGAAGGTCGAAAAGCTGCGGGCGTGGGAGAAACAGCAAGAGCGGTATTTGCTCAAGCCGATGAACTGCCCGCATCACGTGCAAATGTATAAAGCGCAACCGCGGTCCTACCGCGATCTGCCCGTGCGGCTCGCGGAGTTTGGTACCGTGTACCGTCACGAGCAATCCGGCGAACTCAACGGCATGCTCCGTGTGCGGGGACTCACTCAAGACGATGCCCACCTGTTCTGCACTCCCGATCAAGTCGAGGAGGAATTCCGCGAAACTCTCGGCTTGGTGAAGTTCGTGTTGAACAGTGTCGGTCTCGACGATTACCGCGTGCAGTTGTCGAAACGCGATCCGAACAGCGATAAGTACGTCGGTAGCGATGAACTGTGGGATCAAGCCGAAGCTGTGCTCAAGAAAGTGCTGAGCGAATCGGGCTTGGAGTTCTCTGAGTGTGAAGGCGAAGCCGCGTTCTACGGACCGAAAGCCGACTTCATGGTGCGGGATTGTCTCGGCCGCGAATGGCAGTTGGGCACCGTGCAACTCGACTACAATTTGCCAGAGCGGTTCGAACTCGAATACATCGGCACCGACAACCGACCACACCGCCCGGTGATGATTCACCGTGCTCCGTTCGGTTCGATGGAACGCTTCGTCGGCATGCTAATCGAACACTTCGCCGGCGCGTTTCCGTTGTGGCTCGCGCCGGAGCAAATCCGCGTGTTGCCGTTGAGTGACAAATCACTCGATTACGCCAAAGACGTGGAGAAACAAGTCCGTGCCGCCGGTTTCCGGGTGAGTGTCGACAGCAGCAGTTCGAAAGTCCAAGCGAAGATTCGCGAAGCTCAGCTCGATCTGATTCCTTACATGCTTGTCGTGGGACCGAAGGAAGCCGAGACCGGCCAAGTCGCCATCCGCGACCGCATCGACGGCGACCTCGGAGCCATGCCCCTTGCCGACGCCATCGCCAAACTCAAGAAGGAAGTCGACGACCGCGTCGTGCGACAAGTCGTCAAAAGCGACTTCGCCGGTCTAGAGTCCGACGGCGATGCTCAAAACGAGTATTGAGCAAGGACGACGGGCGCAGGGTGGCCCAGGTTGCTTGCAACCTGGGATCACGAAGTGATCAAGAAGCTGCAAGTCAGTCGCTCGGGTGGCACGCCAGACCAACGGGAAGGGCGTGGATTCCGGCCTCGCCACGCGTATTGCCACGCCCATCGCTTCGCTTTGGGACGTGCCACCCTGACTGCAGTTCAGAAAGTGTTCTTCCTGGGGCCACCCTGGGTTATCGATTTCATCGATGTGGCCATTTGGTGTAGGTCTTGAATACGTCTACGCCCCATGAACCGTACCAGGTGTAGCCGCCGCGACGTTCTTCGCCGATGTCTTCGATGTCGTATTTGATGACGCCGTCGCGGTCACTGAAGATGGGTCGGTTCGTTTCGATTTCGTAAAACCGAGCCCAGAGTGGCGGGGCTTGGGGGTCGGAAATCAACGCGGGTTCCGATCGACTCTTGCGATAGCGGATGCCTTCGATCTTGCTTGCTTCGTACCAATTCACGCCGGCTCGGACAGCCTGAATGACTTCAGGTGATGGGTCATCGAGACTCATCAGAAAAACGAGGATGCCGGCACTCTCACCGCCACTGAGCGAAGGATGTTCGTAACTGCGGGCCTGCACCGGGGCGAGTGTTTCCGCATGATGTTGAGCACACCACACCGTGCGTTTTCCATCGACAACAACCTGACAGTTCACAATACACTTAATGCCCCGCTCAAAGGCGTTTCGAGCAAGCAACCGGCGTTTGGTGTCGAGACAGTCGTCTTGACTTTCCAAAGCGACATCACGCAGAAACTGCAGCAGGCGGATCATCGAACCATCGTTGAATGTGATGTGACGATGATAGTTCTTGCTGAGCGGATAGAACTGTGGCCAACCGCCATTAGGATATTGAGCGGCAAGAATGTGATCGAATCCGCGTTGAAAGGCTTCCTTGTAACGCTCGTCACCGGTCACCCGATACGCCCGCGATAACACCCGCAGTTCGACAGTGGTGGCACCATTATCGAATGTGCCCGCCGGTTTCTTGTTCCCCTTGGGAAATGGTTGGCGGACGGTGTCGGTATTCTTCGGCCAATCGCCGTGCTGCGTCTGCCAAGACAAAATATGGCTCACAGCGATTCGGCCTTCTTCACTTTGGAACCAATCGTCGGATTGCTTCAGCAAGCGTTCGGCCGGCGAATCCGCATAGAGAGACGAAGCGAAAACCAGAATCGTTGCGACGCTGAACGAGAAACGCGGAACCCCCATTGTCATGTCTCCGAAATATCGCGGACCGGGCCGGAAGAAGTTGCACACATTTCTTGTACGTGGCCAACGACTGTTGTTCAATCGTCGGCATTCACCAGACGTTCGAGCACATGGATGGTGCCGGCGAAGAAGTCGCTGACGAGAATGTATTGGCCGTTGGGGGAGATATCTAAACCGTCGCTACGAGGATCGTCGAATCCTTTGGCGATCACGGTGGTTTCCTTCTCGGGGGAGTCCGAATTGAGATCGACATGCAACAACGCCGACTGATAACGCGTGGTAACGAGCAACCCTTTCGTGATCGGGTCGTAGACAAGTCCTTCGACGAGTCGCATGTGTCGGGTCGTGGTTATCGGAATCAAACGGTCGAGACGGACTTCGAAGATCCTTCGGTTTCGATGACTGTCATGACGCGGACCTTTCTCGTCCTCTAGTGCCCGTTGGCAAACATAGACGGCGTTCGGGCTGACGGTGATATCGGTCGGATTGAAGAACCGTTCGGGGTTTCCAATCTCGACGCACAATGCATTCTCGAGCGTGCACTTCCAAATGGTGCCAGGGGAACTCGGATAACCGTAGTCGAGCGTCAGTATATCCCCGACGGAACCAATTTCTCCTTTGTAGAACGTCGGCAAAAACGCGATTGCAAAGGGGTCGTTGTCGCCATCCAGATGGCATTGGTAACTCCCGACTTGCTCGCCGGTGGCGGTTTCCATCAGGACAACTAAACCGTCGCGTCCGTAGTGGAAGGCGAAATACCGTCCCTGTGGGGAGAACTCGACAAGGTGCGTCATCGAGGTCGCTTGGACAAGACGAGCGCGACCGGTGGACCGCCACAATTCGGGAGTCGGCGAGACGGGCTTCATTGGCAACTTGCGGTCGTACTCAATCGGCGGCCCCAGCGGACCAATCCGATAGATACCGGGCGGTGCGTCCAGACCCATGTAGCAAAACCAGATGCTCCCATCGAGCGGACAGAACTTCGCCGACCGCAACTTGCCATTCACGCGGAAAGTCTCGACGAGTCGCCAATCGGGATCGACAAATTCCAATTCGATCGACGGATCGGGATCGAGCAACTGCAAACTCGGCGAAGCGATTCCCTGATAATATGGTCGCGTTTCGGGAATGGGAATCGCCTCGATAAACTCCGTCGCCGACGATTGTGCCGAGCTGGAGACGGACGATTCTTGCGGAACTTCGTCGATTGCGGGGAGCTGTTGTTGAGTGTTTCGTCGACTGATCGTCAAGTAGATCGCTGCGATCAGCAACGACGTTCCAATGCTCATCACCAAAATCGATAACACCGATGGTCGCGCGGTTTGCCAGGCTGCGAACAGACGAAGAACTTCCGTCGCGGACTGGGGGCGGTCGTTGGGATCTTTCTCGATCAGTTGATGAACCAGACGGGCAAGCCGATTCGGAATCTCGCGGTTATAGGTGTGAATCGGAACCGGGGGCGAGTTTTGGATGTTGACTTTCAGGGCATCGGCGGTCCGTCCCAGGAAGGGAAACGTGCCCGTGAGCATGCGGTACATCAATACGCCGAGACTGAATAGATCGCTGCGGGCATCGACCTGCGAACCCCGGCATTGCTCGGGCGACATATACAATGGTGTGCCGAGATACTTTTCGGGATGGCCGGTTTCTTCCCGACTGGCGGCGTAAGAGATTCCGAAGTCCGTCAGCCGAGCGGTTCCCGCATTTCGATCCAGCAGGATGTTGGCGGGTTTGATGTCACAATGAATGACGTTCACGGCATGAGCGGCCTCGATCGCATGGAGAACCTGAGTCGCGATCGAAATCGCTTCCTGAGCCGGTAACTTCGGACGTTCCTGCAGAACCTCTTGGAGCGAAGAACCCGCCACATATTCCATCACGAAAAACGCGGGATCGTGGTCGTCATGAACCGAGTGAATCGAGACCACGCCGGGATGATTGATCGCTGCAGCAGCTTGGGCTTCGGAAAGAATTCGACGGCGGATTTCGCTGTTCCGCGCGAGAATCGGACGCAGTTGTTTCAAGGCCACATAACGATTGAGTCGCGTGTCTTTGGCTTTGAAAACCGTGCCCATTCCCCCTTGGCCGATCACTGCTTCGATCTCGAAATGCTCCAACCGCTCGGGTGGTGGCGTATCGGGGACGGTGTCGCCAAGGGATTCGGCCAGTGTTTCGCCACGCACGATCCGCACCAGTCGATTGACGACGGCATCGCATGCGGAAGACGTGGACTCCGCGATGTCGAGCGAATCCCACGAGACCCCTTCACCCGCTTCCCGCCCCAAACGCTCGATCAGTTGCTGACAGTCGTGGCAACGATCGATATGGTGAGCCAATTCCTCGAGTTCGACCTCGCCGGAGGTGTCTTGAAGGACTTTCCGGAGCGTGTCTTCGTCGGGGCACTCGTGGTCAATGGGCATCTGTCGTATCCGGCGATTAACGCGACGGAATCGGGAATGTCATACTTATTACTACGTTCGGCTTGGACATGCATGCCGGTTTTCGATCCGGTTTCGCATCATTGCGTGAGTAGACTGCGATTCCATTCGATCTCCAAGCCGGCGAGTTCGGTTTGAATGAGCTTCAAACATCGCGACTTCGCTTTGTAGACAGCCCACGTCGACATCTCGAGTTCCGCAGCGACATCGCTGGGCGGTTGACCGTCGATGACAACTCGCCAAAACGCTTGCCAAACGTTTTCTTGAAATCGCGATTTCATCGCTAGCACGGCCCGCATCAGCAAAACTCTCTGATCGGCACGTCCATCGGGAGAATGTTCGTTCGGCGGGGCATCGGCGAGATTAGGCACACTTTGAAAAAATTGTTGGCCGGTTGTGCCGCCTAGTGTGAGAGGTTGCTTTTGTTCTCGACGAAATCGATCGGTCAGTCGACTGCGAAACACTCGCCACAGCCAATTGCGGAAACGACCTTCGCGGTTGGCATCGAGACGACTGAAGACGGTCAGGAAGACGTCTTGCATGACGTCTTGAGCCACATCATCCGCAAGCCCTTCGCGTCTGGCCCACCGATAGACGACCGGACCATACACTCGAACGACCAACTCGCAAGCGTCGGAATCTCCGGCTTGTACGCGTTGAAATGCAGTCTGGCTGAGTGTGTTGCCCGGTTCTGGCGACATATTCCCTCCCGCCACCGTCGGAGAACAACCGACGGTCGGATGAGTGATGTCAAAACCCGGCCACGAACTCCCTGCGGCAAAGTCTCCCACCGTAGGTCCGACTGAGGAGTGGGCTTTGTGCTCCCACTACTCTACCGCGTGGTTTGTACCGCAATCAAGGTTTTCGTGCGGCTACGTACGATTGTTGGCAGAAAAATTGCTTTCGAAAAATTTTGCGATGGGAATGTCCAAGCCCCGCGTATTTATCAGCAGAGGCTCTTGCGACTTTCTCCAACACTCAAGTCCCTGAAATCACTCAGCCGATTCCAGCCCATTCCATCGCTTCGCCATTTCCGAAAGACTCCGCCGATGTTTTCACAATCGAAATTCTGGACCCGCATCCGCCAGACCCGCGAGCTGGTCGCCAACCGCATTCAAGAGCAACTCCGAAACGACCGCCGGAAAAACATTCGCCGAAGTCTCTCCATGCCCACCGCGACGGAAGTCCTCGAAGACCGCACGCTGCTGGCGTCATTCACGGTCGATACGTTGGTTGACGAAAACGACGGCATCGGCACCGGCGGTGTAAGTCTGCGGGACGCAATCGCCGCCGCCAGCGATGGTGACGATATCACGTTCTCAGTCCAAGGCACGATCAATCTAACCAACGGTGAGTTGACCATCGACAAAGGTCTCAGCATTGATGGTGAAACGAACCAGATCATCATCGATGCCGGCGGTAGCAATCGGGTGTTCAATGTCGATGATGGAAATACCAACAACCAGGCGGTTGTTTCTCTTGCCAATCTAACGATCGCGAACGGCGACGGGTCCGCAGGCTTCGGACGGGGTGGCGGTATTCAAAATCTCGAAACTCTCACGATTTCCAATGCGACTATCGCGAACAATTTGGCCTTCAATGGGGGCGGCATCGCGAACAATGGCACACTCACGATTTTCAACTCGACCATCACAGGAAATTCGGTCGGGAACAGTGGAGGTGGCATTGTGAACAGCGATGGTGCGATCTTGACAGTCATCAATACGACGATCTCCGGCAACTCAGCCAATCAAGGAGGAGGAGGAATTCTTAACATCTTCGCATCTTCTCCTAATGTCCCAGGTGTACTGACCGTCTCGAATTCTACGATTACGGGAAACACGGCTGATGCCGACGACAGCGGTTTCTCATTTGATGCTGGCGGTGGTATTGCCGGTGACGGTACGGATACACTCAACAATTCGATCGTCGCTGGAAACTTTCGCGGCACGGCTGCTCCGGTTCCCGATGACATTGACAACACCATCGAAACCGCTAATCACAATCTGATAGGCGATAGTGGTACGGCTGGCAATATCATAGATGGTCAGGACGGTAACATCGTCGGGAACAGCGGGACCGGGACTCTCGCCATCAGTACCGTCTTGAATACCACGCTGGCCGATAACGGCGGCGCCACCGAAACCCATGCGTTGGTCACCGGTTCCCCGGCGATCGACGCGGGAAGTGACCCGCTCGCTGTCGATGGCATGAACAACGCCTTGATGACCGACCAACGCGGCACGGGTTTCGCCCGGATTCAAGGTGCAATGGTCGACATCGGAGCGTTCGAGACGCTGGGTCCGCCCTCGACACTCATCGTCAATACGCTGGTCGATGAAAACGATGGCATCAACACGGGAGACGTCAGTCTGCGAGACGCCATCGCCGCCATTGCTGACGGTGGCACGATTACCTTCGGCGTGCAGGGCACGATTAACCTGACCAATGGCGAATTGCTCATCGACAAAGGTCTCAGCATCGATGGCGAAATGAACAATATTGTCATCGATGCGCAAAGTAATAGCCGAGTGTTACAGGTCAACGACGGAAACCCTTCAAACCAGGCAACGGTCAACCTGGCTAACCTGACGATTCAAAACGGGCTCGTTGCCCTTGTGAATGGGGCCGGGATCTGGAATTTCGAAGATCTGACCATTTCGGATTCGGCAATTACCGGCAACACCGGGGCGGACGACGGCGGAGGAATCAATAACCAACTAGGCACGCTGACGGTGATGCGATCAGTCATCACGGGTAATTCGGCAAATACAGGCGGGGGGATCGGCAACACCGGCGAGTTGAGCGTGATCGACTCCGCAATCTCCGGGAATATGGCCACATCGGTCGGGGGTGGCATCAGCACGAATGCATCGGCGTTCGTCCTCAATTCGACGATCGACAACAACACCTCGGGTGGTCGCGGCGGTGGGATTTCGAACCGGGGAATTTTCCAGGTGATCAACTCGACCGTTTCCGGAAATTCGGCCAACGGGAATGGCGGCGGGATCTTTACAAATTCCGACACGCTGACCGTGACCAACTCCACAGTTACCGGCAATATCGCTGACGCCGACAACAACGATCCGAACGAAGTCGGTGGCGGAATTTTTGCTGGGGATGACTTCGGAACCGTCGAAATACTCAACAATTCCATCATCGCTGGGAACTTCGTCGACGGCATGACCACTGCGAACGACATCGACGGCGACACCATCAACACCGCCAACAATAACCTGATCGGCGATGCCAATACCGCCGGCGGCATAATGAATGGTCAGGACGGTAACATCGTCGGCAACAACGGCAGTGGTACGATCGACATCACGACCGTGCTAGATACGAATCTCGCCAACAACGGCGGACCGACTCAAACCCATGCGTTGATTGCCGGTAGCCCAGCGATCAACGCGGGTGACAACGCTCTCACCGTCGATGCGATGAGCAACCCGCTCACCACCGACCAACGCGGCACCGGAAATCCGCGGATCTCGGGTTCTTCCGTCGATATGGGAGCCTTCGAGGCGGTGGCGAATGCGATGGCGGTCATCAACTCTCCGGTCGGGACGACCGAGACTGGGAACATCACCATCAACTTCGACGTCATCGACTCTTTGAACAGTCCGGTGGAATTGACGTTCGGTTGGTCAATCGACAACGGGGCCACCTACTTCGACGCCACGCCTGCCATGTCATCTCCGCTGCTGAACCCGGCTTCGAATCTCGCCACGCCAATCAGTGGCGGAACGTTTGTCTGGAACAGTTTCGCGGATATTGTCGGAACAGAGAACATTCTTTTCCGTGTCGACGTTAATAACGGGACGAATTTCTCTGAAGCGACTACGATGATCACCGTCGACAATCCGCCTGCTGAACTTTCTATCGACGACGTCACGATGGACGAAGGAAACAGTGGCGACACTGCGGTCACGTTTACAGTGTCACTGAACCAAACAACCAATCAGGATGTGCAATTCAATTTTGCAGCAGTTGACGGAACGGCACAACAAGATGCCAACGGTGGCGACGACTTCCTCAATGCGGCTAACACAGCGACGATTCCTCGAGGGCAAACGCAAACAACGATTACCATCTTTGTCAAAGGGGATACCAAAGTCGAAGCCGATGAGACGTTCACGGTGATGCTGTCAAACGCGATGGGAGCCATCATCGCCGACGACACCGGCGTGGGCACTATCTCGAATGACGATGTGGCGACGATCAGCATTGACGATGTGACCGCTGCTGAAGGTAATGCCGGCTCGACTGTGTTCACATTTACCGTCACGTTGGATGCGGAAGTCGACACCGGTGTGAGCTTCGATTTCGAAACCGGTAACAACACCGCCACGGCCAGCGACTTCACGGCTCTCACTACGACCACTCGCAACTTCGGCAGCGTGACTGCCGGTTCCACGGAAACCATCACCGTGCAAGTGAACGGCGATACGCAGATCGAACCGGATGAGACGTTCTTCCTCAACCTCAGCGGTATCAGTGCCGGTGGACGCCAAGTGACGTTTTCCGATAGCCAAGGACTTGGCACCATCACCAACGACGATGCCGCGACATTGTCGATCACTGACGTGAACGTCATCGAACGCAACAACGGCACGTCCCAGGCGATCTTCACCGTCACGCTCGACAATGCCGTCGATACACCATTCACCGTGGACTTTGCTACCAACGATGGCACCGCAACCGCCGGTTCCGACTACACCGCAGTCAACGGCACATTGAATTTCGTCGGCAGTGCTGGTGAGACGCAAACCGTCTCGGTCGACATCAATGGTGATCATGATTTCGAAGTCGACGAACAGTTCAGCGTCGATTTGTCCAATCTTCAAGCCAGTGGACGGAATGTGACGATCGCGGTCGGCACGGGTGACGGCCTGATTCAGAACGATGATCTGCATCCGAACCAAGCGACATTCGTCACGAATCCGGTTCCGTCCGTCGATATCAACGGCAACTTCACAACGCTAGTCAGCGGCAATTTCGACGACACGCCGACGGTGGCGATCGATGACATTTTCTTCTGGAATCCGAACACCGGAGCCAATCTCCTGCTGTTCGGCGATGGCACCCGGACGCAACAAGCGAATGCCATTGATCCGACTCTGATCAACGGTGGCGATTTTACCGAGGTGCTCGTCGGGGACTTCGACGGTGGCGGTAACACCGATCTGTTGTTCTGGAACCCCATCAGTGGACGCAATCGCTTGATCCACTGGAACGGCAGCACCGGTAGCGTGATGAACACGTTCCAAACCAATGTGATCGATCCCACCCAAATCAACGGCAACGACTTCACCACCGCCGTCGTGGGGAACTTCGATGGCATCGATCAAGCGGACGTCTTCTTCTGGAATCCCACCAGTGGACGCAACCGCATCGCCCATTTCGTGGCTGTCACCGCGGGGACGGACAGCGCGGTGAGTAACGTGGAAGACAACGTGATCGATCCCACTCAAATCAACGGCGACGATTTCGAATCCGTCCACGTCGGTGAATTCGAGTCCGGCGGCGTCGATGAGCTGTTGTTTACAAATCTTTCCAGCGGGAAAAATCGACGTGTTTCGTTGATGCCCTCGGGTGGCAGCACGGCGGTTGACATGATCCGCGATGGCAACGCTTCGCTACTCAACGGTTCGGTTTACAAGACGGTGGAAGTCGCCGACCTCAACGGTGACGGCCTCGATGACGTCTTCGCCTGGGATCCGACCACGGGCGAAAATCGCAGCGTGCTGTCCGATATCGACCCCACAGCCGATCCGGCATTCGTCGATAACGCTCTCGCAGCCGGCGGGGTCAACGGTGACTACGAACAAACCGTTCGCCTCATCGAAGATGTCTTCACCAATACGCCGCAAGACGATCTCTTCTTCTGGAACCCAACCACCGGAGCAAACCGCATCGGTTCCTTATAACAGACGATTCCGCCGAAACGCTTGGGCGAGAAACCTGCCACCCGCACATCGATCTGAGGTGGGCGGTGGCACTCGCCTTCAAGGACTGAGAAGACCACCAAGATGCCGCATCAAACTCAGCTTGCAGGATCGATTAATGAAGCATTAGAGAGGAAGTCGCCAATCGTGTGATCACGGGGAGCAAAAGTCAACGACTCTAGAAGCGGTCCTTGACGTCTTCGTAGCCACCGCCGTTCTCGACGTTCGTATAACCCAGTTTTTCCAAGAAGGACTTGGCCTTACCGGCACGACCGCCGACAGCACAGTACAAAACAATCTTGGCGTCTTTGTCGGTAGTCACTTCGGAGATTCGGTCGGCGATCTCGGTATGCGGAATATGAACCGCCTGCTCGACGTGCCCAGAGTCCCACTCCTCTTGGCTGCGAACATCGATCACAATGACTTCATCGGTGGCGGTGTTCTCAGACGCTGAGGGTTCAGAGCTCGGCTCTGCAATCGCCGGTGCGGACGGAGTTTTAGGGGCGGGTGTCGCGTTTGTTGGTTCCGTCTCAGACGCACAACCCGAAATCGCAACAACAACGGCAATCCAGGTGGCAAATCGCTTCATGGGGGCGTGTCCCTATTCCTCGAAGAAAGATAGCACTTCGATTTGAGAATAAGGAGTTCATCGGTAGCCGACAAGCGGACGACCCGCGTCTCACTAACCGGGCAATGCCCAACCGTAACGAGCCAGCGACAACACCAACAGGACAATCGCTCCCAACGTAGCGGCCACAGAGACCAATTGGAGCGAGGTCAGCACCGTTTCCGGTGCCTTGGGGCGTCGGTCCTTCTCTGGTTTCTCCCGACGACTGTTCTTTTTCGATTTTACGTCGTCGATTGCTTCCGACATCGCATTCAGCCCCACATTGTGGTGATAGATTGGGAAATCTTACCGCAATTATACTTGATGCTTGATGTCAAGCAAATTCTTTTTCGGCTTCCGAGTCTGCAGGGCTTGCGAACTTGATGCAAAGGTTTCAATACGACGGCCAACCCACCTTCGGAAGAAACGGAAGACGCGGATTGTGCGGGATTTGTCTTTGGTTCATCGGTCTTTTCGGGGAAAATTCGGGAACGTCGTTCGATGAGATCGCCAGCGAAAACAAGGTCGGAATTGACGGAAGAATTTTTGGTCCGCAGAATGCACTCACGAGCGGGCCTCTGTCCTTGCCCACCGCGAATCGCACCGATTGCCCAAGCCGATTGAGAGATTCCTTCATGATTTCTAACTTGCGTTCCGTTTTTGGGTGCCTCCGCCAGTCGCTTCGACATCGAAACGTGGCACCTCTGCTTCTGCTCTTGGCGACTGGGGTTTCGCAGTTGCTCGACACACCGCTGACGGCCGCCGAGCCATCCCAACGGCCCAATATCGTGCTCATCATGGCCGACGATCTTGATAACTACACTCCTTGCACCTGCATGGAATCTTGCCAAAACCCAACAAAAACCCTGTACTATATCCCGTTTCCTGCACTGCTCCAATGCCGCTCGTTTCAGTGGAATTACGGGCTGTTTTGAGTAATTAACTACAGTTTGCTACACGAATTGCTGATGGGGATGTCCGCATGACCTGAATCGTCCCGGGGGTGAGAATCACATTTTCGAGTCACAGGAAATCGTGTGGCCAATGACAGGGTTTGCATGCGTCTGTCGACAATGAAACGATGGCTTGCTTAACCATCTTCGACGCTAGAAATGGCCTGTGGGATGCTTTGTTGACGCCAAGGTTAAATCCGCCGACGTGCATTCATTCATGTCATCCGCGGTAAAGAGAAAAAAGTCCTGCCGCGAGCGTCAGTTCGATCAGCACGAAACAAGCGGACTTGCGAAGCTGGTCCACGAGGCGTTTTCCCCATAGAAGCTCCGACGAACGATCGGAGATCGTGTGAGTGGACTCGACTGCGACGCGGATGACTACGTGATCAAGCCGTTTGCCTTCGAAGAACTCTTGGTCCGCAGCCGGGTATTGTTGCGACGGGCAGACTCGAACGAATCCACGGTACTGCGAACCGGCGATTTGGAATGGAACCCGTCGCGCGGCGGGTGAGCCGAGCCGGCGCGAATTGGATTTCAGTGACCGCGAGTGTGAACTATTGGAATACTTCCTGGGGCATCTCGACGAGATTATCTCCCGGGACGCAATCGCCCGCTCTGCTCTTATGCGGATTGGGAAAGCTTGGTTATTGGTCGATGAGAGACCACATCGTCGAGCAGTTGAATGCGGAGGTGACCGAAGACCTCGCCGAGTTCGGGCGAACAGTCGGCTACGCGGAAAGTCTTGAAGTACTTCGCACGAAATTGGCTTCCTACTTTGCAGTTCACCTGAACGACCACGTCGAAATCACGACATCGCCGCGAGAACGTTTTTTTTGCGAATTTGGCATTTTGTGGTCTACGATCCATTTCGCCCATGGGGCAATGGTGTGGCATTTCGTTTCTTGCGCTGCCAGCAAGCAGGCGAAATGCTGGACAACTCAGAAAAATTTCGAATTGGTTTGTTCATCATCGCGTCCAAAGAAAAATGAGATTTCACGATCGGTTCGGAAATTGGGGCCTTGATTCATGAGGGCGACTATGAATCAATGGTATTTCTGAAGAACATTTCAAACTTGCCTCTGGCGATCTCGCCAGTCATTGGGTCATTGCCTGGTCAAGTGATTGGTGTTGACGGCTGAAAACATTCCTG
This sequence comes from Thalassoroseus sp., assembly GCF_984380535.1. Lineage (NCBI taxonomy): Bacteria > Pseudomonadati > Planctomycetota > Planctomycetia > Planctomycetales > Planctomycetaceae > Thalassoroseus > Thalassoroseus sp. The sequence continues at coordinate 173,274 of NZ_CFHRBF010000014.1, forward strand.
AGAAAGTTCGCACCAAAACAGTGCCAATATCGTCTGAGCGAATTTCCGCTGGAACTCAGCCTTGCTCGCAGTCGATACAAACACTGGCCCTCCTTCCGAGGGATGCCATTTTTTAAAATCGTGACCAACCGAGTTGGATCGTCTTCGCATGACATCGTTTTGCAGCCTCGCCATCCGCAATCTGATTTGGCTGGCCGCCTTGGCCATGCCGCTTCAGCAATTGCCGGCGGCGGCGTGCGGATGCGGTGGTGCGAGTGGCGTTCCAATGGTTTCGGGATGCGACTGCTCACAAGTGCAAGTGGAACAGGGAACCTGTTGTTGTGCCCGTTCGCGGAGCAAAACGCCCCACGCATGCTGTTCGGCTTCCCCTGCGGATATCCAGACTGATTCGTCCTGCTGTCAGCCGAATCATCACCTCCATACCGGTGACTCCTGCGGAGCTCAGTGCCGCTGTGGTGACGCAACCTCTTCTCCGCCGTTTCCGCCGATCACGGAAAATGAAACCGTCCAGCGGCTGCTTGAAGGATTATTCGCTGGCATTTCCGACGCACTCGTCGAACCGGTGAGCATACCCGGTCGATTCGATACTGCTCGACTGTCCTCGCCTCACGCAACCGGGGCGTGCTGCGTCTCTCTCTGCCGGCTGCTGCTATAGGCCGGCCCCACTCCTTCTCATCAGCCGTTCCAAGACCTGCGACGCGGCGTGGTTCAGGTCGTCTGTGCCGCTGACGGTGCGTCACGGATGATCTCAGTTGAAGAGCATGTTTGGCTTCTTCTCACGACGTATCATCTTGGCGATTGGATCTCTGTTGCTGCTGAGCTGAGCCTGCGGGAAATCGCTGGGACGGGATCGAAAACGCATCCGAGTTCCCCTGCGTCTTCGCACAAGTCTCCGTCTGGATGGCGAGTTCGCGCGCTGACCTTGATCGGTCTGTGCTCAAGACTTCTGCATTCGTTTCCATTCCTCCGATTTGGTGAGGTTGTCATGACTCCTGTTGAAAAGTCTGCTACGCCGCACAGCGAGACAAGAACGCCCCATACTGCCGCTGATCGGCGATCCCGTGACAGCCGGCGATGGTGGGTTCAATTGTTCGTGCAGCCGCTGTTGATGCTTGTTGTCGGAGGGCTCCTGTTCGCCGGGTTGGGCGTTGCCCAGCGGATGGGCTGGATCTCTGGCGGTGGCGGCCACGATCACCAGCACGTCGCGAACACGAATCAGGCCGTCAGTTACATCTGTCCGATGATGTGTACGCCGCCTCAATCGGAACCGGGACGCTGCCCCGTGTGTGCCATGGAGCTTGTTCCGGCGGCAGCCGGCAGCGGGTCCGGCGGTTCCACGTCCATCGAGATCGATCCGGTGGCTCGCCGGATTGCCAACATTCAAACGGTCGCAGTCAAGTCGGCTCCACTGACGCGAACCATTCGGGCGGTCGGCGAACTGACCTACAACGAAGGCTCGCTCAAAACGATCTCGGCCTATGTCGATGGACGCCTCGACAAACTGTATGCCGACTACACGGGCGTTGTAGTCAACAAGGATGATCAACTGGCGTTGGTCTATTCGCCCAAGTTGTACTCTGGGCAAATCGAGTTACTGCTAGCCAAGAAAGCCACGCAGGAGAACCGGGCGATTTCCTCGTCTCGTTTTCAGTTGTCCGACGACAGTCTCTACGACACCGCTCGAGAACGGCTGATCGAACTCGGGATGACGAAGAACCAGATCGAGCAGCTCGAACGAAGCGGTGAAGCCAATAGCCGAATGCGCCTGCTGGCTTCAATCAGTGGCACGGTGATCGAGAAATTGGCGGTGGAGGGGCAATATGTCAAAGAAGGCCAAGCGATTTATCAATTGGCCGATTTGTCGACGGTCTGGCTGATGCTCGAACTGTTCCCCGAGGATGCGGCGGTTGTTCGCCATGGTCAGTTGGTGCAGACCGTCGTGCAATCGCTGCCGAACCGTACATTCACCGGCGAAGTGGCATTTATCGATCCGCAAGTCGATCCCAAAACTCGTACCGTCAGCGTTCGAGTCGTGATCGAGAACGACAAAGGGCTGCTTCGCGTGGGTGATTTTGCGAAGGCCACGATCAACGTGCCGATGGGGAGTGGGACAGGCGAACGGATCGCTTCCGACGATGCCTTGGTCGTCCCTCGCAGTGCGGTGCTGATGGCCGGGGCGAACAGTGTCGTCTATGTGGAAACCGAAGCCGGCCGATTCGAGATTCGCCGCGTCACGCTCGGTCCGCAAAGTGAGGATCAAATTGTGATTCTTCAGGGCGTAAGCGCGGGCGAGAAAATCGCCACTCGGGGCAATTTTCTGATCGACTCACAAATGCAACTCGCTGGCAATCCGTCACTGATCGATCCCACCAAAGCGGTGCCGAGCGTGATTCCTTCAGCCGTAGATTCTGAGACAGTCATCGCCGCTTTGAAGAAGCTCTCGGCGGATGATCGGCGGTTGGCCGAAGACCAGCGAATCTGCCCGGTCACCAAGCAACGTCTGGGTGCAATGGGCACTCCTCAGAAGGTGAATGTTGCTGGCCAGCCGGTGTGGATTTGCTGTGAAGGGTGTCGTCAGCCGTTGCTTGATGAACCGGAAGAACACCTGCAAAAACTGAATGAACCCTCTCCGCTCGACGAGGAACAAGACCTCGATTTCCCTGCGGTCCCACCCATTGAAGCCATTCAACTGATCGAACCCGTTCTGGTCGAACCCCGCGTGGCGAACGGTCGGAAGGAGTCAGCAAAATGATCCATAAGTTTCTCGAATTCTGCATTCGTGAACGGCTGCTGGTGCTGTTGGCATCGGTCGGCTTGATCGGCTACGGCTGGTACTCGACCCAAGAAGTGCCGCTGGATGCCATTCCCAATGTCGGCGAGAACCAAGTCATCGTGCTCACCGAATGGATGGGCCGTTCGCCGAAGGACATGGAAGACCAAGTGACCTATCCGCTCTCGATCGCGTTGCAAGCGGTGCCGGGGTCGAAGAACGTGCGTGGCAAAAGCATGTTCGGTTTTAGTTTTGTGCAGGTGACTTTCGACGACGATGTGGATTTCTACTGGGCGCGGTCGCGGGTGGCCGAACAACTCACGACTGTGGCGGGTTCGCTGCCTGAAGGGGTCACGCCGACGCTCGCTCCCGATGCCACCGCACTGGGGCAGATTTACTATTACGTGCTGAAACCGCCGGACGGCATGGACCTTGCCGAGTTGCGGTCGAAGCAGGACTTTTTCATCAAGTACGCCCTGCAATCCGTCGACGGCGTGGCGGAAGTGGCCTCGATCGGCGGTTATATTCGGCAATATCAGATCGAGATCGATCCCGACAAACTCCGCTACCACAACATTCCGCTCAATACCGTGGTCGCCGCGGTGAAGGCTTCGAATATCGACGTGGGTGCCAAGACCGTCGAGAGCGGTGGGATGGAATACATCGTCCGTGGCAAAGGTTTCATCGGGGCCGGTCAAACCGAAGCGGAAACGATCGATCAAATCCGCGAGACCGTCGTACTCACACGGGACGGCGTGCCGATTCGCATTCGGGATCTCGCCCAGGTGCAGACCGGCCCGGCCTTCCGGCGTGGAGCACTCGACCACAACGGTTCCGAAGCGGTGGGCGGCGTGGTCGTAATGCGCTACGGCGAAAACCCGCGTGATGTGATCGAACGTGTCAAAGCCAAGATCGCGGCCCTTGAATCGGAACTGGGCGGCATCGAGATCCACGGCGTCTACGACCGCACGATTCTCATTGATGAAACCGTGGCCACACTGACCGATGCGTTATTTCACGAAACGCTGATCACGATTGCCGTGATGGTGCTGTTTTTGCTGCACGTCCGCGCCAGCTTGGTGATTGCGATCACGCTGCCGATGGCCGTGTTGATGTCGTTCATTGCCATGAACGTCTTCGGGGTGGATGCGAACATTATGTCGCTGGCGGGGATTGCGATTGCGATTGGCACAATGGTCGATATGGGCATCATCGTGCTAGAAAACGTCTACGGCAGCCTCGCCGAATGGGAAGCAGCCGGTGCTCCCAGAGGAGCGGAGCGGCGGTTACAAGTCATTCGGAATTCGGCGGCGGAGGTGGTGCCGGCGGTGATGACAGCCGTGACGACCACGATCGTCAGCTTTCTCCCCGTGTTCTTTCTGACCGGTCGCGATCACCGATTGTTCGCACCGCTGGCGTGGACCAAGACATTCGCGTTGGCCTCGAGTTTGATCGTTGCCGTAGTCGTGGTGCCGATGCTTTGCCGGGTGTTCTTGAAGACGTCGACACGGCGGTGGTGGACGAGTCTCACAGCGGGATTCGGGTTCGCCACCCTCAGTGGCTGCCTGTGTTATTTTGTGTGGGGTTCGCACCTCGAACATTGGCTGCCGCTGAGTTTGCCGCTCACGACGGCCATTGCGGGGCTGATCGGTTTCGCGGTCGGTTGGTGGATGAGTCGCGAACGCATTCTGCCGATGGAGAACAACCCCGTCAGCCGCTTTGTCCTTTGGCTGTACGCCGGACGGTTGCGATTGGCTCTGCGGCGGAAGGTGCTAATGCTTTCGTTTCCAGCGATGATTTTGGTGATCGGACTCGGGGCGTGGATCGGTCTGCCGACGGTCCTGAAGCCTGTGGAAAAAGTCGCCAGCATTTTCGGAGCCGATCTGAACGAAGTCCCCGGCTACGTCGATCTCAAGCACACCTTCACCGGACTGAAAACGGATGACTGGATCGCCCTCGATGAAGGCAGTTGGTTCTATATGCCGAGCTTATACCCGGCGGCGAGTTTCTCGCAGGCGATGCAGGTCCTGCAAACACAAGACGCGATGATCAAGGAGATTCCCGAAGTTCAAGACGTGCTCGGCAAAATCGGCCGCGTGGAATCGGCTCTCGATCCGGCACCGGCAGCGATGATTGAAACGTACGTGATGCTCAAACCTCGCGACCAATGGCGAGACGGTATAACCGAACGCAAAATCTGGGACGAAATCAATGCCGTCGCCACCCTGCCCGGCGTCACGCCAGCTTCGCCACTGCAACCGATTGAAGGCCGCGTGGTCATGCTGCAAGCGGGCATCAAAGCTTCGATGGCGGTTCGAATTTATGGCGATGACTTGGCCGGGCTGGCCAAAGCCTCGCTCGCGGTCGCCGAGCACCTCAAAGGCTTGCATCACGTCAACGCCGGGACCGTCAATCCCGATATCGTGATGGGCAAGCCGTATTACGAATTCGAAGTCGATCGCCAGGAAGCCGCCCGCTACGGAATGACGACGATGATGGTCAACGAGATCGTCTCGGCAGGTCTCGGGGGCGTGGATGTCACAACGACCGTGGAAGGTCGAGAGCGGTATCCCATCCAGATTCGCTACGAACGTAGCGTCCGCGAGAAAGTCGACGAACTCGGCCAGGTGTCCGTGGTCACTCACTCCGGGGACGTGGTGCCGTTGGAGCGACTGGCGAAAGTCACCACCACCTGGGGACCGGGAGCCATCAACAGTGAAGACGCCCGGCTGGTGGCCCATGTCGCGTTCTCACCATCCGGGGCGGCGGGCGACTTGGAAACCGTCGAGGCGGTGATGGCTTCGCTGCGGTCGGCTCGCGAAACCGGTTCCCTGCAATTTCCCGAAGGCAATTTCGAACTCCAGCCGGTCGGATCGTTTCAGAATCAGATCGAAGCCAATCAGCGGCTGATGTGGATCGTACCGATGGTGATCCTGATCAACCTCCTGTTGCACTATTTGCACTTCCGCAACCTGCCGATTTCCCTAGTCGTGTTTTCGGGCATTCCTGTTGCGGCTGCGGGGGGGATGATCGCGGTTGCGGTCATGGGCGTGGAGATGAATACCGCGATGTGGGTTGGCTTCATTGCGTTGTTCGGGTTGGCTGCCGACGACGGTATCGTCATGGCGACGTACATGCGGGAAACGCTTAGTCGGCACACGATTCGCAGTGTCGAAGACATCCGCCAAGCCATTTACGAAGCCGGATTGAAACGCATCCGTCCCTGCACCATGACGACCATCACCACACTCGTAGCGTTGTTGCCCGTGTTGACTTCAGTCGGTCGCGGTTCGGATGTCGCGCGGGCGATGGCGTTGCCGGTCTTCGGCGGAATGCTGATCGAGCCCTTCACCACGTTCATCGTGCCGACCCTCTACTGCGCTTACGTCGAATTCAAAATGCGAGCCGGCTTGCAGGATGACTATTGGAATGAAACGGATGAAGCCGAACCAGTTCAGCCAGAGAGACCGCTGGCGGTTTCGCCGAGTTGATCGAGATTCCTACGAAATACAATTCGACCACACACGGCGGGCATCGCGGAGTGCGATGTCCTATTTTGAAGCTGTCCAAAAACCAAAGGAGTTGGACAATGAAGAACGCATGGATGACAGGACTGATTGTTTTAGTGGCCGCCACCGGTTCCTTCGCCCACGCGGAAGATGCCACCGAACGGGAACAAGTCCGCCGTGATCGGCTACATGCCGCCGTGCAAGACATTTGCCCGGTCACCGGTCAGAAGTTAGGGACGCATGGCGAGCCGATCAAAGTCAAAATCGGCAAGGAAGAGATCTTTTTGTGCTGCCGGGGCTGCCTCAAGAAGCAGGTTGACCGCAAGCATTGGGCCACAATCCACGCCAACTTCGCCAAAGCTCAAGGCATTTGCCCGATCATGAAGAAGGAACTGCCCAAGCAGCCGAAGTGGACCGTTGTGGACGGACAAATCGTCTACGTCTGCTGCCCACCGTGCACCCAGAAAATCGAAGCCGATTCGGAAACCTATCTGAAAAAAATCGACGAACTCTATACGGCTTCACTGCGAGCGAAATCGAACCGCCGTTAGTTTCCCTTTACACCAGCATGGTTCTCATGGCCCGGTCTCTTTTAGAGAGGCTGGGCTTTCGTATGGTGAGACTGCGTTCTCGCCGTTTCGACGCTGCGAAGCCGGAGGGCGTTGGTGATCACCGAGACGGAACTCAGGCTCATGGCGGCGGCGGCGAGCATCGGGCTGAGCAACCAACCGCCCAGCGGGTACAACACGCCGGCGGCAATCGGGACGCCGAGGGCGTTGTAGACGAAGGCGAAAAACAGATTCTGTTTGATGTTCCGCATCACGGCTTGGCTGAGGTGAATCGACCGGACAATGCCACCTAGATCCCCTTTGACCAATGTGACCCCCGCACTCTCCATCGCCACATCCGTCCCGGTGCCCATCGCGATGCCGATATCCACGGCGGCGAGAGCGGGAGCATCGTTGATGCCGTCGCCAGCCATCGCCACGATCCGGCCCTGTTGTTTTAATTGTTCGACGCGGGCATGTTTGTCCTCGGGACTGACTCCAGCTTCGAATTCGTCGATGCCCAATTCCTGGGCGACGGTGCGAGCGGTCGCTTCGTGATCGCCGGTGAGCATCAGGATCTTGAGGCCCAGGGCATGCAGGTCGCGAACGGCAGCGGGCGTGCTCTCTTTGATCGGATCGGCCACAGCCAGCAGCCCCAAGACCTTCCCATCGGCGGCAGCGAACAGAACCGTCTTCCCGGCCGTTCGCCAATGGTTTGCTTGCTCGGTGAGTTCATCGATTCCCGAAATCTTGTGCTCACGGAGCAAGTCGGATTTGCCGATCAGGATTTTTCGGCCATCCACCACGCCTTGAACTCCGCCGCCGGTGATCGACTGAAATTCCTGGACCTCGCTCCCGGTGAGGTCCCGACTTTTTGCCGCTTCGACCACAGCACGGGCGAGCGGATGTTCGCTTTGACTTTCCACGGCGGCGGTGAGTCGCAGGAGATCGTCTTCAGAAACTCCGCCAGCCGGTTGGAGATCGGTCAGTTTCGGACGGCCTTCGGTGAGGGTGCCGGTTTTGTCGACGATCAGCGTATCGGCTTTCCGCAGTGTCTCCAAAGCGGCGGCGTCCTTGAAGAGCACTCCTTCCCGAGCGGCTCGCCCGACGCCGACCATAATCGACATCGGCGTGGCGAGTCCCAACGCACACGGACAGGCCACAATCAGCACCGCCACGGAATTGACCAAGGCGAAGGTGAACGCCGGAGCGGGACCGACAGCCCACCAGACAATGAACGTCACGATCGCCACGCCAACGACGAACGGCACGAAGTACGCCGCCGCCGTGTCGGCTACGCGTTGGATCGGGGCCCGGCTGCGTTGAGCGTCGGCCACCATTTGAATGATCCGCGAGAGCACCGTTTCGCCGCCGACTTGTTCGGCTCGCATGAGGAAAGAACCAGTCTGATTCACCGTTCCCCCGATCACCCGCTCGCCGCTGGATTTTTCAACCGGCATCGGTTCGCCGGTGATCATCGATTCGTCGACACAGCTGTTGCCGTCCGTAATCACGCCGTCTACCGGGACTTTTTCACCCGGACGAACCCGCAGCAGGGCACCAGACGGCACATCGTCAAGCGGCACTTCCTTTTCCTCGCCGTCAGTGACAACGCGTGCGACCGGGGGAGCGAGATTCATCAATTCCCGCAGCGCTCCGCCGGTGCGTTGGCGGGCACGCAGTTCCATCACTTGTCCCAACAGGACGAGCACGACGATCATCGCCGCCGCTTCGAAATAAATGCCGATGAGGCCGGTGTGCTCTTCCTGAAACGACGCGGGAAACAAGTGCGGAAAAACAACCGCTACCACGCTGTAGACATACGCCGCCGCCACACCGAGCGCGATCAGCGTAAACATATTCAGATGCCGATTGAGAATGGATTTCCAACCGCGTACAAAAAACGGCCAACCGCACCACCAAACGACTGGCGTCGCCAAGCCGAGTTGCAGCCATTGCGAGAGCCGCGGAGAAATCACGTCATCCAACGGCACGTCGAGCATCGGCAGCATCGCCAATAAGACGATTGGCACCCCCAACACCAAACCGATCCAGAACCGCCGCGTCATGCTGCGTAGTTCGGGATCGTCTTCATCTTCCGCCCCTCGCACGGATACCGTTTTCGGTTCCAAAGCCATCCCGCAGATTGGGCAGTCGCCTGGTTTGTCACGTTCGATTTCCGGGTGCATCGGACATGTGAAAATCGTTTGCGATGACGCCGCCGGTGGGCCACTCCGCTCCAAAGCCATACCGCACTTCGGACAATCACCGGGGTGATTCTGCTCGACATCGGGATGCATCGGGCAGGTGTATTGACCGGACGCAGAGGGTTTCCGAGGCTGATCTAGTTGGACAATGGGTTCCGTCGGATGGTGGCAGCAAGCGTGAGTCTCTTGCGGACGATTCGCTGCCGAAAAAGCTTCGGGATCTTGCGAGAATTTCGTCCGACAGTGTTCCGAACAGAAATAAACGGGATGCCCATCGTGCCTCGTCGACAGCGCCGTTCGCGGGTCCACGGTCATGCTGCAGACCGGATCGATCGCGGTGGCCGCCTCGGTGGGAAGATTGGTGTTCGTCATCATGCACCGCCGTTTTCTGAAAGTCATTCAAACAACCGAGCCGAACTGTCAGAGCCCAGTCCGACTCGGTTTCATTCTCAACAGTTCCTTGGAACGCACTGAGTTCTCAAGCGGCCATTTGGCCACACGATTCACTGCATTTCCGGCAAATCGAAACGCATTCGTCCATGCCGCCGACCTTTTCGCAACTCTCGGCACACGCCCGACAGATTTCGGAGCAGGCACGGCAGACGGATTGATGCAATTGTGAGCCACGAGTCATGAAGTCGGCACTGGCCTGGCAGATTTGCACGCAATCGAGCATCCGTCGGACATGCTCGGCCGCCACATGCTCGCCGCCTTGCTCCAAACAGTGCCGGGAGAGCATTTCTAGGCAAACCCCGTGACACTCCCGGCAGGTGTCCACGCACTGTTTCATTTCGGTTGTCATCATCGCCATCAGTCGTCCTCCATCAGTTCCTGTGGTTGTGGAAAGTCCGGGGGATCCAGCAAGAGGCTTCGGATTCAGCGGCCGCGAATGCCCGCGTATTTCGAGAAGACTTTCATGATCTCCGCAATCTTCTCTCGGCGAACCGAATCGTCTTCCGCGCGAAAAGCGTCGGTGACGCAGGTGTCGATGTGGCTTTCCAGCACGATATGCCCCACTTTGCCGAGGGCAGCCATCACGGCGGAAATCTGCATCAACACATCGACGCAGTAGGCATCGTTTTCGATCATGCGGCCGACCCCGGCCACCTGACCTTCCGCCCGCCGCAATCGCTTGGCCAAGTCATCTTTGGCAGCTTCACTGAGCATCTTACACCCCTCTCATGATACCCAACACGGGGTATCGTATACAACTCACCGAACTCATTTTATGGGAAGATTCCGGAAGACGCTTTCCGGGTTATTCGGTTTTATCCATGGGGAAAAACATTGGCAAGCGTGTGCGGTTATGACACACCCTGAGACATCGAGCCAGAAGATGAACTAAGACGAGAAAATTGAGTTGCCATACCAGGTAGGGGTCTCTAGGCTATACCGCAGTCGCCACACGTCTCACGCAATGGAAAACGGGGAGCGAAGCCTATGTTGACTGCCCAGGATTGGAAAACTCTGCCGATTCGTTGTTGCGGCCTGATGTCTGTGTTCATATTCGCGATGATGGCCACCGCGGGCGAGCCGGTCACATTACCCCAGCCGGAGCCTGGGGAGGCACCGCAGCAACCGCAAGTGGCGGTGGCCGGACCGCAGGACATTTACATCGCTTTTGGAGCGGGAAAGTGCGTGTACTGCGTCGCTTCGCAAGACGGCGGGAAACGGTTTGGCAAGCCGGTGCGGGTCGCCACGTTATCTTCATTGATGCTCGGCAGCCGACGAGGCCCGCGGGTTGCCGTCGCTGGAGAATCTGTCGCGATCACGGCCATCGGAGAGCGTGGGGAACTGTTGGCATGGCGATCGAATGATCACGGCCAGACATGGCACGGACCGGTGACGATCAATGATGTCCCGAAGGCGGCGCGGGAAGGTCTGCATGCTTTGGCCGCCGGTCCCAATGGCGAACTGTATTGCGTGTGGTTGGATCTGCGAAACGACTCGTCCGAGGTGTTCGGATCCCGCTCTGACGATGGCGGTCGGACCTGGAGCAAAAACCAATTGATTTACCGTTCTCCGGACGGCAACGTCTGCGAATGCTGCCATCCCAGCGTGACCTTCGATGCCCAGGGGAATCTCTATGTGATGTGGCGGAACTGGCTCGACGGCAATCGCGATCTGTTCCTGAGCACCTCGAAAGATGACGGCCGCACCTTCTCCGAACCGCGGCGATTGGGGCAAGGACATTGGAAGATCGATCATTGCCCGATGGACGGCGGCGCGGTGGCCGTCGGGAAGCGGGGAGAGGTGGCCACCGTTTGCCGACGAGAGAAAGACATCGTCGCCACGTTACCCGACCAAAAAAAGGAAGTCCGATTAGGCCGCGGCGAACAACCTTGGATTGCTGCCAACGCACAAGGAGCCTGGATCACTTGGATTTCCCGCGACGGCGGTGACTTGTCTCTCCAACGACCGAATCAAAAGCGGCCTGAAATCATCGCTCGACATGCCAACGATCCTGTGGTGAGCGCTCCACTCAAGGGGCATGGCCCCGTCGTGCTGGTGTGGGAAGAAGGCCAACGACAGCAGAAACGGATTCGGGTTCAGGTCGTTTCCGCGAAATGAATTTTAGAGGTTTCTGTTTGCTCAAACCCCGGCCGTGCTAACCGAAAATTGTGAGATTTTTCGCGTGCGTCCTGAAAGCTCTATCGCAGGTTATGCCATCATTGGTAACGGTCAGACGGCGGCCCTGGTGGATCGCCGGGGATCGATCGATTGGTGTTGCTGGCCTCGATTCGACAGCCCCGCCGTTTTTTGCCGACTGCTCGATGCCGAACGCGGCAGCTTCTTTCAAATTGCACCGCCTCAGCCGTTCGAAGTCACACGCACATACGTGGGTGAGACGAATATCCTGATGACGACGTTTTCCACCGCCACCGGTCAGGTGCGGAACCAGGATTTCATGCCAGCCCCCGATGACGAGGATAGACAGTCCATTCCGCATCGGATTTTGCGAAAAATTCAAGGTCTGCGGGGATCGGTCGAGTTGGAAGTGACCTTCCGCCCGAGCTTCAATTTTGCCCAAGCGAACGCTGAATTCTTCTGTGATTCCCGAGGGGCCAGAGCCATCTCCGAGCAGGGAGCGTTGAGCCTTGTTTGCCCGATTCCACTGCAGAAACAGGCGGAGGCTCTGGTCGGTCGCAGGGTCATTGAGGCTGGCGACGAACTTTGGATCGCCCTTACGCATTGTCCCCCGAACGACGCCGAAGCTCATCTCGATTTCACCGTTGACGAGGCCGAGTCCGAATACCATCGAACCCAAGACTATTGGCAGCGTTGGCTGTCGAAATGTATTTACGATGGACCGGATCAGCAACTTGTACGACGGAGTTTGTTAGCGCTCAAACTGTTGTTCTTTCATCCCTCTGGGGGATTGGTGGCCGCTCCGACGACGTCGTTGCCGGAGGACATTGGCGGGGTTCGCAACTGGGATTACCGCTACACCTGGCTGCGGGATTCTGGTTTGATGCTCGATGTGTTGCAACAACTTGGCTACCACGACGAATCTCTGCAATTCATTGACTGGTTAGAGCGGCTGCACACAAATGAGCAGACAAATCTGAAGATCATGTACACAGTCGATGGAACCGCGGCCCCTTCGGAGCGGGAACTCGATCACCTGGCTGGCTATCGGGGTTCACGTCCGGTGCGGGTGGGGAATGCCGCTACCGATCAGATCCAACTTGATGTATATGGGCATGTGATCGATGCGGTCGTGTTGTGCATCGAGCGGATGCCGCGTCCGGTGCGGCCGGAACTTTGGGAATTACTCTCCGCTTGGGCCGATCAGGCGGCAACGCATTGGCTGCAACCCGATCGAGGACCATGGGAAGTGCGGGGGGAGCCGCAACATTTCCTCTATTCCAAGTTGTACTGTTGGGTCGCGTTGGATCGTGCTGTTCGGTTGGCGGAGGACAACGAGCTAGCCGGGCCATTGGATCGGTGGCGAAACGAACGCGACGCGATTCGGCAAGCCATCCTCGCTCAGGGTTATCACAAAGAACTTCAAACCTTCACCCAAACGCTGGATGGTGCGACAGTGGACTCCAGTGTGCTGACATTACCCTTGAACAATTTCTTGTCGGCGAGCGATCCGCGGATGCTCTCGACCATCCAGTGCGTGCAGTCGCGGCTGATGGATGGCGGATTGCTGTCTCGCTATTCCGAAGATAGCTTGCCGGGTACGGAAGGAGCCTTCGTCCTGTGCTGTTTTTGGCTGGTCAGCAATCTGGCCTTGGCCGATTGCGTCGAAGGTGCCCGGCAATTGTTCGACCATGTGTGTGGGTTTGCCAACGATGTCGGTTTGTTGGCAGAAGAAATCGATCCCGCCACCGGGGAGTTGCTTGGCAACTTTCCGCAGGGCTTTGCCCACCTCGGTCTGATTCGCGCCGCCTTGCATTTAGCTGAGGCTGAACGGAGAAACTCAATCTGATTCATCATTTCGTTCAGGAAGAGATTACACGATGTCTGATTCTCACGAACACGAAAACCATGATCTTGGTATGGGGGGACGCGGTGTGACTCGTCCCATGGCGGAACAGCAGGCCAAGCAGCATCATGAGGAAATGCACTCGGATGGCGGTCATGAGATGAGTCACGAAGATCGTTTGATGATGCTCAACATGCATCACAAGCAAACTCTGTGGATCTATTGGACGCTGCCGCTGATCGGCATTTGGACGGCGTTGGCCCCGTTCACCTTTGGCTATCTCAACGAGAGTCTGTGGGTCGATCCCAGCGGCGGTCGTGGCGTGTGGTTCTCCGATGCCACCCACACAGAGCTCAGAGCCCAATTGATGACCTGGAGCGATGTCGTCACCGGTTTGCTGCTAGTCGTCTTTGGTTGGCGATCCCTGACACCCAACCGGCCCAAAAGTTTGTGGACGTGTTGTTTTCTTGGCATCTGGCTAACATTCGCCCCGATTCTGCTTTGGGCACCGACGGCCGCCTCCTATCTCAACGACACCATCATTGGCATGCTATTGATCGCCTTGACGATCCTGATTCCCGGCATGCCGAATATGATCATGTATATGCAAATGGGACCGCCCACACCGCCGGGGTGGAGTTACAACCCCTCTAGTTGGCCGCAGCGGTGGATCATGATTGTGGCGGGCTTTGTGGGCTTCGTGGTCTCGCGTTACTTGGCGATGTTTCAGTTGGGCTATATGGATTGGATCTGGGATCCTTTCTTTGGATTCGAAGCCGGCACGAAGCAGGTGCTCAATTCGAAAATGAGTCATAGTTTACCGATCAGCGACGCCGGTCTAGGTGCTGTCTCCTACACCTTCGAATTTTTGATGGGCTATATGGGCAGTCCGGCGCGGTGGCGAACGATGCCCTGGATGGTGGCGTTCTTTGGGATCCTCGTCATTCCGTTGGGGCTGACACACATTGTACTAGTGGTCTCGCAACCAATGGTTGTGCACGATTGGTGTTTCTTTTGCCTGATGGCCGCATTGATCATGTTGCCGATGATTCCCTTGGAAGTCGATGAAGTCGTGGCGATGGGTCAGCATATGATCGAAGCCAAACGCCGTGGCGATCGTGGTGGTTCGCTGTGGGAGATTTTCTGGAAAGGTGGCTCGGCGGAAGGCTGCACCGCTGATGAACGCTCCCCGGAATTGATGGCTCTCCCCGAAAAACCTGGGGCAGTCTTCCTGTCGTCCATTTGGGGCATGAGTTTCCCGTGGACACTCACTGCTGCTAGCCTCATCGGTGTGGGACTGATGTTCTTGCCGACGCTCTTTGGTGTGGACATCAAAACTGGAGATGCTGATGTCGGTCACTTCGGCGGAGCGTTGATCGTCACCGTCTCGGTGGTCTGTATGGGCGAGGTGCTGCGACTCGGGCGATATCTGAATGTGCTATTGGCGTTGGTGGTCGGTGGGTTACCCTGGATCCTCGACGGCGGCTCCACCGGTTACGCCATTGCCGCGACCGTTGCGGCGGCGTTGGTACTCGTCCTGTCCTTACCCCGTGGCCCGAAAACCGAACAATACGGCTTGTGGGACAAGTATGTTCGCTGACGGTCAACACAACTCGTCTCACGAAATTTGTGGCCGCACACGTTGGTAATGTTCGACGATCTGGAGAACCTCTTCCAGATCGTGCGCACCAACAACTGTGACAAACCGCTTGCCCAAAGGGACAGTGAATGCCAAATGAGAATCGAACTGTACGATGCGGCACGTCATACCGGCACATTCGGCGGATAAAGCCGGCCGATTTCCGAACCAAATCGGCTGGTCCGCTTCGTGTTCGAAGAGTGCCAATTGGCGGCCGTCTGAGTCGGTATAGGTTGCCTGGAGACATTCGCAACAGGGCATGTCCAGCAGATATGCGGCATCCAGTTCATAGCCCGGCGGCGGACCCGCAGCGGCAATGGGCCGGTAAGGCAACCGTGTGGCAGCCTGTTCCATCGTCACAGCCTCGCCCCGGTAATGCGTTACCAGAACCTGCTGTGCCTCCCGGGGCTGCTCGGCAAAAAGCGTGAGGTACCGATCGAAATTGACAGCCAAGTGCTTGCTATGGTCGTGAGTTTCTTCCGGACTGAAAAACCAAATGACAGTCACGACAACAATCGCCACCAAACTTCCGGCGATGGCGAGCAAGCGGCGGCGGCGAGAAACTCCCGCAGGTTTGACGACTTGGTGAGCCACGGGTTGTGGTGGCTGGCTCGTCAATTTGTCTTCGATGGCCGACCACGATGGCGGGGGGCCGGGATCTGAGAGTGAACCCGCCAAGTCGGAGAGTGTTTGATAGCCCGCCAATTCCTCTCGGCAGACGCTGCAATCGACCAGATGTTGTCGGAGCCGTTCGGCGGTCTCCGTGGAGAGTTCGCGGTCGTGATAGGCGGAAAGTCGGTCGCGAGCCGTTTCGCAGTTCATATCAAGGCTCCCATCCGAGTACGATGAGACTGGTCTTCAACTGCGTCCGTGCACGATTGAGCCGCGAGGCGACGGTGCCTTCGGGGATTTCGAGTGTTTCCGCCAGTTCGGTATAGCTCAACTGTTCAACTTCCTTGAGCAGGAAAATCGTCCGCAGCTCAGGCTCCAGTTGACTCAACGCATGCTCCAGCAATTCATGCTGCTCTCCCCGAACGGCTTCGTTGATTGAGGAATCCGCCGGTTCCTCGATGAGCTTGCCATCCACTTTCCGTTTGCGGCGGCGGAGATGTTGCAGACATTCGTTGACAGCCAAACGATACAGCCAAGTCCGAAATCGCGACCGGCCCGCGAATTGATCGATTTTTTGAAAAAGTCTGAGAAAAATCTGCTGGGTCAGATCATCGGCCTCTTGGGCACCGACCAGTCGATAAGCTAGCCGATACACGGGTTTCTGATAAAACTCATAAAGTTGCCGCAATGATTCTCGATCGCCATTCCCGCAGGCAGCCAGCAACTCGGCGGCTGGCTCGACCGGCTTTTCGTCTTCACAAGATTGGATGCCGCGGGAGGGCGATTTCTTCACGTTTTTCATGGTTCTGAGCGGAAGATTAGCAAACTTTCGAGAATTTCGCGAAGAACTCGGCCGCTGCCCGCATCTAATGGGCAGGAGAAAATCATGTTCCGCTGCCTGTTGACTATTATCGTACTCATTGTGAGCACGCCGCAGCCGTGTTGCGGAGGGTGTTCGCAGTCGGTGTCAACAACTGCCAGCTCGCAAATTACGACCGACACTCGGGCGTGTCCCTACTGCAGCGGTTCCCGGAAATCCGGCGGTGACTCGCAAAAATCTGGACCCTGCTCCTGCGCACGTTCCGATATTCGTGATCTCTTCTCCAATTCGAGTGGCGGCGAACTTCTCCCGGCTGTGCCCACGGCGATCATGAACTCCAATTCGCCCGGCTTGGTCTCGTTGCGATCACAGTTCACGCTTGTCCGCAGCCGTCAGTGGACGGATTTTGGGCCACCGCTGCGAGTGATTCTGCAGCGTTTTTTGCTGTAGACAACTCCCTCTCTACGATGATGTCCATCTGTCGGCGACTCTCTGGATGGACTCGCCCGGCATTTTCCTAGATGTGATTCCGCTGCGCACGCGTATGCGCGGACTGCTCGTTCGTTTTCTTTTCCAAGGATAACTCTGATGTTGCGTCTATCGGTTTTGTTGTCTGCTGTCGTCCTCTCCCTTCTACTCTTCGCGGCCCTCGGATGTGGACCGTCATCTGAGAACCCCGAATCCCAACCGGCCAACGCCAATTCTCAATCTGATGACGATCACGCCAAGCATGGTGATCAGCATGAGAAGATCACAGCCAATCTCGCCAAGCTCTCACCGGAAGAGCAAAAGTCCGCCGAAGCTCAAAAACTCTGTCCGGTGACTGAGGAACCGCTGGGTTCGATGGGCACGCCGATCAAGGTCGAAGTGAAAGATCAAACCGTCTGGGTCTGTTGTTCCGCATGCGTCGATCAAGTCAAGGAGAATCCCGAGAAGTTCCTCGCCAAGTTGGAGAAGTGATTCCCTCACTCGGTGATCCCTCACTCGGTGAACCGCCGGAAATCGGGCTTCCGGCGGCGTTTTGTTTCTCTTGCGAAAATGGGACGCATGCGATTGTTGATCGTCCATCCCGAGCAGGCGACGGCTGTGACTTTGGCGGAACGTTTGGCGGCCTTGCAACACACGGTGCAAAGCGTGGCTACGCCGGAAGTCGCCTTGGACGTGGCCGCTCGCAGGGAATTCGACGTGATTCTGCTGTCACTCGATTTACCGAGTGGAGCCGTGGAGTTGCTACAAATGCTACGCGACATCCATCCCACCTGCGAAGTGGTTGTGCTGACCCGTCAAACGTCATCTCAATCGGCCATTGCCGTTTTGCATCGGGGAGCCTTCGGGGTGGTGCGGGAACCGTATCATTGGGAAGAACTCGAAGCGGTTCTGATGAAGGCCGCCGCGTTCGCTCGGCTGTCTCGCGAAAATGCCGATCTGCGAGCCCAACTGGGTCACAATCCCCCCACGGACAACTTGGCCGAACGAGAGCGGCGCCATGTGGCGGCGGTGCTTCGACGGGAGCAAGGCAGCAAAGTTCGGGCAGCGGAGGCGTTGGGAATCAGCCGACGTAGTCTGTACCGTTTGATTGACAAACATGGATTGAGGCAACCCCACGACACTTCGGAAGCGGAATCCTGATGTCAGGACGATTGGCCTTCACCCGGAAAGAAGTCGATCAAATCGACGTCCGGCTGTGGCTTCTTTGGCAAATCCTTGTCGTCAGCAGATCCGTCTTTCGGTTCGGGAGCGGGAGCGGGTGCCGCTTCGATGGGAGGTCCCGTCGTGAACTCCGGCAGGGTCGCCAATTGACAACCCACAGCTCGCTCTATCGAGGCGAACGTCTGACCAAGATTGGCGCGCAGGCGGGCGAGTTGAATTTGGAACCGCAGTAGTTCGTTGTAGTTGTCGATGATCTGCAGGAAATCGACTTTGCCGACCCGGTAATCTGCCACCGACACTCGCAATGTTTGCTCAGCTCGGGGAATGATGCTTTCGCTGAACAATTCGATTTGCTGCTGGTGAGCGTCGGCTTGGGCAATCAGGCGGCGAATTTGCCGAAACGTTTCATCGCGTTCAGCATCGTAACGACGAGCGTCTTCCAAAACCCGATATTCCGCCTCCCGAACGCCGGCCCGAAGTTTATCTTGCCAAATCGGCAGGGACAGCCCGACCGTGACTTGGTAGTTGTCGTTTCCGTTCGCGTTCCGAGCGATGGCATTGTCGGTGGTAACCGCTTGCCACCCCAGGCCGACGTTGAAGTCAGGATAATATTGCAAGCAGGCTAATTCTCGTTTTCGCTGGTCACGCACGATTGCATGTAATCGTGCCTGCAATTCCGGGCGACATTGCACAGCGGCCTCATACAGAGAGTCGATCTGCTTGGGCACATCGTCTAATGCGATTTCCTTTTCCGCCATCGGTTCGGCATCTGGCGAGGTGTGCAGCAGTTCCGCCAAGTCGGCCTGCGAGACGTCCAAGGCCCGGTTCAGTTGAATCAACTGGTCTTGAATGCGATCCAACTCCAACTGAGCGCGCAACACATCCTGCTGGCTGCCCCCGGTGCGGTAACGAGCTTCGGCAAATTGGAGCAGATCCTCTAGCAGTTCTCGACTGGACTCGGTAATCTCAATCGCCTGCTGATTGGCGAACAATTCGTAATACGTCAATTTTACCTGCTCAATGACACGGAGTTGCGTTTGAGCGACTTGCGTCAGAGCAATTTTGGTTTCCTGTTCCTCAACCTCGCCACGAACTCGGAGCTTGCTTAACCAGGGAAACTTTTGACTCAGCGAGAGTGTGTTCGGCAACCGCCCGCCTGCGGTTTGCAAGGAATGGTCTTCCAGCGGATAAAAGGTATCGGAGAGCATCGGATCATCAAGAGCGGTCACCTGAGGAATCCGCTCGGACTGGGCCGCCACGCGATGTGTCGCGGCCAGCAACTCGGGGTTCCGTTCCAGAGCGGTCAGCACGTAGAAGTCGACCGGATGGCTTCCATTCAAATCGTCCTCAACGGGCAACGTCACGGGACCATCGAGTTGAGGAAAACACGCCGCTAATCCCGCTTGGTAGGCCACTTGGGAATAGTCGGCCGATGGTGGAGGTGCGGTGGCACAGCCGGTGCCCAGACTCATGAGGAAAAGTCCCAACGGCAGATGGTGTTTTCGAGTCCAAGTTCGCATTCTTCCGAGTTCCCTTTCCGGCTGATTCTCCACGCTCCAGCATTGGAGATTGCGGAAATCGCGGCCTCTGCCAATGGAATCGGATGTAACGATTCGAGGGCTTGAGACGAATTGGCGATCGACTATGAAGCCACGGCAGGAAGTCTCTTCCGCGTCCTATTCCTTGCCAGAATTCGACTTAAAGAACTCAGAGTGTGCGGATTCGGCACACGAAAGAGGAAAAGGAAGAAGAACCCAGGGGACCTGATTGGATTCAGACGCTCGACTCACTGAGCTTTGAACAGCCGATCTCGGATTCCGGCGCGAATTTTGATTTCCTTGACCAAGCAATACAGCACGGGGACGACGAACATTGTCAAGATCGCAATCAACATACCGCCAAAGCTGGGAATGGCCATCGGCACCATGATGTCCGAGCCGCGTCCGGTGGAGGTCAGCACCGGAATCAAAGCGAGGATTGTGGTCGCCGTGGTCATCAAACACGGCCGCACCCTTCGTAAACCGGCTTCAACTGTTGCGGCCCGTGCGTCCTCGATCGTATCGATTTGAGCCGATCGAAAACTCTGATCTAAATAAGTGGCAATCACCACGCCGTCGTCGGAGGCAATGCCAAACAACGCCAAAAATCCCACCCAGACCGCCACACTGAGATTGATGGGATGAATCTGAAATAGACTTCGCATGCTGGTTCCGAGAACCTCGAAATCCAGAAACCATGGCTGTCCATACAACCATAGCATCAAGAATCCACCGGCCCAAGCAACGACGATCCCACTGAAGACCAGCGAGGTCGTGATTGTGTCTTTGAACTGAAAATAAAGAATCAAAAAAATCAAAAACAACGCCAACGGCAACACCACCATCAGTGTTCTTTGGGAACGGACTTGGTTCTGATAATTACCGGCAAATTCATAACTGACACCCGGTGGCAACACCAATGTCCCGGCTTCGATCTGTTCCTGCAGGTACGCCTGTGCCTGTTCCACGACATCGACTTCGGCGTTGCCCGGCTTCATATCAAAGAGCACATAGGCGACCAGGAACGTATCTTCACTTTTGATCGCCTGGGGTCCACGAACGTAGCGGATTTCGGCAAGTTGCTCCAACGGAATTTGTGCCCCATCAGGCGCGGCGACCAAGATGCGGCCCAGGTTTTCGATGTCGTCCCGCAGTTCCCGAAGGTAACGCACGCGCACTGGATACCGCTCCCGGCCTTCGACAGTGGTTGTGATTCGGCGGCCGCCGATGGCCACTTCAATCACATCCTGCACTTGCCCGATCTGCAACCCGTAGCGAGCAATCGCGGGACGGTCGATTTCGATTTCGATGTACGGTTTCCCCACCACCCGGTCGGCAATTACCGCGGAAGCTTCCACACTGGGCACGTTTTTGAGTAGCCGCTCGAAATCCAAAGCGACTTTTTCGATCGTTTTCAGATCCGGTCCCTTGATTTTGATGCCCATCGGAGCCCGCATGCCACTCTGAAGCATCACCAGCCGTGCGGCAATTGGCTGCAATCGCGGAGCCGAAGTCGTTCCGGGAATCTCTGCGGCTTGTGTGATTTCCCTCCAGATATCGTCAGGAGTGCGGATGTGCTCCCGCCATTGCCGAAACGGTCGGCCGGATTCATCGGCAATCAGTTCTCCCTGCTCATCCCGCAGAAAGGTCGCCGTTTCTTCGTCAAAACGGAACTTGAGCCGATGGCCGTCCGCATCGGTTTTGTATTCCGGTTGGTAACTGACAATCGTTTCGATCATCGAGACCGGAGCGGGATCCAACGGCGTATCCGCCCGGCCGATTTTCCCCACCACCGACTCCACTTCGGGAATGGCGGCAATCCGCTGGTCTTGAATCGAGATCACCTCCTGGGCTTCGCCGATGGAGGCATGCGGCATGGTGGTGGGCATGTACAGAAACGAGCCTTCATCCAGCGGCGGCATGAACTCTTCACCCAGACCGGGAAACAATTCCCCACCCCGCTGAAACAGCGAGGCGTTGCGAATTTGTTCCCGATCCATCCCCAGTCGATCGCTGACCGCAAGGACCGGCCCCACAACTTTCTCAAAGCCCAACCAGACCATGCCCCCGGCAACGACAATCGAAAACGGCAGCATCAGAAACAGAAACTTGTGATCCAACGCCCACCGCAGAATCGGCCGGTACAGGAAACGCTGAAAGATCAGAAAGAAACCGAGCAGCCCCCCGATCAGCGTGCCCACGAACAGCAGGTTGTTGAGCAAACCTGACTGTGGGCCGAGCGGCAACCAATGCGTCGCCAGAGTATAACCGACCAACAACAAAGCCACGCCATTGGTCAGCCAGGGGCCGATCCGTCGGATGCCATCCGGCAAACGGCTTTCGAGCAGTTGCCAATTGCCGATGAGAATCAGAATCGCCCCCGCCCACCACGGCAGCCAAAACAGAGCCGCGATGCCGATGAGAATCAGGGCTCCCAAACCGATCTGTTTCAACCGGCTGGCGGTGCCGGTTCGACCGAAGAGGATATGGGCCGCCGGCGGAATGATGGTCAACGCCACCAACACCGAAGCTAAAAGTGCGAAGGTTTTCGTGAATGCCAATGGGCGGAACAGTTTGCCTTCGGCGGCGGACATCGTGAACACTGGCAGGAAGCTAATGACCGTGGTCGCCACCGCCGTCAACACCGCACCGGCGACTTCGCTCGAAGCCCGAAAGACGATTTCCAGGCGACTTTCCTTCGGATCGGCTTCGTCGAGATGTTTGAGGATGTTCTCGTTGAGAATGATCCCCATATCCACCATCGTGCCGATCGCGATGGCAATCCCCGATAAGGCCACCACGTTGGCATCCACACCGAAAGTTCGCATGGCGATAAAGCACATCAAGACCGCCAACGGCAGCAGCGTACTGATCAAGACCGAGCTGCGGAGATTCAACAGCATCACAATGACGACGATGATCGTGACCAGGATTTCCTCGGTCAGAGCCGTATTGAGCGTGCCCAATGTTTCGTAGATCAACCCGGTACGGTCGTAAAACGGGACCACTGTGACTTGGCTGGTCGTGATACCCGGCGGCCATTCGTCCGGATGAGTTCGCATCCACGACACCCACGCATCTTGGCTGAGTTCACCGTCATGATAAGCGGCGAACCCCTGACGCTCGGCAAACGCTTCGAGTTTTTCACGAGTCGTCTTCTGGTAGTCGGCAATGGCTTTCGTCGGCAAACCCGGTTCGAGTCGTTTGAGCGCGGATTTCACATTCTCGATGGCCGCCAACGGGTTGTAACCGTAGCGAGCCACCACGACGCCGCCGACGGCTTCAGCTCCTTCCTTGTCCAGCAAACCACGCCGCAACGCTGGGCCCAATGTCACCGTGCCGATATTGCGGAGATAGATCGGCACATTGTCATTGACCTTGACGACGGTCTGCTCCAAATCCTCCACTGTTTCAATGAATCCCAAGCCGCGAATGACGTACTCGGTTTTGTTGAGCTCGATCGTCCTGGCCCCGACATCCAAGTTCGACTGCCGGACGGCGTTGTAGACATCCGACAGACTCACATTCGCCGCCCGCATGGCATCGGGATCGACATCGATTTGGTACTCTTGCACAAACCCGCCGACCGACGCGACTTCGGCCACCCCTTCCGCCGCCTGCAATGCGTAGCGAACATACCAGTCTTGAATGGTTCGCAATTCATGGAGATCCCAACCGCCGACGGGTTCACCATGAGGGTCACGGCCCTCCAATGTATACCAGTAGACCTGTCCCAGAGCCGTGGCATCGGGGCCCAAGGCGGGCTGCACATCGGTTGGCAGTGTTCCCGCCGGCAAGCTGGCCAGTTTCTCCAGCACACGGCTGCGGGACCAATAGAATTCGATGTCCTCATCGAAGATGATGTAGATCGAGGAGAAACCGAAGAACGAATAGGTGCGGATCGTCTTGACGCCGGGGATTCCTAGCAGTGAGACCGTCAGTGGATAGCTGATCTGGTCTTCCACATCCTGCGGACTTCGCCCCATCCATTCGGTAAATACAATCTGCTGATTCTCGCCGATATCGGGAATCGCATCGGTTGGCACTGGCGACCGCGGCAGCGAACCGACATCCCAGTTGAACGGTGCCACCAACACGCCCCACCCGATGATTGCCAGCACGACCAGCACGACCACCAGCTTGTTTTCCAGACAAAAGCGAATCAATCGGTCCAGCATTGAGCTTCCCAAGTCGAGCGGCGAAAGGTTTGAGCCAGCGAGTTTAAGCAGAAAGAGAACGCGATGTTGCCGACCTACTGACTGGCATTCTCCTCACCGCTGGCGATCTTTTGGATTTTGTCATGGCATTTGAGCATCGTGGCACCAAAGTACGGGTTGAGCGGTTGCTGATCGGCTTGCAACCAACTCGCGCCGGTGTTGCCGAAGGCCATCGGGCAATGGAGCTTGTAAACGGGGCCGGACTCACCCAATCCAAAGCGGTTTACAAGTAACTCCATTTCGGAAGTCAGTGGTTGAAACTGGCCCCGCAACGCTCTCAAATTGTCGACCGACTGCATCTCAGCGAGAATCTTCTGAAGGTTGGATTCTTCGTGAGCCCAAACCGACTTGGGCTTTTCCGCTAAGTCACTTGAGCCGGTTGTTTTTACCGCTGCGGCCAATCGATCCACAGCCGCTTCGGCTTGCGAGAGATCATCACCAGCCAAGGATTTTTGGACAGCAAGATAAGCACTCCAAATATTGCGAAGATCGACGAGGAACGGCTCGGGCACATCCAGTCGGTAAGGCTCTTCCCCCTCGTGACCGAAAGGCCATTGCGATCGGACACGGTTCATCGTCTGCCTCAGACTCTGTGCGATTCGCCGCGCTTCATCCAGTTGTTTGACGCTCTGGCCTTCGACCACATCATTCCGCAAAAGCATCTGAAGTTCGTTCCATTGCAGCGGCGGTTGATCCGGCAACAGTTCACCGTCCACCTGGTCGAGGGCTTGCTGCATTTCCTCGAAGGCGGTTTGGATTTGCTGCAAGTTCTGAGCATCCAGGGCCTGCGTGACTTCTCGCGCGGCCGCATCGAGTTTCCGCAACCGCGCGTGAAAAGCCGGTGGGATGGACGCCGCCATTTCGCCCTCAGCCTGTTCCATGCTTCCGCCGCCGGTGGGCGTCATCATGCTAGGTTTGGCTTGAATTTGCAGAGCCGAATCGATCTTGAAGGTGCCGTTCGTGACCACCAAATCGCCCTCCTGCAATCCCGTAGCGACTTGGTAAAAATTGCCCGCTCGTGGCCCGAGTACAATCTC
Source organism: Thalassoroseus sp. (assembly GCF_984380535.1). Lineage (NCBI taxonomy): Bacteria > Pseudomonadati > Planctomycetota > Planctomycetia > Planctomycetales > Planctomycetaceae > Thalassoroseus > Thalassoroseus sp. Next base: position 198,256 of record NZ_CFHRBF010000014.1, read on the forward strand.
GCGACCCACATACGTCGGCTTTTTCTCTTTGGGCATTTCGACATACACGACCGCCCGCGTTCCCGTCCGCAGCACCGCCGACTTGGGAACTATCAATGGGGCGTTCCGCGAAAGTTCATCGTCGGGCACATAACCCAGCGACTCGGCCCGCACCAGCGGCATGCCGCAGATGTCGCAGGTGCCCGGTTCGTCTTTGACAATCTCCGGGTGCATGGGGCTGATCCACTTGCCCGCCAAATCGTCATCAATGACCCGCCCGCCCGCGGCGACTTGCGCTTTTACCGTGGCTTGCACGAACATATCCGGCTTAAGTTGGCCGGTGAGATTCGGCACATTCACGCGGACTTTGACCGTACGGGTTTTATCGTTGAGCACGGGATCGATGAAGGCAATCCGACCGGTGAACTCTTCGCCGGGATACGCTTCCGTCTGGAACGCGACCTCCTGCCCGTACCGCAGCCAGGGCAGATCAGACTCATACGCATCTAATAAAACCCAGACCTGCGAGAGATCGGCGACGGCGTAAATCCGCTCACCGACCTGCACATAGTCGCCCTCGTTGCGGTTCTTGTGGATCACGATCCCGCTCAATGGCGAGTAAATCGTCAAGTGATCGCTCGGCTTTTCGCTCTTTTGGATGCTGCCGATTTGCTCTTTCGTCAAGCCCCACAAACGCAGCTTTTCACGCGCCGATTCGACCAAGTCCACCCCGCCGAGATCCGAAAAGAATTTGCTGCCGGTCTCGCCCCGTTCACGTCGCGACTTCGCCGCCTCGATCAGTTCTTGCTGGGCTTGATACAATTCCGGACTGTAGATCGAAGCCAGATGATCGCCTTCCTGAACTTGCACGCCTGTGTAGTCGACGAACAGCCGATCCAACCGTCCCGGTACGCGGGCGGCGATGTACTTCATGCGGGTTTCGTCATAAGCGACTTTGCCAACCATCCGCACGCGGGCCGTCACATATCGTCGCTCGACCAGCGTCGTCTGAATGTTCATCAACGCTTTGGCGGCCGGGCTGAATGAGATCTGGCGAAGGCTCAGCGTCGCGCCTTCGGAGGTGACGGGAATGAGGTCCATCGCACAAATCGGGCACTTCCCCGGTTTGGGGGAGCGAATCTGCGGATGCATCGAACACGTCCACGTCGTCGCCGCCGATGCGTCAGTTCCCGCACCGACCGCATGGTCATGAGTCGCGGAATCCGGGCCGGACGGCGAATCGAAGAACGTCTTCGTCACAATGATTCCCACGACGAACGCTCCGAGCATCGCCAGGACCCTCAACCACCCTTCACGAGAGGTCAACCGCTCGCGAAAGTGTCTCCATTTTGATTGGGCCGGGGTCACTTCAGCACCTCGTAATTGGGAACAGTCAACGAAAGGAGAAGCCGCTGAGGGGCTCGCTATCCAGTTTACGAGGGTCGGACAGAGAATGTTGGCTGATTTTCGAGAACCAAGTGCCCCGCCCAGGTCGGTGATTCCTCGTTCTTTGAAAACCCTATTGTCTCAGGTATCGTCGACTTTCGGTACACTCTGCGAATGCCATGATGAGCGGGGAGTTCGAAAATTTAGGGCTCGTGTGCGAATTCGCCCGAGATGTGCGGCTTAGCCGATTTTTTGACTCGATAGCACGACGCTCGCATATTGCGAATCCGGAATCAATACAGCTCATCACACTCAGTTGGTCGTAATCCGTTACAAACCCAAAGCTGGGCGATTATGGCATCTAACGAGCGAATCCGCCCTTGATTTGGGATGTGGCTGTTGCCCCAACTTGTCTTCTCGGTTCTTAGAGGACCAACGTGGCTCCGCGTCTACCAGCTCCTTCATGTCTCTGCCACGTTTGAGAATCAGATATCGGTTTTCGACGAGTAGCCGTAGGCCATGACAAGAAAGGTAACCAGCTGCATATTCACCGATCCAAGGAACTCCCTTGAAGGCAATTGGAATCCGATTTGCACAGCTTGCGAAAGCTGGAGTCAGTAAACTCCCCCAGCCAGCACAGAATTGAGCAGCACCAACAGTCAAACGTCTTGTACACCATGACACAAAAAGTTAACTTTCGTGATGGGCGGCTGCTTGTTCAAGGCATCACTTCAACACAACTACATGTTTCGTCTAGCTTGACTTGCCAAAGGATTTTCCCATGAAATCGCAACCTCGATTCTTCGTTGGCCTATCCGGAACTCTTTTTGCCCTGGCACTTTTGTTGGCTCCGCAGTCTACGAATGCAGGCTTCGGATTATACATCGGTGGTGGCCACGGTGGCTATTACTCCGGCTATAGCGGATCCTACCCGAGTTATGGATATCGAGGACGAAGTTACTATTCCTACCCCTCCTATGGCCGAAGCTACTATGGTGGGCATGGCTATGGACATGGCAGTTACTACCGGGGTGGCCACAATTATTCAGGCTACTACGGCGGGCACGGTTATGGGCATGGCGGATATTCCGGTCACGGCTATGGCGGTCATGGCTATTACGGGGGACATGGCTATGGCAGTCACCATTATGGCCACGGCGGTCACCACTCAAACCATGGACATCATTAGACCCAGCACTCAAAGCAGGAAGCGGGACACTAGTCACCGCTACGCTGCCTGGACGGCAGTGGCGGACTTTTCTCGTTCAATTCCCTCAGTCGTCGTTGTTTTCACCACGCACGTTCCATCCCGACGTGTAGAGAGAATGATATGACGCAGCAGCGACCTTCCAGGCCGATTACAAAGCAGATCGTGGCATTACTTTTCCACAATAATATTCGCCAAGATTCTCGCTATTGCGAGTCCTGAGTTGGAGCGTCTTTGTCTTCCTTGCCGGATGGGTCGGCTGTCGACTTATTCGAATCCGTCGATGTGGGGTACGTTGCCAAATAGGGCCGCCCGCATTGCGGCTGCACGCAGTGGCAAGGATAAAGTTCCAACATCGAACCGCCCCGGAAATGAGCCCGCAGCCAAGTTCGCCACCAATGCTTCCGATAGGAACCGCACTCGCAGTGATACCTTGCCGGATGAAAACACCCGTCGCTGCCGCAAGGACACACATCAAATCCTGGGTATCCGTAAGGAACGTATCCGATTCCAAAACAGGGTTGAGTCGGCTGGACTGTCACAGGCGGTGATTTCTGCTCGGCAGTGAAGGCGGTGCTCGACGTGGCCATGCCCAGGATGAAGATGATCGGGATGCGGCTGAGTTTCATTCGAGTGTTTCCTTCCGGAGATTGATCTGCGTCGCTGAACCAGCAAAGCCCAGTCGCTGGACATTGCCTTTTGTATCGGTTCGACGAAGTCCGTCGCTCCGCCGCACTTGGAATGATGTCAGACGGCCATCAGGAGAAATTTCGGAATAATCGGTACAGCTTCTCCGTTATGGCTAAGTTCGCGCCCATAGCCGCGATACCGCAACCGAGTCGTTTGTTGGAACAAGAATATTGCTCTGGCCTCTGGCCACCATGCTGACTAGACTCCGTTCGCCGTTTCGGCTTGGATGCTATCGGCGAGTTTCAGAGATTTTCACTTCATCTGCAGAAGTCGTCTCGACTAGATTCAGATCTCGTCCGGTTTCCAACCGATCAGAAAACAAGACTCCGCCTTAATCTTCCTCGCTGGCTCCGTTTCATGCTTCCTTCCTCGACAGCCTCCCGAATTACCTCCGCTGGGCTGGTCATCGTGTTGCTGTTCAACGCGTTGTCCGTCTCGGGACGGACGGTGTGTGGCTGTCGTCAGAGGGCTGCCGTCTCGAATGACTGCGGTCGATCTCTGTGGTCTAGCAAGCAGTCAGACTTTGGTTGGCGAGGCTTGCATAATGGGGCCTGCTGTGGCTGTCACGAAATCCCTCAGGCTGTCCAAGAGAGGGGCCAGGAGTGGGCAACGCTATGGGTGCCCTGCTCATGCCGATGCGACCAGCCCTTTCCGGCCATGCCGACAGCCGTGGTCCAACGCGTCGTCACGACAGAGGATTCGTTAGGCTGGACTCAAACCCTCCCTCTGGTCCAAGGGCTGCTAGATCCGGCTCCCTCGACGAACACTCTGCCGGGTGAATTTTCCGCCCGTGGATTTCAGCTTCCGATTCGAATTCGGTGCTGCGTTTGGCTGACATAAACCTATTCTCCGCACCTGAACGTGTGCGTTGAGAAATAAATGGTTTCAGGTCATTGCGTGGCGATTTCCACGTTTGCCTGGCCACCAGTTGGGTTTCTTATTTCTTAAGATCTGGGATCGGGCATCCGAACGAGACGGATACCGATTCTGCCAGGTCCCAAGACTTGCAGTCAATCGAGGAGTCTCATTGTGCGTCTAGTCCATGTTAGTACCGACTCGGAAATTTCCTGTCCATCCCAAACTCTATCTGGTTGGCGATCTCTGTTCACCATCCCTCCACGACGAATACTGCTTGTCGATTCGTCCGACTTGCTAGTGGACTCAGAGCCATCAGATTGTGCCGAGCGTGGTTGGCAACTCGTGCGCGCCGTTAATGCGTTGGAAGCTTACCAAGAAGCTACCCGGCAGCCGATTGATTTGGCGATCATTGCCATTGATCTGCCGGATGAAAGCGGTTGGCTTGTCGCCGCTAAACTGAAACTTCGAACTCATCCGCCGCAAATTTGGTTGGTTGGAAACGAGTTCGACCGGCAAGCCGCCGAACTTGCTAGCGAAATTGGAGCCGATCAGTATCGGACTCGGCAAGAACTGCCAGTCTGTCTGGCAGAGGTTTTCTCAAAGCGACAATAAGATCTTATCTCCTATACATTTGCGGCATCGTCCCACTGCGATCTCGACACAGTCATAAGAACTGTTGGGGATGACAGTTCCGGCTGTCCATGTCAATTGCATAGTCCCATCTTTCAAGAACATGTCGCTGATCCTTAAGAACCAAACAAAAAACCGTTCGGCACAAGATTTGCGCCATAACATTTTCCACCTCTAACAATAGGAAATGTCATGGCTGATTCCACAATGCCACCTGAATTCTATGAAGCAATCAAGCCGTATCTGCCGCCCGAAAAACCGGTGGGGCCACAAGGCGGTGCTCCGATGACACCCAACGAAACGGTCATGAATGTGATCTATTTCGTGCTCACAACCGGCATCTCCTGGTGCCACGTGCCCCCGCAGATGGGATGCTGCGGCGAGACCGCCCGCACGCGGCTGAAGCTGTGGCAGAAACTCAATGTCTGGCCGAAGATTCATCAGCATTTCGTGGGCGAACTGGAGCGACTCGGGCGGTTGGACGCCGAGGCCATCATCATTGATTCCAGCCACGTTCCCGCGCCCGGCGGAGGCGAATCGACCGGCCCCAGTCCGGTCAATCGTGGCAAGAAAGGCACGAAATACTCGGTATTGACGGACAAAAACGGGGCTCCGTTGGTGATTCGGCACAACTCCGCTGGCACCAGCGACCATGCCCAGATTGTGCCCACGATTCTTGATCTTGAGGAACAAGGCTTCGATTTGAACGACTCGGATTCTGATCCCGGGAAGGCGTATGCCGATGCGGGCTATGACTCCGAGCCGACTCGAGACCGATTGCGATATTTGGGAATCGAGCCGCACATCCGCCGCAAAGGCACCGAGCATGGTAGCCACTTAGGTCGTGTGCGTTGGGTGGTCGAACGCACGATCGGCTGGATCAAAAAGCTCCGACGATTGCAGACACGTTATGATCGCCACGACACCATCTTGGATGCCTGGGAATCACTAGCGGCCAGTGGAATCTGCTACCGACTAGCAACCGCCGACTAAATCAAAGTCCCTGCAGTTTGGTTTTTATTTAGGTAGTTTTTTGTTTGGTTCTAAGGGAATGCCATTCCGCCGCGTCAGTCTCCAAGTGTGCCAGCACAGCACGTCGGTGTGCGGTTTCTGACGAGGCGGAATCGATTTCTCCGAATCCTGCCGACCTGATGTTTTCTTAAAGCGGTAGAAACAAAGAAAAGCGAGGATCGCGCGAAGAAATTCGACTCCCCGGTCATCGAACCTTCCAGCAAGTCCATTGGCTCGAAAGGGAGACGTTCATGTTGGGGACAATTTGTCGAGTTGGTCATCGTTTCGCGACAAAGGGGCCTGTCGAAACAATACGGTGGATACGAACTGATCTGGACGAGCTTTTTCGAGAACGATGGTTAGTTATTCGCACTGCGGCTGAGGCACCCGAAGCCGACTGGTCTTCTGAAGAGTGTCAGCGATATGAGCCAATGTGTTACCAGTGTATTGAAACCGCACTGAATGAAATCGATATCGATTCTTACCGTTTGAAGGGGATGCGTTCACTCGTTTATCAAACTCGGACGGGTGCAAGTGAGAGTGGGACGTCTTGAAAAAGAAGCCAATCCTTTAATTTTTCCAGACGACTGTACTCGACCTGCATCCCCGTGCTCGTCTGAGGAGACGAATGAACGATGTCCGACTTCTCCCACAATCGTGACGACGCTTCCGAGTATTACCAAGAGCAAATTCGGATGCAGTTCTCCGCGTTGAAATCATTGACCCGTTACGACGAACTCATCGCCCAGAGTCTTCGGTTGCCCAATGGCCGTGGCTATTTGGCCACTGTCAGTCAACTGCACGCCGACGATCGATCGACGATTGAATTACTCACCGCCATCCGTTCGCGAGTGACAACCTTTCCCAGCCAATTCGTGGTCACGTCTGCTCGGACACGAAAGTGGCTGCGGACACTGTTGCTCGATGTCCCCGATCGAATTTTGTTTTTCGTGCTCAGCCGGTCCGGGGCCATTGTGGGCCACATGGGATTTGCTCATTGCGACAACGACGAGCGGCGGATGGAAGTGGACAATGTCGTGCGGGCGAATGGCACTGAAGCGCCAGGACTGATGTCCGTCGCCTTGGATCGGCTTTGCATGTGGGCGGAGGAATGCTTCACACCTCGTGAGATTTATCTCCGAGTGCTCGAAGACAACCAGCACGCGGTGCGGTTCTACGAACGGCGGGGGTTTCGAGCATTTCAGCGGCAACCCCTCCGACGGGTGGAATCGATCGACGAAGTGAACTTTGTTCCCCGCGCTCCCGATGACACCGATCCGCCCGACCGCATCTACCTATTTATGCGGCGAAAATAAGAACCATCAATCCTCAGCGAAAATCCGATCTGAGACGTCATTCAACGTCAAAGCTGAGGTCAATCGCTATTCCCCTGAAGCATTGAGGCCGACGAGATGATGACGTGGCAACAACAGCAGGCAATCAAGCGATGGTTCTGGAAACGCCGAACTCTATCCGATCGGCTTCGCATCGTACTCTGGCGAGTTCGACAGGATGGCCCGAAGGCGTTCCGATCGGGATTGCTCGGCCCACCATTCGGTCGCCAAGATCAACCCGCACCTCGCCTTCTTGAGGATCCGCAATTTGCATTTCTCAAGACCTTGCATACGTCTTTGGAAACGCCACGGTTGCAGCTCACACCTATGGAGACTTCGGACCTCGACGATCTCATCAATTTGTTTCCTACAAATCCAGGCGAGAACCCCACAAAACCTCGCTACTGGACAACGGAGTCTATTCTGACGCGGGAATTATTGAACGCCTTTCAAACTTGGGTCGTTCGTCTCCAAACAAACGGTGAATGCATCGGCCATTGTGGTTTGACGGAATTCACGATCGAGGGCGTAATCGAGCCAGAAATTGGCTATCGCATCGGTGAACTGTATCAGGGACAAGGTTTTGCCACCGAAGCGGCTGCCGCAGTGCGTGATCTTTTGTTTGCTCATGGCGTGGATCACGCGATTTCGGCCATCGCTGCTGATAACACCGCCTCGCAACGCGTTGCACAGAAAAATGGGATGCGTTGGGAGAAGCGGGCACAATGGCAAGGGCGTCCTGTCGAGATTTATGGAATCTCACGCGAGAGTTCGAGAGCAACGGAACCGAAGGCACTTGGTGACGCGTCTCCTGATCGGTCCACCGAAAACGACTGAAGATTGTTGGTAATTGGCTCAGTAGAATTGTGGGCCACATTGAGCCGAGAACGTTTCCCCTGAACGAGCAGAACCGCCCCTCCGTGTGCGATTCCGTCAATCTCTCGATTTGCCTTGGTGAGCCTGTCGGAGAACGCAGGAGGTTGTGCATGTTCGTGGTGGCGGCTCTCACAAGGGGCCGCGATCGGAGCCGAGGAGTCGTCTCGTCTGGCACTGGGTTTGCGATCCTTCGCGAATTCATCTCCTCAATATCGTGTAGCCTGGAAAACACGGCTCACGGCAATTCGAACATGTCAAAGCGAAAGGATTTTCATGAAGACCTTACAATCGATGACGCTTGCTGCCACCACCATCGGTTTGACTTCGCTCTCTTGGGCCCATGACGGGCATGACCACGGCCCCCGTCGAACGCCGGCTAGACAATCGGCTTCCGGTTTCTATGATGATCACGAGAACCGTGTGGCGTACCCCAATGAGCCGTATCGCATGGAGAGTTTCGCTCCCTCGTCGCGGACGTGTCCCCAAGGAGGAAGCTGCTGCGGGGCCGGTCATGAAGAGACCCCGGAACGCATCATACCGTCCACCGCTGCCGGATATACATCTGGGGTATCCCTGTCTAGGACGGATTCCCCGACTGTCGCTCAACTCGAACGGCTGCTCAATCGATTGCAAAACGATCTCCGTGATGAAAGCCGGGATCTGCGAGGCCAAAGCATCCTGTTGGATGACAATGCCAACTTGACTCGAGAAACGCGGCATTTCAGTCAATCGGTGGATAACGGTGCCGAGGTTGGTCATCTGCGTGCCGATGCTGCGAACGTCAAGAAAGCATTGATTCAGCTCGACGTCGACATGGAACGACAAGGCCGCTTCCCCCAATCAGAGAACACACTACGCAACTTTGCGAAACTGTTTGTGACGTTAGAAAGTGAGCTGGGATTACGGGGACGAACGCCTGCTCGGAATTCCGCGTCGCCTTTGCCACCAACCGATGCTCCTTTTAACCCCAGCCAGACACGTTCCTACAATTCGCAAGGACCATCGGAACCACGTTGGAACGCTTCGCCTCGTCTTTCGAAATCAACCATCCCGGAAGACATGAAAGGCATCGCGTTGCTTTCCCCTTCGGATCAAGCGACGGCCTTGGCTCAAGACACCTGCCCGGTGACCAAGCAGAAGCTCGGTTCAATGGGCAAGCCGATTCGCGTGAGTGTTGCTGGCCGAAGCCTCTGGGTTTGCTGTGCAGGCTGTATCAATGCAGTTCAATCGAACCCGGAGAAGTATCTTCGCAATTGATGATCGTCGTTCTTCCAATCCATGACTTGAGGATCCACGGGAAAGATTTTCAGGTGGATCCTTAAGCTTGTTGGAGGGCGGTTATGATGGGAATGCGGGCAGCTTGCCAGGCCGGGATGCAACCGGCGAGCAATCCAACGAGCAGCGAAACGGCCACGCCAGTCAGGCCCAATTGCCACGAAGGCCGGAAGGCAATCGTCACCCCTTCGGCTCCCACCGCCAGACCACTCCCCGATAATAGACTCAATGCGATTCCGGTCCCAAGCAGCCCACCCAGAAAGCACATGACCATACTCTCTGCGATCACCAGCCGAAACACCCGGGCCGGTCGTACTCCCAGCGTCTGGAGCACGGCGTGTTCTTTGATGCGGTCCTGCACCGACATCACCGTCGTCGTCGCTACCAGAGACAGAACGAGGCCCACACAGGCATAGCCTAACCAATGGGCGAAGCCGATCAGATCGACTAAATCCGACAAGGTACTGGCTTGGAACGCGCCTTTGCGGCGGGTTGTGGTCGCCACGGGACCGGCCCTGAGGGCTTCATCGATGGAGCGGGCCACTGCATCCGGGTCGGCGTCATCGGTCAAATGGACTTCATGCTGAGTGACTAGGCCCGCCGAATCGAGTCCCCGCGTATATTGCAGAAACTCCAAGTTCGTGTAAATCAAATTCTCTTCCGCTGGCACAGGGGACGCGAAGACTCCCGCCACCTTGACCGAGACCTCGCCGATCGAAAACTGCGAGCCGACCGCCAGATTCCGCCGCTTCGCCACATTGCGACCAATCAGTGCCGCATCGCGGCGGGACTCGAATTCGCTCCAACCGCCGGCCACGAGCTTCAAATCCCGAGCGGATTGGAGTTGCTGGGCGGGAGCGCCGTTGAACACCACCACGTCCAAACTGGCGCGGCAGTTGTTGGTCCAAACCTGCACCGGCATCACATCTTTCACACCGGGCAACTTGCGGATGCGGCGGGCATAATCTTCCGGGAGCCGGCTGCTGGTTGGGCAGAAGCGGTTCTCTTGAAAGACGATTAACGTCCGCTGCGCGTCGTCGTTTTCCGTCAGTCGCTCCAGCCCTTCCTGAACCGAACCCACAAAACAGAACACGAGCAACGCGACGGCCGCCCCGCTCACCGTCAGCAGGGTTCGCGCCCGGTGTCGCCATAGACTTTTGAAAACATAAGGTGCAAATCGAAACATCGTCGGACCAGACATCAAGGGGCAAACGGCCAGGACACCATCCACAAGACAAGCATGTAATCACCAACCAAAGATGCCGCATGGAAAATCTTTGGTTTCCTCGGTACCGATTTATTGAGTGGCGGCGTAACGGGATGTTTCGCCATTGGTTCGCAGTGACTCGTCGCGTACATCCAGAATTCGCCCGCGGTCGAGTCGCAACTGACGCGAGGCGATCCCCGCGGCATCTTCATCGTGCGTCACCATCAACAAGGTGATGTTCAACTCGCGATTGAGCCGCTTGAGGAGAATTTGGATCTGCTCGCTCGTTTCCACATCGAGGCTTCCGGTCGGTTCGTCACCGACGACCACAGACGGTCCCGCCACTATGGCCCGAGCAATGCCGACCCGCTGTTCCTGGCCCCCGGACAGTTGCCGTGGGTAGTGGTCGGCTCGGTCACTGAGGCCGACCGCCTCCAAGGCCAACTCCACCCGCTGTTGTCGTTCCCGACTCGAAAGCGGCAACAAAAGCACCGGCAATTCCACGTTTTCATACGCCGTCAGCACCGGAATCAAATTGTGAGTCTGAAAGATGTACCCCAGATGAGCCGCCCGCCAATCGGCGAGTTGGCTGCGGGACATCGCCGTGACTTCCGTGCCGCCCACCGTTACCGTGCCTGAATTGGGACGATCGATGCCCGCGATCAGATTGAGCAATGTACTTTTGCCAGTACCGCTCGGCCCCATTAGCGAAACCAACTCGCCTTCCTCGATATCGAGAGACACGTCATCCAAAGGTGTGATGACCTCGTCCCCTTTCTGGAAAGATTTGGTCAAATTCCGAATTTCCACAAGTGCCATGGTCGCGTTTCCTTTTGATAATCGTTGTGGGTCGGCAGAATTCCCTGAGCAAACGGCATGGAGCCGGAAAACAAATTCTCCCGCCCACTGGTCTTTCGGCGTTCAGTTTTGCCCGGTGCGGATACTGATGCGATCGCCGTCTTCCAGGCCGTCTCGACCGCTGGAAATCAGTTTGTCGGTGGGCGTCACGCCGTCAATCACTTCGACCAGTTCTTCCGAACCGGCCTTGCCGAGCCGAACGGACTTCCGTCGAGCGAGACCTTCCGCTCCAGCGATCCATACGAGGGATACTTCGCCTTCAGACTGCACCAATTGCCGCGGAATGAGCAATCGTTGCTGACTGTCGGACTCCTCACTGTCGGACTCGGGACGCTGTGGAGCAAGGAAGGTCGCCGTCACCAGCATCTCTGGCCGAATACCCAGTGGTGGGGATTCAATAGCGACTTTCACTTCGAGCGTGTTTTTTTGGATGTTGGCCCGTGAGGTCGGGTAGAGCACGGTACCGCGAATCGGTTCCGTGACTGAGGCGGTCTCGATTTCGACAGGTTGGCCGGGTTGGACATGGGATACATCTTCCAACCGGACATCGGCTCGCACTTGGAGCATGCCGGGGTCGTATAATGTGACGACGGTGCTCGCATCCTGATTGGATTGGGGAGACTGTCCCATGACCAAGGCTCCCGGCCCGGAGATTAGTTCGAGTACCCGCCCGGCCACGGGCGCCCGAACAACCATGCGGTCCAATTGTATTTCCGCCGCTTGAACGGCAAGTTCGGCTTGGCGAATCTGAACTTTTGCAGCTTGCACCTTGGCTTGGGCATCGGCCAACTCGCGTGTCTCATCCACAAGCAATTCGAGTTGTTTCGCTAAAGCCACCTTGCGGCGACGGAGCGTTTCTACCTGGCGTTTGAGTCGTGGCTGACGGTTCTTCAATTCCAAGTGATCCGCGTGGGCGGCGTGATAGGCGCTATCGGCCTGCTGAACAAGTCGATTGGCGACGGCGGCGCCAGCCGATTGTTTGCCCTCCATATCCTGCTGGGCGTATTCTTCGCGTGCCTGGGCGGCACGAATCAAGTAAGGGAGTTTCGCCAACTCCGTTTCCACTTGCGCCAGTTCTGATTCTGCTGCCGCCAACGCCGCTTCCAAATGCACCGGCATTTCCAGGCGGGAGCGGGCAGACATCAATTCCGCCTCGGCACTGGCTAAGGTTGTTTGACGCAATGCTAGTTCCGCTTGAGCCTGTTCCAATTCCAAACGAGCATCGAGATCCACCAGCCGGGCAATTGTTTCACCGGCCTCGACTGATTGCCCTTCCACTACCGACAGTTCCGTCACAGTTCCTGCCGCCAATGCTGGCACGCGAACCGTCGTGGGCCGAGGTTCGATCCAACCTGCCGCTTGAAACAAGGGAGTGCCCGATTGCTGGACTTCCGCCCGACTGACCACCACCGGCACGACCGTCACGGTCCGAGAAGGCAGGAATTGATCGCGGGCCGCCCAAGCAATCAACGCGACAAAGCCAAACAAGACGCTTCCAGGTAAGACATACCGTGAAACGATCGGGGGGCGACGCCGACGTGTCGAGGTCTCTGGCGAGCTTCGGTCCACGGCTAACTGCCGTAAGTCAAGTTGTGTGGACATGGTGAATTCGTTTGAAAGTGGAATGATGGGAACCAAGCCGCTAGCCCGAAACGGCGGGTCCGCAGGACGGACCACCGATTCGGACTTTGGGGGCAGCATCTCACTCCACGTAAACCTTCCGAGCCAGGACGGTCAGATTGCCGTTATCATCTCGTTTGGCCTGCCCTTGCACGACGACGGTATCTAATTCCTTGACCCCCAAAAGTTGCTTGGCGCTTTGGCCCACTGGTTGTCCGTCCTCTCCGACAAACTTGATGGTAGCGATATTGTCTTTGACTTGGTCTTGCGTGCAGCAGTAATCCCACGGCGTGGGGCAGCCCTCGTCGGCAGAACAATGCTCGACCTTCGGATCGACAATTGTGAACGCAGCCAAACTGCCCACGAATGGATCCGCCGAGCCCCCGATGCGCCCAATCAGCGTGACCTCGCCTTGATCTTTGACCTTCTCTCGAGCGGCACCGACGCCCCAAGCATCGGCGGGTTTTTCCGTCAGCAGATAAGTCGCATTGGGAGAGCTGTTCGCAGAGTCATCTTTCGCGTCGGCGTTCGATTCCGTGGAGTCGCTACACCCCATGAAAAGACATCCGCCAAGCAACAATGCTGAGAATGTATGTGCGATTTGTGTCATCTTTGATCTGTCCTGTTCTCGATAAAAAATGAATCAGTGAATTCTGGCGATATGAGACACTCATGCCGCCTTTAAACTTTCTGCCACCGGCGCTCGAAGCGCCTTGAGAGCCGGAGGAATCGCCCCGACAATGCCGAGCACGAGTCCCGTTCCACAACCGATCAGCAATGCGACACTGTCGACCCGCAACGCGAAGGCTCCCATCGTGAAGCGGACGGCCAACCCATTGAGCCAACCGACTGCAATCAATCCGGCCAGGAGCGACGCAGCGGCCGAGAGTAGCGCACCTTCCTGGACGAGACTCAGCAACACCGCCCATCGGCGGTAGCCGATCGCTTGCAGTGTGGCGAGTTCACGAATCCGCCCGGCGACAGCTCCATACATCATGTTCAGACCCGCAAAGATGCCCGCTCCCGCCACCAAACCTACAACCAGCCAAGCTAGCATTCGCACCGGCTGATAGTGTTTCTGCAACGAGGCGTAGTAATCGGTTTCGCCGATGCCTTGGAGTTCCAAGTCGGTCCGTTCCTTACAAAACAACTCAACTTCCGCGGGATTCGCTGTGGGCTGCAATAGCATTGCCGCCAAGCTGATATCCTGTCGTTTGAGAGCTTGCTGGAAGTCTGGCAAGCGGCACCACACTTCCGACTCCAATGCGGAACCGCCCGCGACAAACTGCCCGCTGACGGTCCAGGAACGTTTTTCGAATTCAATTTGCTGCCCGATGGCCAATTCTTCGACTGCGCATCCAAGTTTGGCCGGAGCCAACCGACCGACGATGATCTCTCCAGGACCGGGCCAATGTCCTTCCACAAGACGTACATTCCGGCGGACCAGCGGTGCCGTCGTTGTCACTCCACGAATGAGTCCCAGCCGCGTTTGATCCTCATCTCCAATCGTGACCCGGGTGCCCAGGTACAATTCCGGTGAGACAGTCGTAACGCCGGATTGCCGCTGCACGCCTTGCAGGCTGGCGGTTAGCAGTGCCGGTGTGCGGGCGGGTATCGACGAATTCTCGATGTTCTCCTCAGCATTCATCGAGTACACCAAGACGACATCCGGGTCACCGCTGGTAGCCAAGGATTTCTCCAACCCACGAATGAAACCGACCACCACAAACACCAGCAAAATCACAGTGGCGAGCGCTCCTAATGTCAACAGGGTTCGCGTCGGTCGCCGCAACAAATTGCGGACCCCGTACTCCCAGGGCAGTCGTCGTCTTTGAAACATGGAAGCGCTCCAGACTCGATGAAAATCCGGTGGCGGAAACCCTCAAGTGATTCCCGCCACCTTTCAAAACGTGTTTAATTCTTCGGCTTTGACGTAAAGGTTCCGCTTGGTCCAGACAGTTTCTTTGGCGTCTTTCCGATTTCGTCCAAGGCTTCCCAAAGGGCTCGCGGTGAAAGCACGCGACCCTGCTTGGGCAGCACGGCGACGCGATTCGTTTTTACGTCACAACGAATCTTCGCCACGTCCTCCATTGGCTCCAGTTTGGCAGTGATGCGTTTGACACATCCACCGCACATCTCGCCGACCGTGATCGTCGTCACAGCGGAATCGGCCGCTTGCGCGGTCGTCGTTTTCGTCATGCCTGGCAGAGAGGCCAAGCCCAACACCAAAGCCACGGTGGACACAACAGTCATTCGACGCAACATCATCGGACTCCTTTCGAAAGGGAGTGAAGCAGAGGGCAACACGCATCCATCACGCATTGCCGGAAACATGCACGGAGCGTGAGCGCAGCCAGGCCAACTTAAGGAACACAGTTTCCCACCCGAGGGGGCTATGATCTTAAGCACAAACTTCAGGCACCAAGGCTCCCGAGCGCGGCATTTTTTGCCGGAGCCGCGTTCTTGAACGCGACTTCACGAGCGCAAACGGGAACACGAAGCGACGCCAGTTAGCCGAATACCACGCAGCCGACGATTCATCGGCCGGTTCGGCTTAGAGCAGCAGCGACTGGACGGCGAAGCAGATCAGTCGTCCAGAAAGAGGGGGCATCGAGCGGAACCCATACCGCGTCGATGCCATGCTCGCAGTGCGGCGGAGAGCGGGAACCGTCTCATCGCCGATTACAAATATCCAACCAATTGACCCAACGCCGATCTTCAGAGCGTCATCGTTTGAAGCGACAACCGCCCCTTGGCAAAGGCATTGGCAACTACAATTGGCAGGACAGGGACGCGGAGAGACGGGTTCAGCATCCGCACGGTTTGTCGAGTGACTCTCTCCATCACACGTCACAGGCTGAACGCGATGGGCGCAACACGGGCATCCCGCCGAGCGAATTTCTCCGACCGATCCTGAAGATTCCGCCACCGTCCCTGCGACTGATCCCCCCGCCATACAGCGAAACGGGCAACCCAAAAGGGCGACAATAGTGGCGTGGATGCACAATGCTCGAAACATAGAGCTAGACTACGTTAGTTTTCCAGATGCTGCAACAGCAATCTCAATTCAGTCTCGACACTCGACAACGTCGGATGGACTCGAATGTTTGGTTACATCGACTAACGTCTCAGCTGACTGCAGGAATTTGGAGCGAGATGTCACACGTCATCAGCGTTCGAAAAACCGGGATTGCTCCGACGATTGCGGTTGAAAGGTTGGCGGAGGCGAGCCACTCGGTTCGTTACCGAAGAAGGGTGCCGATGGGTCGCTCGGTACGTTCGGGCGACGGTCGAAGCGATTGTCAATCCAGTTCTCGGATTCATGGTGAGAATGGCCGCAGGCACCTGTTGGACAACCGACCGGATTGGCCTCGGGGAATGAGGCCAAGGGTGGTGGCGGGAACTCATCGAAGCTCAAGCCGAGGCGTCGATCGCGCTCCCAAGAACATTCATAATTCGAGTTGCGTTCGAGTGTGTATGGCTGAGAGGGAGAGAATACTTCCTGCCGTGGGCAAACCCAACCATCGCGGGCTGAAGGGCATCGCCCGTGGAAATCTTGTCCCAGCGGACAGGGAGATCTCCGTTCGAAATCGCGGGGCGCCGGTTCAAATCCCTGAAACTCATCAGCCGGAGCGCGGCGGGGAACCGGGGATTTGTACGGCGTACGATCCTCCGGTCGTAAGGGGCGACTCTCCGGGAAGTTGTCGGCGGGGACATCGTAGCTAGGTCTTGGCTCGAAGCCGGAGTCCCCCCGTGAAGGTCGTTGCTCAGCGGGCCATGAAAAGTTTGGCATCGGTTCACGGGAGGGCGGACCACTTTCTAATGAACGCGATTCCGGAACAAACGTATCGCTGGGCGGAGCGGGAGGTGAACCGGTATCCTGAGGCGCATGACTGCGCGGCTCGGAACCGTGGTCGTGTCCTGCATGATCGTGTCCCTCATGGGCTTGGCTGATCGCGCCGCTGCCGACCACGACCGTTGTCGCGAGTATTGCATATCGAAGGCGCTTCATTGGCTGCTCCTGATTCTGAAAAGACAAGACTGTGGTGAACTTGATTGTTGCGGCGAGTCTCTTGAAAGCAATGAATATTACATTACCGGAACGATTTCTGTGAAACCCGCATGCTTCTCTGCAACCCCCATGCCAACGACATGAGGTCCATTCGCTCAACCCTAGAATGGACAACCAATGGCCAAGCCCGACATCGGGTTCTATATTTTCCCTGGACCTGCCAACGGAAAAGCCGGCGGGGCTGATGATCCCCGTCGGTCGAGATGTTCAAAACCTGGGTCTGTTTCTGCAAATCTCATCCTTGGCTGCACATGGCCTAACGCCGATGGTAGTAGTCACGGTGATAATGGTCGTCGTGACGGTCGTCATAGCGGTCGTAGCCACGGCGGGGATAGCGGTGGTGGTAGTCCTCGGATGGGCGACGATGCAGCGGGGCGTGGTCGAGTCCTGGCCGCAGGGTCTCATGCCGATGGCCGCGGCGGTAGTCGGGATCGAGTTCCGCCAAGTCGTCTTCGAGGTGGTGTAGAATCCCGTTCATCGCTTTGACAATGCGGCGGGTCTGCCGAACGGCTCCGTCGAAATGCTCGGCCCGCACACCGCGACGGGCGATTTTGGTGATCACGCCGTCAGCGTGATGCACTTGCTCGTCGAGTTCGATGACGTCTTCACGCAGATGCTTGATGCTTTTGCCTTCGTGGGCCAGATCGTGAATGTGTTTGGCCAACTCTTCGATCTCCTCGGCATGCCCGTCCATGTGCCTGAAATATACATGCCCTTCCAAATGCAGATGAACCTCATCGTGCAGGTCTTTGGCGTACTTCTCCAGACCGTCTGCCAGTTCATCGACATGCTCCCAACTTCCAGGACGTGCATGATCCGCTTCCGCCAGATCGCCCTCCCGGATGATTTGGCCTTGTGCCCAAGCGGTATTGGTCGCGTCGCCGCCGAGCCACACACCGGTCCCTAAAACAGCCATGCCAAGCATTGTTCGAAAGTTTTGCATTCTCGTCCTTTCTGAAGTATGTGGGTCCGTCTTGTCCTCTACGTTGAGATTGCCATTCCCTCGAAGCAGCGGACAGCGACCATGCGAAATGTTGCAACATCTACAAGAACGGTGTCGGATGAGTTGGCGTTCTTGCCATTCTTAGGGTGCGAAGGATGAGGTTCGTGTGAGCCGCATCGAACGGAGCAAACGCTCTTTCAGAACGAAGATTCAACCAATCCAAGGAGAGACATGATGGCTCGCAAAAGTATGATGTGGCTCGGAGCGGCATTACTGGCGACCGGTTTCGGATTCTTCAGCGCCGTTACGGCCTCGGCGAACTGGGGCCGGGATGCTGGCTACCGGTCCAGCCGCTTCGGCAACTCGAACTATGGCTATCAGAACTACGGCAACCGTGGCTACGGGTCTCAAAACTATGGCAACCATTCCCGCCGGGGTTACGTCCAACCCGGGTTCTCGAACCGCGGCTACGGTGGCAGCCATTACGACTACCATGACACCACGCATCTTGACTACCAACGCCCCACAGTGACCCCGCATCGTGGCCATCTGGATTATACGCCAGGCCACTACGACGTGCATCGCAGCGGACATTACGACCGCCACTAGACTCAAGTAAGTGCGAAGTCATCAATTCTCGTGCAGCCGTCAGAATTTCTGGCAGCTTTATTCGTGCCTGCAAATGGGGGCGGCGGAATATTCACATCGCCATTGCAAGAAATACAAAAAAATGTCGGGGTGGGTTCAGAAATTCCCATTCACAGGGTGTGACGGGGCCGGTGGCTTGGAAAAGTCATGGCAAGCTCGACGGCTTGTGAGCCTCATACTCCAAGGATTTCAGGGAGAGACCAAAATGCGACGCAAAATTTTTATCATGGCCTGCGCAGCGTTGACGCTCGGCGGGCTGAGCTTCGCCGCTCTGCCCACCGCGTCCGCTAGTTGGGGATTCGGATTCCGGTCGAGCAACTACGGCCACCGGGGGCATGGGCATCAGAACTACGGCTACGGGAATTACTCGCGACGCGGCTACTATGGCGGCTCGCAATATCGCAGTGGTTACGGACATGGCTATTCCCGTCGCTCCCCGAACTATGGCCATGGTTACCGTAGCTACTCGCGGTACGGTGGTTACGGTCATTCCCAGCGGGGATATAACAGTGGCTATCGGAGTCACCACGGCCACCACTAAACTCGACTTCAACTCGCAAATCGCTTGCAGCCGTCAGATTATCTGGCGGCTTTTTCGTTGCGCAACCTCCAAAGGCGATAGAACCCACAGAATCCCGCGAATCGTGTCAAGACGAATTTATGAATTGACCGATACGATCACAAATCCTGTTCGTATTTTCGTCGCGTGGGACTGACCGTGAGCCTTTTCCGTATTCTCGTATCCAGCTATGTCGCGTTGGCCGTGATTTGGCAAACGCTGATTCCTGGCTGCCCCCATTCGGTTCACGGGAAGTGCTCTACCCATCACGGCGTGCAGGCCTCGTCGCAGATTGCTTGTTCGTCCTTGAAGTGCGGCTGCCAGGGGAACGCTCCTGACGAACCACATGAACAGAAACACCCAAACCATCACTGTCCTTTCTGCTGTAGCACAGCAGACGCGATTTGCCCGGAACCGCTGCCCGTACGAATTTCTGGAATGGGCGAGCCGGCGTTTTTTCCGGAGACTTGTTTCCGTACGGCGAATCGTCAGGTGGAGGCAATCGCTTGCCGGACTCAATGTCCCGCGCGATGTACTTGGAACCTGCAGATGCTGGGACGACTGCTGCTCTAAAGACGAACTTATCCGAACGACCCCAATCTACTGTTCGTTCAATTGTCGCCGCAGTACTCTTTGTTCCAGCCTGATGGAGTGTTCCATGCCAAATCGATCCCGTTCGCGGCTCCTACTGGCCGCTTCGCTGTTGAGTTGTTCGTCCTGCGCCAACTTGGATCCAGCCGGACCGGAAGCCACGGCACCTTGGCTAAAAGCCTGTCGACCGGTCAGCCGCTCCGAGCAATCCGCAGCTGAGCGTTCCGGCATCCGCACGGTTTCCGCAGTCGGCGGGCCGCAATTTCTAGCCGTCGACGCCGACGAGTCCGCATCCGACGCGCCGGTTCCAGCTCAAGAACCGCCTGCGATAGCCAAAGATCCTAAGAATTCGACAACGGACGGCAAAACCGAGAATGCACCGGCACCGGAGGAATTGATTGAGAACGGTGGGATTTCCCTGGCCAAACTCGAAGAGATTGCGTTAGCGAACAATCCGACGCTACGGCAAGCGGGGCTGCTTGTTCGTCAGTCCGAAGGCAACTGGCTGCAGGTCGGGCTGTATCCAAATCCCGTGGTCGGTTATCAGGCGGAAGAGATCAACGATGACGGCACGGCAGGCAAGCAAGGGGTGTTCGCCAGCCAAACCATCGTGACAGCTGACAAACTGGAATTAAACCGGGCAGCGGCGAGTTGGGATATCGAGCAAGCCCGCTGGCAAGCCGATGCCCAGCGGTGGGCCGTAGTCAATAGTGTCCGCGTTCAATTTTATGCCGTGCTAGCCGCTCAGCGAACGGTGGAGGTCGCCGAAGACTTGGAGAAAATCGTTCAGCAGGGCGTGGAAACCGCGGTGGAACTTCGCAAAGCCGGTCAAGTTCCTGAAACCGACGTCTTGCAGGCCAATTTGGAACGCAACGCGGTCCAAATCATCTTGCGAACCGCCCGGCGACGCGAATCGGGCGCACGCCGAGAACTCGCCGCACTGCTGGGGTTGCCGGAACTCCTCTCCGCTCCTCTAGCGGGAACACTGGACAACGCGATGCCGGAACTCGACTACGAACTTGAATGGCAGAAACTCGCTGCCAACAGCCCGGCTCTGCAGTTCGCCCAAGCTCAAGTGGAGCAGGCCCGTGCTCAACTACGCCGGGAAGAAGTCCAGCCAATTCCCGATGTGCTCGTGCAAGCCAATGCACTGAACGATTTTGCGACCGACACCCCGGTTTACGGCTTGCAATTGGGAATCGCGTTGCCGGTCCACAACAAAAACCAGGGGAATATTGCGGCGGCTCACGCGGCATTGCATCAAGCCGCCGAGAACATTCAACGGCTGGAACTGACACTTCGGCAGCAATTGGCTCAGGCAATTCAGCAATACGAAGTAGCGCAAACGCAAGCCGAATTGTACCGTGACGAGATTCTGCCGACGGCGCAGGAGGCTTTGGATTTGACGACGCAGGGCTACCGTGCGGGTGAAGTGGGTTTTCTGCGGGTGCTCACGGTTCGCCGTACTTATGTCGAGAATCAGATCAACTACATCGCCACTCTACAAGACTTGAAGTCCGCTGCCGTGGACATCGAAGGACTGCTCATCAGCGGCGGCTTGAACTTGCCCGCTCAGGTGCTCGGCCAATTTGGCAGCGGCCGCGGTGGAGCGGGCGGAGCCGGTGGCGGCGGGGGCGGTACGCGACCGCTAACCGCCACTCCCAAGACGGAATAGGAGTTGCAATGAGCGGCCCTCCGGCTTTCCCATCTTTCCGACCGGACACAGAACGGCGACTGTCGGGTTGACGAGTGGTTTCGCCATGTTCAAGGGGTCGCCGGATGAGTTGGTCTTGACGAACTCCAATCAGATGAAGATACTTCGGAAACGGCGTCTTGAAGTCAACGGGAAGGAACTCCTTTCGATGTTTCGGTTGGTGATGACATTAGCGACACTCCTGGCAACAGGAGGGCATGCTGTGGTGGGGTGCTGTTGGCACCACGATCATGGCAGTCCATGTCGAGATGCGCACAGCGAACGAAACACGGCTCAAAAAACCTCGTCGAGTCAGCATGCCTGTCCGTGTTCGCACGGTTCCAATGAAAACGCCGGGCAGGCTGATCAGAATAGTGAACAGGTTTGCTGCCAGCCTGCGAATCCCTCTCCGTGCGGGGATCGGCATGATCACGGTCCTAGCGGCTGTGGTGAAGAGTCCTGTCAGTATGTTGCCCCCAGCCAGGTGAAAATTCCGACGCCAGTCGATGGCTTTGGTGGTTGGGATCTGAATCTGATTGTGACGCGTAGCGTTGAGGCCGGTTCTGGCAATCTGGCCCGATTTTCCTCGCGGGATCTCTCGCAATCCCTCCATTTGGGAAGTCTTTGCGTCCGTGATGTGACGCAAATTGCGTTGCTCTAGAACGAGCGGCCCCAATTCTTTTCGGTGGGAGAGTGACGGCTGAAGAAGCCGTTGGCTTGCATTGCTAGTGCCAACTTCTGGCACGCTTTGTACGACTGCTCGTCTCCCCCTCGCTCCGTGTTTGTTCAGCGCGACCTCGTGTTCGTTGCTGCGCGATTCTCTCGGTGTTCCAATTCTTTCAAGGAGTTCGGGATGAAACCTTATCTCACCCGGTTTTCGAAATTATCGTCCAAGTGGCTTTGGCCGGCGATTGGCGTGTTGGTCATCGTGGTCGGCTTGGCCACGCTTCCTCTGTGGCTGCCCGTTCTGAACGTCCTGGCTGACACCTTGGCTGGCCGCTCCGAGGTCGCAGCTGCGGAAGGTTCTGAAGATGATCATGCCGGTCACGATCACGCTGCTGATGCGCACGAGGGGCATGATCATGCCGGACATGACGAATCCCAGTCACTAGAGTTGTCTGCTCAAGCTCGCAAAAACATTGGCTTGAGAGTGGGTGAAGTGCGACTGACAAATTATGCCCGCTCCATCACAGTGCCGGCCCTGGTTACCGGACGACCGGGCAAGACGCATCAGAAGGTCGCCGCTCCGCTGACCGGTGTGGTCACTGGTGTGCATGTCGTTGAAGGTGAGGTGGTCAACTCAGGCGATCTATTATTCAATTTGCGGCTGACCCACGAGGATCTGGTTCAAGCCCAGACCGAGTTCTTGACTTCGCTAGGCCAACTCGATGTCGAAAAACGCGAGCTGAAGCGGCTGGAAAACATCAGTTCCGGTGTTGTGGCTCAAAAAGTCATCTTGGAACGACAATATGAAGTGGACAAGCTGGAAGCCGTCTTGAAAGCCCAACGGCATGCCCTGCACCTCCATGGACTCGCGGATGAGCAGGTCGATGATATCGTCCGTAATCGAAATTTGGTCCGTGAAATGCAGGTGCTGGTGCCGTACTTGCACGAGGATTCGTCGGTCCACGACAAAGGAGAAACTCCGCGACGTATCAGCACCATCAGTACGGCTGGCGCAACCTCGACGCCGACCGACGACCTCGACGGTCGTGAGTTCCCTCGTCGTCTCGGAATCAATACGGCAAGTGCGACCTCAACGTCGACCGATGGCCATGAAGTGCGGTCCCAGCGGTTCGTGGTTCGTGAACTTGGCGTCCAGACGGGTGAAGCCGTCCAAACCGGACAGACGTTGTGCATATTGACGGACTATAGCACGCTCTACGTGGAAGGCCGCGCCTTCGAGCAGGATGCCGCGGAAATCATTCAAGCCGCCAATGATGAGCGGCGGATCACTGCCTTCCCCGAGCAAGCCGGCCTGGGTAGTCCATCTGGGCTGGAAGAACTAGAAATTGTCTACGTCTCCAATGAAATTGAACGCGACTCCCGGGCACTGCATTTCTATGTAAACCTTCCTAACGAGATCGTGCGGGAGAGTCAGCGGGATAATCATCAATTCGTCACTTGGCGATTCAAGCCGGGACAACGTATGCAACTCCGCGTCCCCGTCGAGCAGTGGGAAAACGTGATGGTGTTGCCTGTCGATGCCGTAGCACAAGAAGGACCGGAGACATTCGTCTTCGTGGAAAACGGTGACCACTTTGACCGTCGACCAGTCCACATCAAGTACCGAGACCAGTATGACGCGGTGATTGACAACGATGGTTCTCTGTTTCCCGGCGAATCGGTGGCACAGAACGGAGCGCATCAGTTGCAAATGGCTATCAAGAACAAATCCGGCGGCGCGGTCGATCCGCATGCCGGACATAACCATTGACGTCAATCGCCGAGTCGCAAGGGCTCTCTGTTTTTTCGGTTTTCAATTCTTGCCGCGTGCCATTGTTGGTCCGGCTCTGTGCTCCTAGCTCTTAGTCATCTGCTTTACACATGCTCAACGCCATTATTCGATTCGCCTTACGTCAACGATTGCTGGTCATTGCCTTGGCCTTGTTCCTGCTGGGCTATGGCGGTTGGCAGACGATGAACATGACAATCGACGTTTTTCCGAATCTGAACCGGCCGCGAGTGGTGGTGATGACCGAAGCCCCCGGCATGGCTCCGGAAGAAGTCGAAACGCTGATTACCTTTCCCTTGGAGACGGCCCTCAACGGTGCCAACGGTGTGCAAGCTGTTCGAAGTTCCTCGGGTGTGGGCATCTCGGTCATCTATGTCGAGTTTGATTGGGGCACCGACATCTACACCGATCGCCAGATTGTCGCCGAACGTATTGCGTTGGCAGAGGAACGTATGCCGGAGGGCATCAAACCGACGCTGGCCCCGATTTCATCGATCATGGGGCAAATCGAAATGCTCGCCATGTGGAGCGACACGGGCGAGACCGCACCGATCGAACTGCGGACATTGGCAGACTGGGTCGTTCGGCAACGATTATTGACGATTCCCGGCGTCTCCCAAGTTTTCACGATGGGCGGCGGCCGAAAGCAATTTCAGGTGCTCGTCGATCCCGATAAATTGCTGCGTTACGGCGTGACATTGCATCATGTGAAACAGGCGCTTGTCGAGAGCAACCGAAACACCACCGGCGGCTACCTCGACGAACAAGGACCGAGCGAGTTTCTCGTTCGTGCCTTGGGACGCGTTCAGACGATCGAAGATTTGGAGAAGCTCGTCATCACGATCCGTGATGATCGACCCGTCGCGCTGAAACAAGTCGCAACCATCGTCGAGGGCGCCCAAGTCAAGCGAGGAGATAGTACCGCCTTTGTCCGTGAAGACAATGACGAGTTTACCGGCGGGCCGGCGGTTGTGTTAACCGTTAACAAGCAGCCGAATGCCGATACTCGCGAAGTCACCGATGCGATTAATGCCGCCATCGCCGATCTCAAGACATCGTTGCCGAAAGACGTGCGAATCGAAACCACCTATTCGCAACGGGCCTTTATCGATCGGGCGATTCACAATGTGGTGGAAGCCTTGGCAGATGGCGGCGTGTTGGTCGTCGTGCTGTTGTTTATCTTTCTGATGAACTTTCGCACGACATTCATCACGCTGACGGCGATTCCGCTGTCCCTCGTGATCACAGCCTTGATCTTCGCGTTCTTCGGACTTTCCATTAACACGATGACGTTGGGTGGGCTGGCCGTGGCAATTGGAGAGTTGGTCGATGATGCGATCGTAGACGTCGAAAACATCTTCAGGCGACTCGGTGAAAATCGGCACAAACCCGCGGGCGAGCAAAAAAATCCGCTGCTGGTCGTCTTTCAAGCCAGCGTGGAAATCCGCAATTCGATTGTCTTCGGCACGATGATCGTCGTGTTGGTGTTCGTGCCGCTGTTTGCGTTGCAAGGTATGGAAGGTCGGTTGTTCGTGCCGCTGGGCATGGCCTATATGGTGTCCCTGCTGGCCTCGCTAGCGGTGTCGCTGACGGTCACACCAGTTCTTTCGTACTTGCTTTTGGCACGCCGGGCCTTGTGGTTGTTTGTAGCGCCGCTGATGGCCCTATCCATCTCGGCGTCCATTTTCTATTGGGTCATCCCGCGACTTTCCGACATGGTGACAGTGCCAGAGATTTTCACCCATGGACCTCTGCAGTGGACCCTTATTTTTACTCTGCCGATTTGGCTGTTGATGATGTTCACCGACCGCGCCAGTCACGGCGAACAAGACGGTCTTGTGCTCCGCGTGCTCAAGGCGATGGCCGGTTGGGTGATTAGCCTGAGTACGCGGTTGGCCATTCCAATTTTGGCGGTTGCCGCCATGGGAGTCATCGTCGCAGGATTGGTCCTCACGCGGTTAGAGAACGATTTCCTTCCCCCATTTAACGAAGGCACTGTGCAGCTCAATGTGATTCTGCCGCCGGGAACATCATTACAAACCTCCAACGAGATCGCCGGAGAAGTCGAACTACAATTAATGAACATCAATGCCGTTCAGAGTTTCGCCCGCCGCACCGGCCGGGCTGAACTGGACGAGCATGCCGAGGGGGTGAATGTCAGCGAGTTTATCATCGAGCTCGATCCAGAAAGTGAACAATCCCGTGAAGATGTCTTGGAGGAAATACGGGCTGCCATGGACGAAGTTCCCGGCATTGTCACCAGTGCGGAACAGCCGATCGCTCACCTAATTTCGCACATGATTTCCGGTGTGAAGGCTCAAATCGGAATCAAACTCTACGGCGACGATTTGGATGTCCTTCGCTCAAAAGCGGAAGAGATGAAAGCGGTGATGTCTGGCGTCGAAGGAGTCACGGACTTGTTGGTCGAACCGCAAGTCGTGATTCCTCAACTTCGAGTGGAAGTCGACCGCGATAAGTTGCTGACTTACGGACTCACACCAGATGATGTCAGCGAATATGTCGAAACGGCTATGAACGGCGAAGTCGTCTCGGAAGTGCTCTTGGGACAACGAACATTCGATCTGCTCATTCGGTTTGATGAGCCCTTCCGTGAAAATCTGCATGCTTTGCGCCGGCTCTCCATCGAATTGCCTGGCGGCGGGACCGCTCCGCTTTCGGCGGTCGCCAAAGTCTACGAATCTGGCGGGCCAAACACGATTAATCGCGAGCAAGTCCGTCGCCGTATCGTCATTCAAGCCAACGTTTCCGACCGCGGCCTAGTCGAAGTCGTGCAGGACATCAAACGGCGTTTCCAAAACATCGAGCTGCCACCGGGATATTTTTTGGAGTACAGCGGGCAATTCGAAAGCCAGCAGTCGGCATCCCGAATGATTGCGATTTTGTTCGGCGTATCTCTACTGGGCGTGTTCCTCGTTCTGTATACGATGTTCGGCTCCATCAATTTTTCCCTGCAAGTCATGGCGGCACTTCCGATGGCCTTCATCGGATCGGTCGCCGCGTTGGTCATCACGCAGCAGACGCTGACCGTCGCCGCAATGGTCGGCTTTATTTCGCTCGGCGGGATCGCCAGCCGCAACGGCATCCTGCTGCTCAACCACTACTTGCACTTAGTGCGATATGAAGGCGAAGGCTGGACACGGCAGATGATCACCCGCGCCGGGCAAGAGCGGTTAGCTCCAGTGTTGATGACCGCTTTGACTTCCGGCATCGGCCTGTTGCCGCTGGCGATGGCCGCTGGCGAAGCCGGCAAAGAAGTGTTGTATCCGGTGGCGACGGTCGTAATCGGCGGATTGGTCAGCAGCACAATTCTAGAATTCTTCGTCCGGCCGGCATTGTTTTGGATGGTCGGACGCGGAGCGGGCGAACGGTTGATCCGCAATACGCGTGGAGAAGTCCCGCTCGTCGAGGAAGACCACCTCGAGAACGTCGCAGTTCACGAATCATCTGCGGCGGAGGAAGTCAATACGCCCAACGTGAACTATTCCTGACGCGGGTCGGGATATGTGTCGCGGTTGGAACCGCGTCACCAATTTTGTAGTCCCTCAAAAGGAGGAATGTGCAATGCACGGACTGAAGCGACGGATGCTGATGGTGTTTGGCCTAGCCTTGGCCATTCTGGGAACATTCGCGGCCCAACCGGCCTTAGCGGCTGAGAAGGAAGCAGTGGCCTACCGGTTGGAGAAGTGGAAGACGATCGAGTTCGAGGACATGAAGAAGGCCAAGACGCACTACACCACCATCAAGAAGCTTGGCTGTGAGGTTAAGCAGGAGGATCACAACGGACACGTTGACGTGTCCTACCGCTGCCCAAAATGGCGGGAACTTTCTCTGGACAGCCATACCGCCGCCCATAAGTGGGAAAAATGGCTCAAGGCCAGTGGTTTCGAAACCAAACACAGCCATTAGGCCCGACTGACAATGACCGCGCCCGCGGTGTTATCCGCAGGCGCGGTCTGATTTCACACTCATCTCAAGTCTCAAAACTCTGAAAAAAAGCAAAACCTTCATGAATTTCATCAAGACGTTCACCCTACTCTTCGCCGCTTCAACGATGCTGATCACAGGCTGTAGCCAGCCCAAGGAAGATCAAAGCGAATCGATCGAAATGAGTGATCTACCACCCGACACCGTGGAAATGGAAGACGGCCACCCGTCCGAAGGCCCACACCACGGCGGATTGATTGAACTGGGCAAGGAAGAGTATCACGCCGAGCTTGTCCACGACGAAGACGCGGAACAAGTCACGATCTATGTGCTCGACGGTTCCGCCAAGACGGCCGTGCCGATCGAAGCCAAAGAGGTCACCATCAACGTCCAGCATGACGGCCAACCGGAGCAATTCCAACTCGCCGCTCAACCGGACCAAGGCGATCCCGAAGGAAAATCGTCGCGGTTCATCTCCGATAATGCGGAACTCATTGAGCATCTGGACGAGGAAGGAGCGACAGCGCGGCTCGTCCTCAAAATCAACGGTAAGTCCTACAACGGGCAAATTAGTCACAGTCACGACCACGCCGGACACAAACACTGATCGTTAGAGTTCCGGTCGTAAGCCCCTAGCTAATCAGGCATCGTAAGTTGCTACGAAATCGTTCGTGGCAACTCACGATAAGGTTGCGCGCCGATAGCGTCAATGCACAAAGGCCAGAGTGCTTACGCGTTACGTTGTTTCAATCCCAGAGAAAGGAATAAAAGTCTTATGCCCGAATCCGCCGTCTTCGATTGGAATCTGGATTATTTGAGTCACCAGACACCCTGGGACACGGGCCAGCCGGCGCCTGAACTGCGGCAGGCCATCGAATCGGGGCAGATCCGGCCGGGACGTGCTTTTGAGCTCGGTTGTGGTCGTGGTACCGACGCCATGTATTTGGCCTACAACGGCTTCTCGGTTACCGCAGTCGACTATTCCAGTGTGGCATTGGCCCATGCTCGTGTCTTGGCGGCAGAGGCTAACATCCCGGTGGAATTCCTGGAAGCCGACATTTGCCATTTCGCTCATCCCATCAAGCCGGTCGACTTTGTGTTGGACTGCGGTTGCTACGAGCATTTGCGTCAAACGGATCAACACCGGGCCGAATACATGGCCACCCTGCGTCGTATCACTCAGGTCGGGTCGCAGTATCTTCTGCTGATGCGTCGGCCAGATCCGAAGGGTCATTCCGGCACTGGAAATTCCATCCAGGACGTGTTGGCCGAGTTCGGGGACGATTTCGAATGGGACAAAGCCGCCTCCGCGGACCTCGACCGATCCTCGGAAAGCCTGGACCATTGGTCGTTGCTGCTGATTCGTGGCTCGAAGTGATGACAGCTTGAAGTGAGTGAGATACGACATGGCATTTCCTGACCGAATTCCGAGTTGTGAATTCACTAGCTATTCGAATGGCAAGGAGGCCAATCCGATGAGCTCACGATCCGTACGCATGCAAGTTTTATTGATCGTCAATCTGACGCTGGGCAGTTTGCTCGCAATTCTGTTGGTGTGGGACTATCGACGCGAAATGTCCGATGCGGTACAGGACAAGCAAATCGGTTTACAAGACGAGGCGATTGCCGTCCATCAGGCTGTCATGCATCTCTTGCGAGGTCACGGAGTCGATGACGTGCAGCAGTATGTGAATACCGTGTGTTTCGCCATGCGGGATAGCCATTCGCCAGGCCATCATATCGTGGTGGAATTCGATCATCAGACTGTGCAGGCACATCGGGCCGAATCGCAGGAACTCGCGGAGACACTGCGCGCGGGAATCCAGTTCCCTGATAGTGAGGAAGTAGCAGCGAACCGCACGGACCAATGCGTGGGGGCTTTGCGAGTTGGCACCCAAAACCCGGATCACCGAGTGACATTTCAGGGCAAACAACTCGTCGTGGCTGGTCAGACGGGCGACGGAATTACAGTTTACATCTCTGAATATCTCACGAATATCCGGCGAGCGATTCGTCAGGAAGTGCTGTGGCAATCGGCAATTCTCGCGGCATTGGCTGTACTGGCAGCAGGGATCGTCAATGTCATGCTGCTCAAGCTGGTCGCCCGACCACTCCAATCTCTGGCGGCAGTCGTTACGCAAATCGCGAAGGGAACATTTGATACCCGCGTGGCTCAGTTGGGAAGTGCAGAACTCGACGAATTGGCGATTGCCGTCAATTCAATGAGCAACGCGTTGGCCGAGAGTGAACAGCACCGGCGGGCTCAAATGGAAAAAGCTCGCCTGATCCAGGAGCATCTGCTGCCCCAGGATTTGGCAGTTCCCGGCCTGACAGCAAGCATTCTGTTCAGCCCTGCCGAAGAAGTTGCCGGTGATTACTACGATCTATTTGCTTTGTCCGACGGCACATGGCTGATTTGTATTGCCGATGTCGTGGGGCACGGGGTGCCCGCCGCCATGGGGGCTGCGATGTTCAAGATGCTGCTCGCAAGCGCCGCCGAACGTCATATGGCACCGGGAGATATTCTGAGTTATGTCAACGGCCGGTTCTTGGCAGCGTCCTTGTCTGGATACTTTGTCTCGGTCTTCTTGGCCCGTTGGCATCCCGAATCGATGCAACTGGATTATGCAAATGCAGGCCACGAACCGGGTCTGCTGTCGAGTGGCGGCCGCACGATCTCTCTGTCTGCGACGGGTTTGTTCGTTGGGGTTGGAGAGGGATTGGAGTGGACCACTGAAACGAGGCATTTAGCCCCTTGCGATCGTCTTTTAATTATGACGGATGGCGTCGTTGAGACGGGGGACGCGCAGCACAATTTGTTCGGCCGTCATCGTGTGGCCCAAATGTTCACGGATTCTCAGGACGAGACAATCGCCCAGACCGTAGAGCACATCCAAGCCGCTTTGGCAGTTCATCAGGGAAAGGCCAAGACGGGGGACGACACCACCCTATTGGTCATCGAGTTCGATCCAACTGTTGCGACGACAGAAGAGCCATTGCCCCAAATCGCCCGTTGCGTGAGTTCGAACAACATTCGGGAACTTCCCCATGTTGGCTGAGGTCTAAAAACAAGATCATCGAAAAACTCATTACTCTCCAAGGAATCGGCTTCATGTCCACAGTAACGTCTGTCAAGAATTCAGCATCCCGCCAGTACCTCCTGCTAGGGTTGGGGGGCTTGGTCATCCTTTGCCTGGGGGCGGCGGGCATGTACTTTCTGGGCCCCCTGCTGGGCGTTTCGTCGACTACCACCGCCGCAGCTGAACAGGAAGATCATGACGAAGACGGGCATCCAGGAGAAGAAGGACGTGCCGAAGGCGAAACGGCGGACCGTGTGGTGTTTCCTAAAGTCCAATGGAAGACGGCTGACTTGAAAATCGCCGATGTGGAAAAAACCGACCTGCCGACATTCAAATGGGTCACCGGCAAGCTGACCGTCAATCGGGACCAAGCCGCAGAGATTTATCCTTTGGTCGAAGGCCGCGTGCATCAAGTTCAGGTCCGGTTCGGCGAGACGGTCGAGACGGGCCAAACACTGGCGATCGTCGACAGCCGCGAAGTTGGTCAAGCCAAGCTTGAATTATACCGGGACCGCCGCGACCAGCGATTCGCGGAGGTCAACCGCGAATGGGCGAAAACCATCAACACCAATGTCCAAAAGCTGATTTCCGCACTAGAAGATGAAGTCTCACTGGACAACGTACAAACGCAGTTTCAGGACGAACAGATCGGTCAATATCGGTCGGAATTGATGACGGCCTATGCCGATCTCTACAAAGCGCGGAAGGACTATGAGCGGTTGAAGCCACTTGAGGAAAAAGGAATCTCGGCTGGAAAAGACGTGTTGGCCGCCGAGGCGGCATTCAAAACCGCCAAGGCCAAAATGGAAGCCTTGTTGGAACAAATTAAGTTCACGGCTTACCGGGAGGAACTTCAAGCAAAACAGGAATTCGAAAAGGCCGAGACGGAAAGCGGCGTGAGCCGATCACTTTTGTATATTCTCGGATACCAAGCGGCAGATCTGGACAACCTCGATCCATTGGCCGAAGGCGAAGAGATTTCTCATTATCCTGTCAAAGCCCCTTTCGCTGGCACGATCATCGAAAAGGACGTCGTCATTGATGAACGGGTCGGCCCAGATACGAAAATGTTCGAATTGGCGGACCTGTCGACCCTCTGGGTGCAAGCGGACATTTATCAAAAGGATTTGCCGCTGCTCGATGAACTCCAAGACACGCTGAATTTCCGCACGACATCTTACGACCATGTGCATGAGGCGGACATCTTCTATAAAGGCGACGTTCTTAGTGGCGAGTCGCGGACGGTTCGACTATTGGCAACCGTCGAGAATCCTAACGGACATCTCAAACCCGGCATGTTCGCCCAGGTTCAACTGCCGGGAAAAGTGCTGTCCGACGTGCTCGTTGCGCCGGTTTCGGCCATTCAGCGGCAGGATGACGACGAGTTCGTGTTCGTCCATCAGAAGGGAGAGACTTTTAAGCGTCAAAACATTGTCACCGGCACGCAAAGCGAGAACATGGTCGTCATTGAGCAAGGACTACAGCCGGGAGACCAGATCGTTGTCAGCGGCGGCTTCGCCCTGAAAACCAAACTGCTCAGCGGCTCCGTCGGCGGTACGCACGCGCACTAGACCGACACCGATTCCCGATCGCCGTTCGACTCCCAATCTGAAATGACACCATGATCAACCGCATCATTTCTGCATCTTTGAACAATCGTTTCATCGTGCTTTTGCTGGCTTTGTTGCTGATCGGCGTGGGTATCAATTCGATGCTGACCCTGCCGGTCGACGCGGTCCCGGATGTGACGAACGTCCAAGTGCAAGTCCTAACCAATTCGCCGGGACTGGGGCCGATCGAAGTTGAGCAGTATGTGACGTTTCCCGTGGAAGCGGCCATGAGTGGTATTCCACGGGTCGAGGAAATCCGCTCGGTCACCCGTTTCGGTCTCTCGGCGGTGACGATCGTCTTCGAAGAGGGTACCGACATCTACTGGGCTCGCCAGTTAGTCATGGAACGATTGACCGAAGCCCGTGACAGTATCCCTCAGGGCTTCGGCGAGCCGCGCATGGGCCCAATCTCGACGGGGTTGGGCGAAATCTACCAGTTCGAGTTGAAAGCGAAGCCGGGATACGACTACAGCCTGATGGAACTCCGTTCAATCTTGGATTGGCAAATCGCATTCCAACTTCGTAGCGTGCCGGGCATCGTCGAGGTCAATTCCTTCGGCGGCGAACTCAAGACCTACGAAGTGCAAGTGGATCCCAATGCTCTATTGGACTATGACATTCCACTCGACCGCGTTTTCGAAGCGCTTGAGCGAAACAATCGTAATGCCGGCGGCGGTTATCTCGTTCATTACGGCGAGCAGCGAATCATCCGCGGCGAGGGGTTGATCAAAACCCTGGACGACGTCGGCGATATCGTGCTCGACAGCCGGGAAGACGGAACGCCGGTCTATGTTCGCGACATCGGTGATGTAAAGTTTGCGCCGATGCTTCGGCAGGGAGCCGTCACTCGGGATGCCGAGGGCGAGGCGGTTATCGGCATCACAATGATGCTCATTGGTGAGAATGCCCGAATCGTGGTGGACCGGGTGAAAGATCGCTTAGCGGAGATTGAAGCCTCACTGCCGCCAGGCGTCTATATCGACACGTTCTACGACCGCACCAA
This sequence comes from Thalassoroseus sp., assembly GCF_984380535.1. Taxonomy (NCBI): domain Bacteria; kingdom Pseudomonadati; phylum Planctomycetota; class Planctomycetia; order Planctomycetales; family Planctomycetaceae; genus Thalassoroseus; species Thalassoroseus sp. The sequence goes on from NZ_CFHRBF010000014.1 coordinate 231,786, forward strand.
TTTGATTCGCCGCACCATCGACACCGTGGTGGAAAATATCAGCACAGGAGCGATTCTGGTCGTCGTCATGCTCTTATTATTAGTGGGGAATTTGCGGGCGGGGCTGATCGTCGCCGCCGCGATTCCCTTGTCGGCCTTGTTCATGTTAACGGCCATGCGAATTTTCGGCGTCTCAGCAAATCTGATGAGTCTGGGAGCGATCGATTTCGGCATCATTGTCGATGGGGCGGTGGTGATGGTCGAGAACTCAATCCGGCACGCCAGTCTGTACCTTCGGCAGCATCCCAATGACCGTCGTGTGCCGCTTGAAGTCTTTCGCAAGGCGGGCTGGGAAGTGGGACGCCCGATTCTGTTCGCTGGCATCATCGTCGTCATTGTTTTCTTGCCGATTCTCAGTCTGCGAGGCATCGAGGGCAAAATGTTTCGCCCGATGGCCTTCAGTTTCATGTCCGCCTTGATTGGCGCGTTGATCCTGGGGGTGACGATTATGCCCGTGTTGGCCTCGCTATTCTTAGCTCGCAGCATCAGTGAACAGGATCCGCTGTTGATCCGCTGGGCGAAGAAAGGCTACGCCCCGGTGCTGCGGCGGTTGATGCACTGGCCGAAACTGACGTTCGGCGTGGCATTAGGAGCATTTGCCATCAGCGTGGGAATCGCCTCTGGCTTCGGTGCGGTGTTTATCCCGCAACTCGATGAAGGAGCGATTGCACTACAGGCTTGGCGGTTACCAAGTGTGGCATTGGAAGAATCCATCGAGTCCACCACAAACATCGAACGGGTGCTTACGGAGTTTCCCGAGGTAACCTCGGTCATCTCTAAAACCGGGCGACCGGAGATCGCCACCGATCCGATGGGTGTGGAAATCAGCGACATCTATGTGATTCTGCATCCGCGGGAAACGCTGACGCCCTTGGAGTGGCCGCTGGCGCTGATTGGGCTGGTCGACTGGCCCGAAGACGAATGGACTACAGTGGACAACCCGAAGAATATCTTCCAAGTCATACGGTCGGTTCATCTCAAGATGACCGAACAAGAGACCTTGACCGACGACGAGGAACGACAGCTTCGCGAACGGGCGGAGGCGATTTACGAGGAGTTCTCCGAGAATAATCTAGAGTTCGAGAAACAGCAACTAGTTTACACGATCAATGAATTGCTTACACGGTATGTTCCCAGCAATACGTTCAGCTACTCACAGCCAATCGAACTTCGTGTCCAGGAACTCATTGCCGGGGTGCGTTCCGAGATTGGCATTAGCCTGTACGGCCCGGACCTGGATGTGCTCAAGCAAAAAGGCGACGAGATCGTGCAGGTGATCAATCAAATTCCCGGCGCGGGCGATGTGCGCGCCCAGCAAATCGCTGGATTGCCCAACCTGCGCGTCGTCGTCGATCGGGATGAAGTCGCCCGTTACGGCATCAACACTGGCGACGTGATGGATGCCGTGGCTTCGATCGGCGGCAAAACAACTGGCCAAGTCCTAGAAGGACAACCGCGATTTCCTTTGCAGGTTCGCTTCGGTCCCCAGTGGCGGGACGACATGCAAGCTCTCAAGCAAATCAAAATCGCCGATCCGCAAGGTCGGCAAATCCCACTGGAGCAGTTGGTGGATTTGAGCTTGGAAATCGGACCGGCGATGGTCACTCGCGAGGCCATCTCGCGACGCCTACTAATCGAGGCCAACACTCGCGGTCGCGACTTAGCCAGCTTTGTGGCTGAGGCCCAGCAGGCCGTTGCCGAGCAGGTGGAACTCCCGCCGGGTTATATCGTGACCTGGGGCGGCCAGTTCAAGAATCTTCAGGAAGCGACGGGCCGACTGGTCATCGCCGTTCCCGTAGCATTGTTTCTGATCTTTGCCATGCTCTATATGACCTTCAAGTCCGCCAAGTTGGCGATCTTGATCTACCTAAATGTCCCCGTCGCGGCTACTGGCGGGATTTTCGCGCTATGGGTCCGCGATATGCCTTTCTCGATTTCTGCGGGCGTGGGCTTCATCGCTCTCTTCGGGATTGCCGTGATGAACGGCGTGGTGCTGATCGAACACATTCGTGATCTGCGCACGCGGAAAGATCGCACCGAGACGGCCGTCTTTGATGGAGCGATGGATCGCCTGCGTCCCGTACTGATGACCGCGACCACGGACGCCCTCGGCTTTTTACCGATGGCGATCTCGACCAGCGCCGGAGCCGAAGTTCAACAACCGCTGGCCACTGTCGTGATCGGCGGCGTGGTCACATCAAGCTTGCTGACATTGGGTGTCTTGCCGGCGATCTACCACTGGTTCGAGCCGAAGTCGGAAGCTGCCGAGAGGTGATTCCAAGTGAAGCCAAGGTGAGGGAACGCTCGCGGATGATCTCCAGCCAAAATTTCAATTAACTTCGATTGGCGACACGATGGGACGAATGAAACAAAGAAAACGCAAGAAATCCAAACCGGCCCAACCAAGAAAGCGGATTCGCTGGAACTGGATGACATTGTTGGTGTATGTGCCTTTGGGGACTCTCGCGTTTGGAATCATCCTCGCTGCCCCTCTCATGCATGTTTGGGTGCATCCAGATATTTACCACGTTGCCACATTGGGCAGTGTCGTCGCGCTCATGGTTTATCTGTCCTACACTGCGTGGAAAGCCCAACAATGAAAACAGATCTGAAGAACAGCGACAGGAGAGAATCCCTCGTGCGAGCCGCCGCGGCTTTGGTGGCCATCTGCGTATTGCTGATCGGGCTGGTTGCAACAAATATCGCCGCAGAAAACCGGGCGACAAATCGCACGGAAGTGTCAACTGACACTGCAAAGTCAGAGGACGCATCCGAGTCAGACGAAACCAATCCGGGAGTCCCGTTCTCGCCGATCCTGTTGGAATTGGCTGTGATCATTGGCGTCGCGTCTGGGGACTCTCGCGTTTGGAATCATCCTCAGTGCCCCTTTCATGCATATTTGGGGACATCCAGATAGATACCACGTTGCCACATTGGGCAGTGTCGTCGCGCTCATGGCTTAATAAACGAGACAGAATGAACAACGAACGAACCAAGTTGATCCGTAGAGGCCGTAACGTTGAAATTGCAAGTCTGGTCTACAACATTGCGGAGGTGGCGATTTCGCTGACGGCGGGCTTCATGACCGGAAGTTCGGCACTCATCAGTTGGGGCGTCGACAGCATCATCGAAGGCAACTCCGCCGCGTTCATGATCTGGCGTCTTCACGGCGAGGTGGAAGGGATCAGTGATCGCGAAGTGCAGAAGCGAAGGAAGATTGCTTTGGGCGTTCTTTCGATTGCGTTTACCATCGCCGTCCTGTTTATCTGCTACGAAGCGATCAGCAAATTCATCAGCCAAGAGACCGCCACCATGTCATGGTGGGGGATTGGTATATTGCTCGTCAGTTTAGTAGTCAATCCGATGCTCGCGTGGGGCAAGTTCCACTACGGCAAAAAGACTGATTCGGCAACGCTGAAATACGACGCCATCGACACGATGATTTGCGAATATCAAACAATCGTCGTGTTGCTCGGCATTGGCTTGGTGCAGTGGCAAGGCTGGTGGTGGGCCGATCCGGTGGCCGCACTGTTGATCGTACCGTATGTAGCTTGGGAAGCCTTCGAGTCTGGTCGGGATGCGTGGGCGATCAAATTGGATCGCTCCGAGGAAAAGTGAGGAGAATAACGGCGTAGGCAATACGCTTCACCAGTTAGTTTGCAAGCTCTGGCGTCAAAATGCCAGCACGGCACCATCCATTGACTCTGACGGAGAGGTTTATCTGTCCTACACTGCGTGGAAAACCCAGCAATGAAAACAGATCCGAAGAACAGCGATAGGAGAGAATCCCTCATGCGAGCCGCCACGGCATTGGTGGCCATCTGCGTATTGCTGATCGGGCTGGTTGCAACAAATATCGCCGCAGAAAACCGGGCGACAAATCGTACGGAAGCGTCAACCGACACTGCAAAGCCAGAGGACGCATCCGCGCCAGACGAAACCAATCCGGAAGTCCCGTTCTCGCCAATCCTGTTGGAGTTGGCTGTGATCATTGGCATTGCGATGCTCGGTCGCTGGCTGGCGGAACGAGTTGGCCAATCCGCTGTACTGGGCGAGTTGTTGATCGGGGTATTGGTGGGCAATGTCGGCTTTTGGATAGGCATTCCCTTATTTACCTTGGTAATGCATTTGGGTGAGGCCCTGCCGCTGTTCAGCGAAGTCTGGTTGACTGGCCGTTCCGTGGCCGAAGCCGCAGGTGAGATTTTCACCCCAACCCAGTTGGCCGCAGACGGTAGCGGACGGCATCTGATCGAGATTATGACTGGGTCGGAGGGACCGCGTTATGTGGCCATGGTGTTCGCCCTGTGGATGTTTTCCAAACTGGGCGTGATCCTGTTGTTGTTCACAGTCGGCCTTGAGTCGCAAGTGGACGAGATGCTTAAGGTTGGCGCACGGGCTCTGTCCGTCGCGATTGTCGGGGTGCTGAGCCCTTTTTTGTTAGGGTTCTTGACCGGCTTATGGCTCTTGCCGGATGCCGGCATGACGGTCCATATCTTTCTGGCGGCCACGCTGTGCGCCACGAGCGTCGGTATCACGGCGCGCGTGTTTCGCGATCTGGGGCAGCTACAAACCCGCGATACCAAAATTATCATGGGCGCGGCCGTTATCGACGATGTGTTAGGGCTGATCCTGTTGGCAGTCGTTGTTGGCATTGCCTCGACCGGTCAGGTTGACGCCTGGGAAATTAGCCGAATTTCTCTGCTTTCGATCGGGTTTCTGGGCACCACACTTTGGCTTGGGGAAAAGCTCCTGGACCGGCTGGTGCCGTTCGTCGCGACTTTGGAAGAACATCATGTCAAACTGCTTTTCCCCTTGGCTTTCGCCTGCCTATTCGCCTGGGCGGCCAGCGCCATTGGACTGGCTCCGATTGTCGGCGCATTCGCGGCCGGCTTGATTCTGAATGAAGAACATTTCGAGCGGGATTCCCCTCAATCCACCATGCAAGCTCTCATCTCGCCCCTGGAACGGATCTTCGCGCCGGTCTTCTTCGTGTTAATGGGCATGCAAGTCAACCTGCAATCGTTCTTGGATCCAATGACCCTTTGGCTGGCATTGGCGTTCAGTGTAGTGGCCATCGTGGGGAAGCTGGCTTGCGGCTTGCCGGCCGGGAGAGATTCCGACCGCTTGGCGATTGGCTTGGGCATGGTCCCACGCGGCGAGGTCGGGCTGATTTTCGCCAGCATTGGCAAAAGTTTGGGGATCGTCAGTGGCTCCGTGTTTTCGGCTTTGGTCGTGATGGTTATTGTCACCACGCTCATGACACCCATCGCCCTCAAGTGGTCATTGTTTCGCAAACCGCAAGTCAATGGAACGGAGGTCGACAACCAATGACAGACGATCCGAATGGCCAGCAGCCAGACCGGCAAAAACTTCTCCGGCGTGGTCGTCGGATCGAGATGGTGAATCTCGCCTACAATGGCATGGAAGTGGTCGTCACCTTGATCGGGGGCTTCCTGGCGGGAAGTTCAGCCCTGATCGCATTTGGTTTGGACAGTGCCATCGAAGCGATCGCCGCATCGATGCTGATCTGGCGGTAATACAGTGAAGAACAAGGGGCCTCGGATGTGGTGGTGGGCCGACCCCGTCGCCGCCCTGCTGATAGTTCCGTATGTGCTTTGGCAGGACTGGGACGCCATTCATGAAGCCCGACCCTCGGACAGCAAAACGGACGAGACCTCATCTGCTAATACGTCCTCCTAATCGGCACCAAGGAAAAATCAGCATGTCACAAAAATTGCGACTGGATCTGGAAATGGTCTTACCGGATCTCCCGGATCAACGCGACCGTTGCGCGGAGCGTCTCAAAGCCGCTCTGCAAGATCGACTCGGCATCGAAGAGGTGCACTGGATGGAGGAGGACGATGAACATCCGCCTCGACTCTGCATTCATTATGCCCCCGAGCGATTCTCACTCGCGGACATCCGGCAACTCGCACAGCGAGTCGGAGCCGAATTGACGAATCGCTACGGGCATTTGCTGTTCGAGATCGAAAGCACTCATCCGCGGCGGGCACGCCTGCTGGAATCGCGGATCGGCCAGTTGACCGGCGTGCTTGAAGCCGCAGCCTCGGCGGAGGGTTTGCTACGTGTCGAATTTGAACGAGAGAAAACAGACGAGGCCCGTCTTCTCGCAGCGCTCCGCGATCTCGGGGTAAATGTGCACCGGACGCTGCGCGCCCCGCAGACCCACCGTGAGATGCCGCCTCCGGTGGGTGACGATTCTCACGAGTACGCTGATGAATCTCCCGATGAGAAGCACACCCACGAACACGAGCATAGCGGTCTGGTCGGCGAACGGACGGAACTGGCCTTCGCGGTTCTCTCCGGTCTACTGCTCGGTGTGGGTTGGTCCCTGGAAGTTGCCACGGCGGTCGAGCCGTGGATTTCGCTGAGCTGTTATTGGGGCGCCTTTTTCTGCGGCGGTTTCTTCACCGTCCGGGAAGCGATAGAGAACATCCGGGCCGGCCGGTTCGAAATTGATTTTCTGATGCTGGTGGCAGCGGGCGGAGCGGCGGCTTTGGGAAAGTGGTCTGAAGGGGCGTTGTTGTTGTTTCTCTTCAGCCTGGGCCACGCCTTGGAGCATTACGCAATGGGACGGGCTCGGCGGGCGATCGAGGCACTGGCGGAGTTGGCGCCCGAGACGGCCCGTGTCCGCCGCGACGGTCAGGTGCAAGATATTCCCGTTGCCGAGTTGCAACCGGGCGATGTGGTTATCGTCAAGCCGAACGAACGGTTGCCCGCCGATGGTTTCATCCTCAAGGGGACCGGCAGCGTCAATCAAGCCCCGATTACGGGTGAAAGTGTGCCGGTCGATAAACGCCCGGTGTCCGACCGCCAACAAGCCGCTCAGAATCCCGAACATTTGGACGCTGCGCATCGCGTGTTTGCCGCCACGATCAACCAAAGTGGAGCCTTGGAAGTTCAGGTCACCAAACGCGCCGCCGAGACGACTTTGGCCCGCGTAGTGCAATTGGTGAGCGAAGCGGAGACACAAAAATCGCCAACGCAACGCTTCACCGACCGCTTCGAACGATATTTCGTCCCCATCGTCCTGGCAGTGGTCGTGCTGCTGTTATTCGCGCCGCTGGTTCTCGACGAGACCTTTGCCACGTCGTTTTATCGCGCGATGGCCGTGCTAGTCGCAGCCAGTCCGTGTGCGTTGGCGATTTCGACGCCGAGTGCCGTGTTGAGCGGAGTCGCCCGGGCCGCACGGGGCGGCGTCCTCGTCAAAGGCGGAGCCCCGTTGGAAAGTCTGGGACGTCTGGACGCCGTCGCCTTCGATAAAACCGGCACCTTGACCGAAGGCGCGCCTCGGCTGACCGACGTCGTGCCCGCCAAGGGAGTCGCCGAGGCGGAGCTGCTCCGCATGGCAATCGCCGTGGAAGAACTCAGTGATCATCCCTTGGCGGCCGCGGTCGTCCGTGATGGCCGGAACCGCTTGGACCGGCAATCCCACAGCAGTGTTACGGTGCCTGAAGCCCACGAACTGCAAAGCATCACTGGTCGCGGCGTGCAAGCCGCAGTCGATGGTAAGCCGGTTTTCATCGGCAAGGACGATCTGTTTGCCGAGGTCGACGGTCCTTCGTTACCTGATCCGATACGGGCCACGGTCCACCAACTTGAAGCGGATGGTCGCACCACCATGATTGTCCGAGCGGGTGAACAATACCTGGGCGTCTTGGGGCTGATGGACACACCTCGCGAAGCTGCTGCCGGCACGATTCGCCGTTTGCGCGAACTGGGAATTCGGCGGATGATTATGATCTCCGGTGATAACCAACAGGTTGCTGACGCCGTTGCCCAGGAGGTTGGTCTCGACGAGGCATGGGGTGATCTGATGCCCGAGGACAAGGTCGAATCGATCCGTAAGTTGCGTCGGAAACAGGGCGTGGCCATGGTCGGTGACGGCGTGAACGACGCGCCGGCGATGGCCACCGCGTCGGTGGGAATTGCGATGGGTGCGGCCGGTTCCGACGTGGCTCTGGAAACCGCTGATGTGGCGTTAATGGCGGACGACTTAAACCGCCTCCCCTTCGCGATCGGCCTCAGTCGCCAGACGAGCCGCGTCATTCGACAAAACCTGTGGTTCAGTCTGGGCATGGTCGCCTTCCTGGTGCCCGCCACGATTCTAGGATTGCGGATTGGCGCCGCCGTCGCCTTTCATGAAGGCTCCACGCTGCTGGTGGTCTTCAATGCTTTACGTTTGTTGGTTTACAAAGATTCCTCTCACAATCAAGAAAGTTGAATCAATGGAAGCCAAACATATCGTTTTGGGACTGATCGAAGCCGTCGTCTGGTACTTTTTCCTTTGGTATTTGCTCGCAACGCTCAAGAAACCGGATCGCAATCTGTGGATCGCGGCCGCGGTCTTGTTGGGGCTGTTTTATCTCGGGTTCGTACTCTGCCCCTGGATTCGGCATACCGCGGCTTGGCAGCAACTCTCGTCCTAGCCCATACTGAGATTCTTCTCCAAGCGACAATCCGTAAGTAGATTCCTTTTGAGAGAGGCCGATTCCATGAACATTTTAATTATCGACACGGATCGTGAAGATGCCGAACGATTTGCCGAGTCCATCCCACGAGAGGGGAATGAGATCAAGCTCGCTCACTCGGAGCGAGAGGCGCAGGAAACCGTCCGTGGGTGGCAGCCGCAATGCGTTTTTGTAGAGGTAGGACGCTCCGAATTGGACGGGTATGCGGTGGCGAAGCAACTTCGTGAAGGTGCCAACATTTCAGAAGCGATCTTCGTTTCCATCAGTGAGTTCCCGCAGGATCACGCCCGCGAACAAGCGGCCGGTATTGACCGGCATCTTCGAAAACCCGTCAAGCCGCAAGATCTGCAAGCGATTATCCAATTCTGAATCGTAGCGGGTTGCAATAATGGATCGGGCCTTATTAGGAATCGAAATATGAACGGCGAAGTTCTGACGGTACTTGGACTGGCCCTGCTGCCCGCAGTGGGCAACTTCGGTGGCGGATTATTGGCCGAATGGCTGCAACCGTCGCAGACAACTTTGAACCGGACCTTACATGCCGCTGCCGGGATTATCCTGGCCGTGATTGCCATTGAAGTGATGCCGCAGGCACTCGAAGGAGCTTCGGCATGGCTGCTCGCCCTGGCATTCCTGGCGGGTGGGGGGCTATACCTGATAGTCGAAGCCGGAATCGAACGCTGGCAGCAAATGAAATCTGGCGGAGCTGGATCGGGAGCGTGGATGGTCTATGTCGCGGTCGCCACTGATCTGGTGGGCGATGGGTTGCTGATCGGTGCGGGATCGGCGGTGTCGAGTCAGTTGGCCCTGGTGTTGGCGTTGGGGCAGGTGTTGGCTGACATTCCCGAAGGATTCGCCGTGATTGCGAATTTTCGCGATCGAGGCGTAGGCCGGGCAAAGCGGTTGTTGATTTCCGCGTCTTTTGTGATCCCAGTTGTGGGAGCCGCTATTTTTGCCTTCTTCGCGTTGCGCGGACAAAGTGAAGCCATAAAGATGGCGGCGTTGGTCTTCGTTGCGGGGTTGTATACCCTGGCGGCTGTTGAAGACATGCTCCGCGAAGCCCATGAAAGCGCCGAAGACAGCCGTTGGTCGGCCATCAGCTTCCTAGGCGGCTTCGCGCTCTTTCTCGTTGTGGCCGAAGGGATCGGATAATCAACATCGAATGGAAACCACATGGATGTCGGAAATTCAAAAGAGATAATCGCAGCCCGAACACATGCCATCGGAGCCCGCGAGCATTTAGAACACTCGATTCCCGATACGAGACATGCCCGATCCGTTGTTTTAAGCTATGGAATTTTCTTTCTTTCGGGTGCGGCGGCGTTAATTTACGAGATCTCCTGGTCACGGCAGATTGGCTTGGTTTTGGGACAGACCGCTCACGCCGCCGCCGTGGTGCTGTCTGCGTACTTTGCCGGTTTGGCCTTTGGCTATTGGCTCGGAGGACGATGGGCAACGCGATTTTCACCATTGCGAGCCTACGGGATGGCGGAACTGTTTGCCGCGGGTTGGGCATGTCTGATTCCATCGATTCTTGCTGGGATGGCAACGCCTATGATTGCCAGATTTCTGGACGACTTCTCACACGACGTCCGGTTGATCGTGAGCGCTGTGATCTGCTTTTTTCTCCTCTTGCCAGCAACGGCCGCATTGGGCATGACGTTGCCCTTGATGGCGGAATTCCTTTCTCCCAAGTCGAGGTTTTCCACGAGACGAGTCTCGCTAGCCTATGCTCTGAATACCGCGGGAGCGGTTCTGGGCATAGGGTCAACATTCGTTTTGTTCATCTTAGTCGGTGTGCGAGGTAGTAGTTACTTGGCTGCCGGTTTGTCCGCCGGATGTGGTGCCGCGGCATGGGCGTTGGCAGTTTTTCGAGGCGACTCCCAGACCGATCGGGGACGCAAACCGCCCGCCACACCGAATACGGCACCATTGCGACCGCATCTTGCCCATTGGTGGAGCATTGTCTCAGGAGTATCCGGCTTCTGCACCCTGGCCTTGGAAGTCCTCTACATGCGGATGTTCTCGCTGGTATTTCACAATAGCACCTACACGTTTGGAGCGGTCGTCGCCATCTTCCTCGTGGCTTTGGCAATCGGATCGTTGGTGGTTTCCCTTTTGCATGATCGCCTTGAACGAAATGCAATTCTCGCTGTTTCCAGTGGTCTAGCCGCTGTCGGAATTCCCTTGTCTTGCATGCTTCTTTGGGAGCATACTCAGCTAGAATATTTTGGTCATGGGGATTCATTTACGACGTACTTACAGGATACCTTCGGACTCGTAGCTTTCCTGGTTTTACCGCCCGTCACCATGGCTGGCATGGTTCTACCAGCCGCGTGGAAATCTGCAGAAGATTCAGCAGAACGCGGGAGTCGTGTCCTAGGGCGCCTGGCGATGATCAATACGTTGGCCGCCGCGATAGGGGCAATCTCGGCCAGTTTCCTGTTCTTGCCGTTGCTGGGATTGTGGATGAGTTTTGCCGTCATTGCCGTGCTATTGGAATTGATAACTCTCGGTTCATTGCTTCGAGAACAGCGACGCGGCTGGGCATTGACCACAGCCGCTGTTAGCTTGGCTATTATCGGACTGGCCATGTCTCCGTTCGGTACAACACAGCCTTTAGCTAGCGAAGCGGGTGTTCGGGTTTTGCAGCGCTGGGAGTCCGCCTATGGCTGGATTGATGTCGTCCAAGACCGCCAGAACAGCCTACAGATTCGGCAGAACGTGCATTATCGACTCGGTGCCACCGGTCCGAACGCCGCACGCGAATATCGCCAAGCCCATCTGCCTCTGCTCTTGCATGAAAATCCACGCAACGTGTTGTTCCTCGGCTTGGGAACCGGGCTGACAGCCGGGGCTGCAGTGGGAGACAAAAGGGTGCAGCGGATTCAAGTGGTCGAGTTGATTCCCGAAGTCGTGGAGGCGGCGCAAATGCTGGGTCAGGAGAATTTTGACGTGGTCGACCATCCCAAGGTTACAATGCAGGTTGATGACGCCCGACATTATCTGTTCGCCACAGATCGCCGTTTTGATGTCATCGTTTCCGATTTGTTTGTGCCTTGGGAAAGTCGGACCGGATATCTCTACACGGTCGAGCATTATCGGATCGCCCGAGAACGGCTCCAAGAAAATGGGCTGTTTTGTCAATGGCTGCCGCTCTATCAGCTTGGTTCCGCGGAGCTGGAGTTGATCGCCGACAGTTTTGCCTCGATCTTTCCGCATACCACGCTTTGGTGGGGTCAGATGCAATCTCAACAAGCAATTGTGGCTCTAGTCGGCACGACCCAACCATTGGATTTCGACGCGACGCGACTCGATGCACAAATCATGGAGTTGCAATCGGCCAAACTCCTATCCGATCCATATTTCAACACGGCAGATCAACTTCGCGACCTGTGTATGGGACGTTGGACCATTCAGAATCCCCAACGATTGAATACCGACGAACATCCTCGAGTCGAGTTCTTTGCACCCATTTCGCATCGGAATGGCATAATGCTCCAAGGGGGCGTTTTGCGCAGCTATTATGATTGGGTGTTGTCCCAACTGGCCCTGCCTGGTTTTCGAGAGGTTCCCTCCGCAAAACATGTTTCACGCTCAGAAAAACAACGCCGCGCTGGGCAGCGTTTCGTGCTGTTTGGCGACACTCGCTCGACGTCACGTCAGCCATGACGTCGCTTTATGGTTTCTTCTGCATGCCGGGCATGGACATGTGAGGATTGCCAGGAACACTGGCTCCCCAGGGCACGTCTTCATTGGTTTCCATCACCCGATGATACAGGTCGTCCGGCAGCACGCGGACCACAGTCATCAGACCTTTGACGCCGATGTGCCAATTCTCCCGCATGCCTTTCACTTCTCGCCGGCCGAAGATTTTTTGCAGTTGCTCGGGCGAGAAACTTTTCGACTGCATCATCTGCGGCCAACCGGGAACTTCGGCGTTCTTGTTCTTTTTGGGATACGCCACGTCCGGTCGACTGGTCAGGCTTTCCTTGTACCGGGAGACTTCGACCTCGTCCCGAATTCGCGGACCGCTTTGCCGGACCATGTGGTTCATCATGTGATGCACCATGTGACAATGGAAAATCCAGTCGCCAGGGTTGAAGGCAATGAACTCGAAGTCCGTGGATTGGGCCACAGCGATCAAGGCGTTGTTTCGGGGAACCCAAGCTTCGGGCGGAATGCGTGTCCCTTCGTGACCGGTGATCCAGAAGGTGTGCCCATGCAAATGCACCGGATGGTGCTGCATGGGGCTGAAATCCATGATGCGAATCCGCACCCGTTCGCCGTGTTTGCAAACTAGCGGTGTGGTAAACGGACCGCTACGACCGTTGATCGTGTGCCAGTTCCAGTCCATACTCCACGAATCGCTAACGGTGTTCGCTGCATCAATTCGGAAGTTTTGGAAAATCAGTGCGAAGTCTCGATCCACCGGCGGATCGAACGCGACTTGAGGATGGATGATAAAGAATCCAATCATCCCAAAGGCTTCCTGCATCGGAAAGTGGGAATGGTAGAAAAAAGTTCCCGTTTGATGCAGATCGAATTCGTAGACGAACTTCTTGCCGGGCATGATCGGATCTTGCGTCACGCCCTGCACGCCATCGTACTGAACCGGCAATTCGAAACCGTGCCAATGCACAACGGTCATTTCTGGCAGGTTGTTGTGCACGACGACTCGGACTTTGTCCCCCTGGAACGCCTCGATCGTTGGCCCCGGCATGCTGCCGTTGAAACCGTAGACGTTCATGTGATTGCCTGGGAGAAACTCCCGCACGACCGGTTCGGCAACAAGGTGAAACTCCTTCCAGCCGTTCACCATTTTGTACGGCAACTTGGCCACATCGGGTGTTTCGACCGGCACGGGTTCGAGACCGCTTTTTCTTAGCCCCGGCACAAGTTTGCCCAAGTACGTGTCGCTGCCGGGAGGACCGCCGTAGCTGGGTTTGTAGCGAGAGAACTCTTGAAACTCTTTCGGAGTCTCCGAGATGAATTCGCTCTTTGTATCGGTTTTCGCAGCGGAGGCGGGCGAGTTGGACTCTTGCGATTCCGTCAGCGCCGGTCCGTCTTGAGCATGTCCGGCGGATGCCCCGGTAATCAGCCCCGCTGCCGCCGCGGTTCCACTTTTGATGAAGTCTCGCCGCGTGTTCGGCGATGGGTTGGGATCGGTCATCGGTATTCCTTTTCCGAAGTCCACCAGAACATGCGCCGGTGGTTCACTGGATGATCGGGTGAAATCCGTGGCGATTTATCGCGGCTTGGCAACCGCATCGAGGTGGCCAGGCGGTGTGACTTCCATCGGTGTGGACAAGCCACCGTGCAATAAGTACCCGGAGATCAGAACTTCCGATTCTCGCCAGGCAATCAAGTTCTGCACATAAGTCAGCCGCGACTGAAAGTAGGTTCGTTCGGCAGCGAGAACATCCAACCATCTCACCCGATCGGCTTCATACATATCAAGCAGCACTTCATAAGCCTTCCGGTTCTCAGGTATGACGACATCCTGATAATTCCTAGCATGCTGAAGAGCCGTCAGATAGTTCCGGTAGACGCCATAGAGTTCCTGCCGCAATCGCAGTTCAGTTCGCTGGACTTCCGCCCGTTGCCGAACCAAGTCGGCCTCGGCCTGCTTGACGGTGCCTTGATTCCAGTCCCACAACGGAACTTCCATTTGGATTTGAGCCGTGGCGGTCGTCTCCAAAGCTTCAAAGTTGTAACCCGTGCCGGCGGAAGCCACGATGTTCGGAATCGGCTGAACTTCTTCCCGTCTGAGCGTGACGACATCCGCTCGCAATTTCGCCTGAGCTGCCTTGACTTCGGGACTTTCAGTCAACAGCCGTTCCAATGCGAGATCAAATTCGATCGGCTCCAATTGTCCCGCCAAATCCCCTTCCAACGGAGCTGGCAACTGATCGACACCGGTAAGCACCATCAATGTGCCAAAGGTTTCGCGGTAGTCGTTCTCGGCCATCAAGAATTTCAAGCGTTGCTCTTGCAGCAGAGCATTGACGCGATGCACTTCCGATCGCGGATGATAACCGAGGTTGTATCCTTCCCGCACCGTGACGAGTTGATCCTCGGCGTTCTTGAGCAACTCCTGCTGAATTTCGACGATTTCCTGCCGACCAAGCGTGCGGAAGAAGTGCAATCGCACATCGTTGAGCACACGGTACTCCTGAGCCATCGCCAGCCATTCGGCAACATGCACCCGTTCGAGGTATTTCGAACGACTGAGGTCGAGCTTGTCGGCCGTCACAAATTCCTGTTGAACAATAGCTCCCTGAAATTCGCCAGGCGTATCGGTGTCTGCCATGCTGTCGACGCCGATTTGCTCGCCGACGTAAAACACCTGCGGATTCGGCCACAATCCGGCTTGGATCGCTTTTCCGAACGTCGCATCGACTTGCGCTTTGGCTTGGATCAAAGTCGGATTGTTCCCACAAGCCAAGCCTTCGAGGGCTTCCAGTGTGAGCGACGAGCCGGTGGGACCAGTTTGTCCGGTTTCGATCGCCAATTCAGCGTCGGGTGTGGGCGGAATCGGCGGCGGTTCGGTGAAACGGTTTCCAACGCCCGGTTGCAACTCCGGTGACGGGACGGGAGCCGGAACCGGCACTCCTGGGGCTTTCTTCTCAACGACCGGGTTGTTTCCTGGCCCCGGTTGCAGCGGAGTGTTCTGAGCGATTTCCGCTGAGGCCAAGTCCACTTTCGCAGTTCCTGAGGACTTCTGAGCATCGCGAGACAACGAGGAACTGGCAGTCGGCGGTGTCGCTGGAGGCAGGGCACAGCCACCCCCGATGACAGCGAGCAGTCCCGCTGAGACAAGTCGTATCTTCCAACGTGGCATTCTTACCCCCGGTATCCGTAATACCTTGTGCTGTTGCTCGTCCCATCTGCGAGCCGGGCTCCGTCCGCCACACCGCATCATCGCCACAATCGGTGCATCTCAAGCGAATGCCGCCATCATTTTTATCGACATGACCGCTTCACTTGCTCACGCCAAGGATATGCAATTTGATGGATTGACAAGATCGCACACGCAAGAGCTATTCGGCACGCACTGCCTGGCAAGACTGGGTAAACTTTGACGGTTTTAATGGGTCTATGGTCGCCACAAAGTTGGTCTGACCTGCGGAACGCACCTGCTTGGCACGATCGCTCCAGAAACGTTGGGATGCAATTCCTGAAAGCGATTGGTCGACGTGCTTACTATCACCGTAGTCAGAAATAAATTTAGCGGGAGACTTGAATGCAAATCCAACGATTCCTCGGCGGGCTGGTATTGATAGTTCTTACAGGGACCTCGTCGGCATTCGGCGGCGACTGGTTCAGCTGGCATGCCAAGAACCATTACGGCACCTGCGATCCGTGCCCGGAGGACGTCTGGGAGGACATGCGCGAAGACGTCTACGGCGACGATACCCTGGAGAAGATCTACCACGACCCGCACAACCTATTTCACCTGGGCGAGGGCTCCTGGAACTGCCGCGGTTGGCGTTATGCACCGTTACACTACAGCCAACTCCGCCCGACCGTCCTCACGCCGCACACGCCTTTTGCGGGTTCTTCCTGGTATCAAGGCGTCCCGGTCGGTCGACGCGACAAAACTCCACTCGCCGGTGGAGCCGGAGAATACGATAAATCCGAACGCGTCCCCTAACCTTGGGAACCGGCGGGTTCGATCAGCGCAGATTGCCAACATCAGTAGGGTTGATTGCCACTGCATCGGACTTTTCGTTTGTTTCGGTCGATCGGAAAAGAGGGCCGTCGCGAGCACTCATATAGAGGAGAAGCATACTCGCTTTGCCTCATTCACGTTGGATGGTTTCCGTGTCTACTTCCAAGGCTATGAATCCGTCGATGTCCACTCCTGGTCAAGCATATCAGTCGATCTCCGGAAATCACCCATTCGTGTAAAAAATAACACTCCTCGAAACAACCTCGACAGATGGATGCCATCCGCGAAAGTCGAAGGCATGAAGAGTAGTGATTGTCAGGTCACCACCGTCTGCGGTGAGATTCCAGCAAAGCTACAGGGACGACAATCAGGGCAACACTCCTCAGACTTCAAATCCGTATGAACGAGGCGACGTTCTACAGAGACCAATTCTCTCAACCTATTTGAAAGGAATGTATGCGTAGTCTTCCATTTGCAGATTGATATTCACAGTTGCCGCAGACACCGCCACCTTCACTTCGGGAGCGACTTCACTTGTGGCGTAGCCGTGGTGGGCGAGTGCCTGCCCACAAACCTAGAGATCCACGCCCGCCTTCTTCAATTGTTTGATCAGATCAAGGTTTGGGTTCTTTGTCTTTCCCAAATCGGTTTTATAGGAATCAGCGTGTTTGGCGTACCCCGCGTGCGAGAGAGCGGTTTTCGTGGCGGGACCATGCAGGATGACAGCCATCTTTAGTCCATGGTCAGCTTCGGCTTCGGCTTCGGTATACTGGTTGAGAATCAAAGCCCCTCGGTCGCAACCGAGGAGCACGCTGCCTTCCATCTTATCTGACGTGATGTCAAGAATCACCTTGGGGTCCTTCTTTGGTTGGTGGGCCGCTTCCGGCAGGACCACGATTCCGCCGTGGTCCTTGACGACGGGATGTTGGTATTCCGGTTCTCTTGTGGGATCGGCGGCGTTCGCACTCGTGGCGAGCAAAATCAATATTGTGGTGGTCACTGTAGAAATTTTGACACTTCTCGCTAATCGCCACCGCGTTTGAATTGGTATAGACACAGAAAAGCCT
>NZ_CFHRBF010000015.1:0-167956 GCF_984380535.1 Thalassoroseus sp.
GTTCAGCCCACGATGGCCGCCGTTTTCCCGCCGTTGGCGATCAACATCGAACGGCAGATGACCACGGAATCCCATTTCCGCCCGCATTACGACTTCGCCAATGCTCAACTGGCACGGCCCGGTTTGCTTTCGAATAGTATTGTGCTGGGGTTTCCCTATGCGGATGTTGCCGAGATGGGATCGGCTACAATCGCGGTTACCGACAATGACCACAAGTTAGCCGAGCGATCTGCCCAGGAATTAGCCAAACGGTTGTGGCAACGACGCGAAGATTTTCGCGGGCGACTATTGAGTATCAGCGAAGCCCTGGAACAATGCAATTCCATTCCCGGCCCGGTCTGCTTGCTCGATATGGGCGACAACGTCGGTGGTGGTTCCGCAGCCGACGGTACGGAATTGTTGGCGGCCTTGCACAAGCGGAAACGCGGACGGTCGTTCGTGTGTCTGTTCGACCCGGCGGCGGTGAAGGTGTGTCAGTCAGTGGAGATGGGTTCGAAAGTGAAGTTGTCCCTTGGCGGGCACGTCGACGATCAGCATGGCTCGCCGGTCGAGTGCGTCGCGACAGTTGTGTCCCTTCACGACGGGAAATTCCAAGAGTCGAAACCTCGTCATGGTGGAATCACGAAATTTGACCAAGGTCTGACGGCTGTCGTCACAACCGATTCGGGCGTTACTGTGATGCTGACTTCACGACGAATGGTGCCGTTCAGTTTGGAACAGGTTCGGTCCTGCAATCTCGATCCGGTGGAGTTCGATATTTTAGTCGCGAAGGGAGTCAACGCCCCCTTGGCCGCCTATTCGGAAGTGTGTCCGAGTTTTCTGAGAGTCAACACGCCGGGCTCGACGTGTGCGGATATGACGCGACTCAGCTTTCACCATCGTCGTCGGCCGATGTATCCCTTCGAACTCGATACGGAGTGGGAAATTACCCAATAACCGCTGAAGATGTTGTCAACCGGGTCGGGTTCGCTACAATTTCGGACTATGCCAACGACACGGCACGTCATTCACGGATTGAACGAGCTGACGAATTGTCTCCGTCGGTTGCCGGGTTTCGACGAGGTTATCCGTACGCTCCAATCCGGAGGGCACGCGGGTCTCGATGGAACGTGGGGATCAGCGTGCGCGCTGGCCAGTCTGGCACTTACGGAGGACGCGCCTGGTCCAGTCGTCATTGTGCTGCCGCGGATTGCCGACGTTGATGACTTTGCTCTCGACGTGTCGAATTTCGGCGATGTTGTCCCCGAGGTGTTCCCGGCTTGGGCGACCATGCCAGAGGAACAGAGTATCGCCGATGCGGTTTTTGGCGGCCGTTTGCGAATTTTGCAATCTGTCACCAGTCCCGATCCGCCGTCGATAATCGTCACCAGTTTGCCTGCTTTGCTGCAACCGGTGCCTTCTGTCAAGAGCCGTCAGGAAGGTACTCGGCAACTGAAGGTCGGGATGGAGATTGAATCTGATGACTTTATGCAGTGGCTGATTGACCGCGGTTTCGATCGCGTGCCGGCTTTGGAGGCACCCGGTGAATTCAGCATGCACGGGGGCATTCTCGATTTATATCCACCCGATGCCGTCGATCCGTATCGCGTGGAATTCTTTGGCGATGAGATTGAATCGATCCGTCGTTTCGATGTGGAAACACAACGAAAACTCGAAGACCTCGATTCCATTTCGATCACTGTGATCTCGCCAGATCCGGACGACGAACATTCCTCGGCGTGTTTTCTCGACGACTTGCCAGAGGGAACGTGGATTGGTTTGGTCGAACTGCCGGACATTGTTCAAGAGGGGCACGCGTATCTCGATCGCCTGGGGCGTCCGCCGACATTGTTTGATGTCGAGCCAACACTGGCGAAGACCCGGAACTTCAGCACAGTCACGCTCTCCGCGATGGGGGATGCTGTCGAGGATGTGCAATGTCGATTGCAGGTGGAAAGCATCGAAAAGTTCGCCGGGCCACGGTCGGATGTGATGCTGGAATTGGCGTCGGTCTTATCCCCCGACGAAACCGTGCTGCTGGCCTGTCATAACGAAGGCGAACAGCGGCGGCTTTCGGAAATGCTTGCGGAGATCGACGAGGAAATTTCGTCGCGAATTCAATTGTGTCTGGGACATGTGGGCGAAGGGTTTCGGCTGAAGAGCGAGAATCTCGTCGTGCTCAGCGATGCCCAGCTCTTCGGGCGGACCGACGTGCGACGGGCACCACGGCGAAAACGGCGTCATGCCGATTCGCGGGCCCTCGATACATTCCTCGATCTTCGCCCGGGCGATTTGGTCGTCCATCTATCGCATGGTATCGGTCGGTTTCGCGGGATGGAAATCCTCGAAAAAGACGATCAAGCCGAAGAACACTTGGCGATTGAGTTTGCCGATTCCGTGCGAATTCTGGTGCCTGTTTCGCTGATTCACCTTGTCCAAAAATACGTGGGGGCAGCTAAAAGTTCCCCGCCGCTTTCGAAACTCGGTGGCAAAAGCTGGGCGAAGAAGAAGGAAAAAGCTGCCGAATCCGTACGGGACATGGCGGCCGACATGATTCGCCTGCAAGCGGCCCGCGAAGCGAAGCCGGGGTTTGCGTGTCCGCCGGATAGCGACTGGGTCAACGAATTCGCTGCGGCGTTTCCGTATGTCGAAACAGAGGACCAAGACCACGCGATCGCCGAATGCAAAGCCGACCTGATGCGACCGCGTCCGATGGACCGGTTGATCTGCGGCGATGTCGGTTTCGGCAAGACCGAAGTCGCGATGCGGGCGGCGTTTAAGATGGTCGATGCCGGCAAACAAGTTGCCATTCTCGTGCCGACAACGGTGCTCGCCGAACAACACTTTCGCAGTTTTTGTGAACGAATGGCCGAGTTCCCGGTCTCGATCGATGTGCTCTCGCGGTTCCGTTCCAAACGGGAACAGCGGGAAATTCTCGAACGCATGGCGACGGGAAATGTCGACATCGTTATCGGCACACACCGGATCGTGCAGAAGGATATCCGGTTTCGCGATCTCGGTCTGTTGATCATCGACGAAGAGCAACGCTTCGGTGTCGATCACAAGGAAATGTTGAAGCGAAAGCGGTTGGAAGTCGATGTGCTCACGTTATCGGCGACACCGATTCCCCGCACCTTGCACATGGCGGTGCTCGGCATTCGGGATATTTCGAACCTCACGACCGCTCCGCAAGACCGTGTACCGATCGAGACCCGGATCAGTCGATTCGATGAACACCTCATCCGCTCGGCGATCGTGCGGGAATTAAATCGAGGTGGGCAGGTCTATTTTGTGCATAACCGGGTGTATAACATCCAACGCATTGCTGACCGGATTCAAAAAATTGTGCCCGAAGCGAACATCGGCATCGGTCATGGGCAAATGACTGGCGATGAGCTTGAAACGGTGATGTACGATTTCGTTTCCGGTCGGCTCGATGTTCTCGTCGCCACCACGATTATCGAATCGGGCTTGGATATTCCGAACGCGAATACGATTTTTATCCATCAGGCCGACAAGTATGGTCTTGCGGAGTT
This sequence comes from Thalassoroseus sp., assembly GCF_984380535.1. Classification (NCBI taxonomy): domain Bacteria; kingdom Pseudomonadati; phylum Planctomycetota; class Planctomycetia; order Planctomycetales; family Planctomycetaceae; genus Thalassoroseus; species Thalassoroseus sp. The sequence continues at coordinate 3,516 of NZ_CFHRBF010000015.1, forward strand.
GCACCAATTGCGTGGCCGAGTCGGACGGTACAAACATCGGGCGTATTGTTATTTGCTGCTGGAAGAGGGCAAACCGCTTACCAGCGATGCCACCAAACGGCTGAAAGCGATCGAGGAATACAGCGAACTCGGTAGCGGGTTTCGGATCGCGATGCGCGACTTGGAAATTCGCGGGGCGGGCAATATTCTCGGAAACGAGCAAAGCGGGCACATTGCGTCGGTGGGGTACGAACTGTACTGCCAACTCCTTGAGAATGCCGTTCATCGGCTCAAAGGCGAACCGATTCGCGAGCATGTGCACGTCAACACGAACTTGCCGATCTCGGCATTTATCCCTCAGGAATACATTCCGCACGGACGGCAGAAAATCGAGATGTACCGCAAACTCTCCGCGGTTCAAAACTTCGAAGAACTAGAATCGATCCGGGAAGAATTTCGCGACCGGTTTGGTCCGATTCCTAAACCGGCGGAGCGATTGATTGCTGTTCGCAACATGCAATTGCTCGCGGCGAATTGGGGAATTGCAGATATTCGTCTCGAAGACCGATTCGCTGTTCTTGGTTATTCCGATCGGGAAAAAATCAATCGGCTGAAACAGCGAATCGGGTCTGACCTCCGCGTGGTCGATCACCTGAGTGCATATCTGGTGCTGCCGAATCCGGAGATTGCGGGTGATCCACTCGTGGCGTTTCTAGCGAAGCATCTTCGGTTGGAATGACTCGCCGAAGTGGCGGAACTTTCGGCGAGTATCGTTACTCAGTTGGATTGCGGGCGACGATCGAACATCTTCTGGGCTTCTTCGGGAGTAATGAAGCCGTCACCATCGGCATCAATGCGATCGAAACCGCGTTTCATACGTTCGGGGGCTTCATCTTTTGAGATTTTGCCGTCCTTGTTTTCGTCCGCCTCCTGCAGGAATCGCGGAAAACCATCGCGATTTTCAGGGCGTGGTCCGGCGTTTGGTCGCATCCCACTACGTCCGGTGCGTTCGATTTCATCCGGTGTAATTTCGCCATCGCCGTTGGCGTCCATCGTTGCGAGGATTTCCGGTGCTTTGGCGATCTCGGCTTTTGAGAGACTGCCATTCCGGTCAGCATCTAGACGTTGGAAAATCGATGGCGGTTGCGGTCCCCGCGGTTGCATTCCTCGCGGTTGACTACGACGCATCACCTGGGCGAACTCCTCTTTCGTTAATCCGTCGGCGTCGGCTTTCCCCATCTGTTGCAGCACTCGTTCCACATTTTCCCGCATCCGTTCGGGCAATTCGCTGAGTTCAATTTTGTCGTTCTTGTTGCGGTCTAGCTGCGAGAAAAGGCGATTAGTGAAGTCTTGTGGTTGCATCCCCCGAGCCATTCCGGCTTGGAATTCCTGCATCGTTAATTCGTCTTTCCCAAGTCGTTCGAACAATGGCATCAACCGTTCGCGGAGCGGTTCGGGAATTTCATCTTTGGAAATTTTCTGATTACCATCTCGATCGAGTCGGCGAAGCATTTGTGTGATGTCGCCGCCGCGTCGCTGATTCGGGTTGCCATCGCCGAAGGCCTCGGTCGCAGCTGGTCGATTCGGTTTGATCGCTTCTGCAAACTCGGTTGCGGTGAGTTTGCCATCCTCATTCTTGTCGGCAACTCGCACGATACGGTCGAAAAACTTCTGGCGATCGTCAGTCAATTCGGACCGTTCGAGAACGCCGTCGCCGTTTTTGTCGAGCTGTTCAAACAATGCCGGTTCTTGGGAGGCGTCTTCATCTGCCGCATCCAGAGTGAATGCGCCACATGCCAAAACACAACCCGGAAACACGATTCGCGTAGCGAAGTGATGCCAATTCATTAGATCAGTCCTCAATGTGACGGGGCGATAGAGACTGTCATGCAGTCTGCCACATTGAACACCAGACTCAAAGAATCGGGCCGGGAATTCTCATCAGGAATTCGATAGCTTGCCGACCTGTTCAGGTCACGTAAATCCAACGTCCGACGGTCAGGGCGGGAATCAGCAGGGCAGCAACCGACAATCCGAGTGTGATATTCTCGGTCCACGCCGACAACAAGATGGCATCAATCATAATGATCGACAGCAGCATCACCCGCACGGCCAACTGCACTTTCGCGGGTGAAGGTGATGTGATTGCGTCGGCAAGTCGCCGATTGATCGTGTACATCACGACCCCCAGTGCGAGCGGAAAACCCGGACGTACCTCGGGAACATAAACGAGCCACGCCAAGAAAATAAGTAGCCCCACGTCGATGACTAACAACCCACCCAATAGCGGACCGCGACGACTTTCCCCCGCTTCCTCTCGGGCAAACAGCGTGACACCGGCAATGTATACACACATGCCGCCCGCGATCCACAACAGCGGCGGTAGACTCGTCATCGACGAAACATCGGTCAACTTCGACCAGTCGGCATGGGCGCTACCGCCAAGAAGAATATTCAGAAATCGGCATCCACCCATCGCTAACGGACCGAGAATTGTTTTCTTCAGGCCGCCGTCATACAGAAAGATACATGCCGTCAGCACGACGGCGACTGTCAAACTTGACCAACTAACAACGCTCGCAGCGATCAGGCCGACTACAATGAGGATGCTGCCGAATCGAACCGCTGCAGAGACGGAAACACGACCGGAGGGGATCGGTCGTTGCGGGCGTTCGACGGCGTCGATCTGGCGATCGAATACGTCGTTGAACACCATCCCGGCAAGGTACAAACATGCCGAAACGAGGGCTAACATTCCCAGCTGCCACCAAGGCACATTCGGAGCGGCAGTGCTGCCAAGACGTGTCAGCGCGAAACCCAACGCGATATCCGACAATGCCGAAAACACTGCCGGAAACCGCATTAATTGAAAGTAAGCTCGGATGGACATGAAGTAGGGATCAGGTGACAGGAGTCAGACGTAGGGTCCGCAGTGCGGACCATTCCAAGCAGTTGTGTTCGGACAGCAGACTAGACAACGTGGCTCTAACCAGGGTTGGCATGCACAAACAAATCCAGGTACAGCACGAAGAGCATCAGACCAACGATGAACAGGAATCCGAGCAGTTGAGCCGTCTGTAGCACCCGTTCGCTAGGTTTGCTTCGGGTTACACCTTCCCAGATCAGGAACACCATGTGACCGCCGTCAAGCACCGGAATCGGCAGGAAGTTCACGACCGCCAGGTTAACGCTCAGGAAGCCGAGGAACAGCAAGAGTTGATTCAACCCTTGCTTGGCTACTGCGTAGCCCATTTTGGCGATGTCGACTGGGCCATGAAGTTCTTTTGGCGAAATCCCGCCGCTGAACAGACTCCGTAGTGTGAGGTAAATGTCGACCGCGGAATTCTTGGTGTAATCCACGCCCATGCCAACTGCACCCACGAAACTGTCTGCCTTCTGGACTTCGGAGAGGCCTTCGAGATAGACCCCACGATAACTGGGCTGGAACCAGTCCTTCGAGGCGAGTGGAGCCAACTCCACGTTACGGACTTCACCTTTTTCGTTGCTCACCGTCAGTTTGACGCTCCGAGTCGGAAGCATTTGCATCAAACGGAAGGCGTAGGCCCAGTTCTCTTTCTTGTCGAACTGCACCGGTTCGAGTTTGTCGCCGAAGATGTCGGCCGGCATATCCGGGTCGGCGATGAGAGCCATTTGTTTGATGCGTTCGCCTTTTTTCAGTCCGGCCTTCTCGGCGGGGCTGTTCGGTTCGACATGCAACACGACGGGAATCGCATTGAACGCGATACCGATCGAAGGCACCGTTGCGGGCAATCCTTGGGAAAGAATTCCCGCACGCATCATCAGGTCTGTCCAGCCTGGTTTGTCGATGGGCTTGACCTTGAGCGTGAGATCTTTCGCACCGCCCTCGTCAGGGGAGCGGTTCACAATGACTTCGACAACTCCCGGTTCCCAATCATCCGGAAGATCCACCGGGGCTTCGGTGTTTCGCAACGCATGAAAAAAATCCGGAAGTCGCATCGGATCAATTTCCGTTCCGACTGCTTTTCCGTTGACGTGTGTGATTTTGTCGCCCACCTTGAAGCCCGCTTGATCAGCCGGAGAGCCAGCGACGATGTCGACGATCTGCGTAATATCCGTCCACAGTCCGAGTGTTCGGAAGGACTCCGGCTTCACGGTGATCGGTTCTTCGATCATCGTGCCATTGCCTTCTTCGTCAAAACGTTCGACATAGAAATCGACAGCCTCGGCACGCACCTGGGGCTCGGACAGCCACGCTTGCAAGTTGGAAATGGTCTCGAATGGTTGCGGTTCTTCTCCGTGAATCGCGGCTTTGCGGATGACGTCTCGGCGTTGGAACCCGCTTTTGACATCGGCCGCCGGTGTGCCAGGTTCAACGACCGATTGTTCGGGGTCCTCGATGTCGGCAACTTTCAGACTCGCAGGCATCGGAGCCGCACCGATCAGTCGACGCGTGCCCGATTCATCCGGCGCGAGGGTAATCTCAAATTCGCTGCCGTCTCGTTTGAAGCCGGCGATCCGCAGTTCCCCATCGGTCAATGCCACGCCGCGTTGAATATCGCTGAACGTCTCGACTTTGCGATTGTTAATCTGTGTGATGCGGTCGCCCGATTCCATGCCCGCTTGCCAGGCCGGTTTCCCAGGTTGAACGCCGCCAATAATACTCGGTGTCGCTTGCACACCGGAACTAAAGGCGATCGCGAAGAACAGCATCCCAGTGATGATGTTCATGATCACCCCTGCGGAGATGATCGCCATCCGCTGCGGAACCGACTTCGCCGAGTACGAACGCGGATCTTCAGCGATCTCTTCGTTCGACATTTGACTCGGGTCCATATCGTCTTGGCCAAGCATTTTCACGTACCCGCCGAACGGAATGATCGACAATGCGTATTCCGTTTCGCCGCGTTTGGTGCTCCAGAGAATCGGTCCAAAACCGATGCTAAAGCGTTCCACTTTCACATCGCACCACTTCGCGACCGCAAAGTGACCAAGTTCGTGAAAGAAGATCACCAATCCCAGCCCTAAGGCGACGTAGAGAAAACTGACGATCGAACTCAGCGAGATCGCCGCCAGCATGAGAAAGGCGGGAATGATCAGCCCCAACGGAGCCAGCGTGAGAACCGGAAGCAACCGTCCGGTACGGGATTTCAAGCGTGCCAACGAGTCATCTCCTTACGAGCCCATTCGTCCCAGCGGAACAGGTCCGACAGTTTCGGTGTGGGGTCGAACGTATGAGCATCCAGAACCGCGCGGCAAGCACGGGGGATTTGCGGAAAAGTAAGTGTACCATCTAAGAACCGTGCGACCGCCACTTCGTTAGCCGCATTCAGGACCGCCCCGCAGGTTCCCCCACGTTCGGCCACTTCGAACCCTAACTCCAGGCCGGGAAAGGCGTTGAAGTCGGGCGGCAACAGTTCGAGTTGCATCGCGGATTGCCAATCCATCCGCGGACACACGCCCTCCGTCCGCTGCGGGTACGTGAGGGCATATTGAATTGGTAGCTTCATATCGGGCGGCGACAACTGGGCAATCACCGACCCATCGACAAATTCCACGAACGAATGAATGATCGACTGCGGATGCACCACCACGCCGATTTGATCCCGCGACAGATCAAACAACCAGCGGGCTTCGATCACTTCGAGGGCTTTGTTGATCATCGTGGCGGAATCGACGGTGATCTTCGGACCCATGTTCCACGTCGGATGATTGAGTGCCATCTCGACGGTCACGGTTTCCAATCTGTCCGCCGACCAACCCCGAAACGGCCCGCCACTGGCCGTCAGCACCACCCGGCGGACTTCATTCGCCCGTCCAGATTGAAGGCACTGGTAGATCGCCGAGTGTTCACTGTCAACCGGCAGCAATGCCGCGCCGGTTTGTTTCGCCAGTTGCATGACCAACGGGCCGGCAACGACGAGCGTCTCTTTGTTCGCAATGCCGACGGTTTTGCCACTCTCGACTGCCGCCCAAGTCCCCCGCAAACCCGCCGCTCCGACGATCCCGGAAATGACGATATCGGTTTCCGCCGCCGAAGAAACCTGCTCGACCGCGTCCGGTCCGAACAGCAATTCGGTCTCGGGGTGGAACGCGGAGCGGTCAACTTGTTCGCGGATGCTCGCATCACTCAGCACAGCCCAACGCGGGCGAAATTGCTGCGTTTGCTGCGCAAGTTCAGTCCAACTCCGATGAGCCGTCAATGCGACCGGAGCCATTTCAGACGCATTAGCCGCGAGCACGTCGAGACAACTCGTCCCGATCGAACCGGTCGACCCCAGAACCGCAACTTGCTTCATCCCTGCTGCACGTTCCCTGTTCTCACCCTGCGAACACGCAAGGCAATCCAAAAACTCGGCTTGACAACTTGCACGAAAATCTCAGCCCATGCATTCTAGAACGGCACCAATTTTGCCGCAAGAGCGAGTGAGATTGAGACTTCTTAACAACCTTCGACACTCTTACAATCAATTTCCATCGCCGATGGCCCGCCAAAATCCGGGTAGTAGCAGGTCATCAAGCTCATCGTCGCTAATACTCCCCGCAAACAATCGGCAGCGTTCGACTTCACGAATTTGCATGAGCGGTAGCTGAAATGCAGTCGCTAGATAGACGACAACAGGAAAGGCTGCATCGGACTCGTAATCACCGGCAATGAGAATGTATTCGATCATCTCGACCACCGAAAACCCAAGCCTCGCCATATCTTGCAAGTCACGAACGATTTGTTCGTCTGGAAATTCTGATGTTGTCATCGTGAGATCAGTTCATCACACAGATCATGAATACCGTCAATTCTAAGGAATCGAAGACGTGGCTCCCACCCCGACTTCGGCGTTGGTTGGTGCGATTGGCTCTGATTTTCGCGGCTGGCCTATTGTTGGCCATCAGTGTGATGATGTGGCGGACGTTGGCGTTGTCATCTGATTCGATTTCCGTTCCGCCGACGACATTCCCGACGATTGACGAAGCCGCAGCAACGCGGTTCGCGGGAGCGATACGGTTTCGGACGGTGGCTACACCGGCGGTGTTCGATCCGGACGAATTCCAAAAACTACACAGATACCTCGAAGCGAACTTTCCGCGGGTGCATGCAGAGTTGCAACGTGAGGTGTTTGCCGAGTGCAGTTTGCTCTACCGTTGGCCGGGGACAGATTCATCAGCAACGCCGATTCTATTGATGTCGCACCTGGACGTCGTGCCGGTGCCGGAATCGGAGGAACCTCGTTGGACACATAATCCGTGGGGCGGCGAGATCGCCGATGGGTTCATCTGGGGACGAGGTTCGCTCGATGTGAAGTGCGGCGTAGTGGGAATGCTCGAGGCGGTGGAACACCTGCTCCAAAAGGGTTTTCTGCCGGAGTGTGATGTCTACTTGGCGTTCGGGCACGATGAGGAAATCGGCGGGAAGAATGGGAATCAGCAGATCGCCGTTGCACTGCGTGGGCGTGGCGTGCGGTTTCGGTTTGTGTTGGACGAAGGCGGCGTGATCGTCTCGCACACGATTCCCGGCCTCGAATCACCGATGGCATTGGTGGCGGTGGCTGAGAAAGGATACGCGACAGCTCGATTGTCTGTCAGACTCTCCGATGAAGCTCGCGGACACTCGTCGATGCCTCCACCGCAAACTGCCGTTGGGATTCTGGCGGCCGCGATCTCCAAAGTTGAAGCCAAGCCGCTGCCGGCGAGTTTTTCCGGACCCGTCGGTTTAATGCTTGATCGCATTGGTCCGCATCTTTCGTTGACTCAGCGCTTCGCGCTCGCCAATCGAGACGTGTTGAAGCCGTTGGTGATTTCCTCGCTTAGTGAATCCCGCTCGCTGAATGCCCTGCTCCGAACCACGACGGCCGCAACCGTTTTCAACGGGGGTCAGGCAGAAAACGCTCTACCCGGGGAAGCGACGGCACTAGTCAACTTCCGGCTCAAGCCCGGCGACACTCCGGAATCGGTGTTGGAGCATATCCGCCAAGTGGGCGATGACGATCGTGTTACTTATGAACTGCGGGGCGAGCCGAATGCGGCTTCGTTTGTGTCCGATCATCAGTCGCCAGATTTTCAGCGTATCGAACGCATCATAAGGCAGCTCGATGCTGAGATTCTCGTCGCACCCGGTCTGGCGGTCGTATCGACGGATTCACGACATTATGAAGGTCTGACCGAGAACACTTACCGGTTTCTTCCGCTACGGTTGAGTGGCGATGATTTGAAGCGAATTCACGGCGTTAACGAACGGATCGCGGTCGAAAACTACCTGGAACTTGTGCAGTTCTTCGTGATGTTGCTGCAAGACGCTGCAGGCGGGTAATGTGAGACGATGAATTGGTATTCGACGCTGGTCCGTCCGCTGTTGTTCCGACTCAATCCCGAATCCGCACATAACGCAGCGGTCACCGTATGCCGGGTTGCTGGTCGTATTCCACTGCTGCCTTGGTGCTGTGAGAAAGCACTGACGTTCCGTGCGCCGGAATTAGCGACCGAAGTCGCCGGACTGCAGTTCTCCAACCCAATCGGACTGGCCGCCGGTTGGGATAAAAGTGGGCGGGCATTAAACATGCTGGACCGCATGGGGTTCGGGACGGTCGAGATTGGTTCCGTCTCGGCGTTTGCCTCGGTGGGAAATCCGAAACCGAGACTGTACCGATTGCCTCAGGACCAAGTGATTCAAGTCCACTACGGTCTGCCGAATGACGGTGTGGAAGTTGTTGCCGAACGTGTGGCGGCGGCTCGGTTGCGAATTCCACTCGGCGTGAATCTGGTCGCCACCAACTACGGACTGGACGCACCGGCGAGTTCGGTCGACGACATCATTGAAGACTATGCCACCAGTGTGGCTCGAGTTCACCGACATGCCGATTACCTGACGCTCAACCTCAGTTGCCCAAACGCGGAGGGCGGACGAGATGTGTTCGCAGAACCGGGCGGTATTCGACGATTACTGGAGCGACTACAGTCCATTTCGCCGGTCTCGCCCGTGTTTCTGAAGGTGATTCCTGCGACGGACACCGCAACTCATGAACGATGGCTGGCAGAAGTCGATGACTTTGAATTCGTCAAAGGGTTTATGTTCAATCTTCCGCCGGGAAAGCCGGACTCGTTGAATCTAAAGACGCCGCCCGAGGCGTGGCGAAACCGGCCCGGAGCGATTGCCGGGCGGCCGGTGCGGGAATGGATCGATGGTTGCATCGCGAGTTTGTACCCCCGGTTGGATCACTCTCGGCATGTGATTATCGGCGGCGGTGGCGTCTTCACAGCGGAGGACGCCTATCGAAAGATTCGCTTGGGGGCATCACTCGTGCAAATCTACACGGCGTTGATTTACGAAGGACCGGGCGTAGTGGCGAGGATCAATCGCGGTTTGGCGAAGTTGCTAACTCAAGATGGATTCACGCGAATTCAGGATGCGGTCGGTGTTGGCGTGTAATGCGGACATGGTACGATGAAGCAATCCTCACCGTCGCGAAGACTGCTCGATCATGGCGAAACGTAAACCAACTCAGACGCTTGCCGACTACGTGGCGATTGCGATTAGTCCCGCGCTCATCATGCTGTTGGTCGGCAGTTTAGCGTTCTTCCTGTTGGACGTGAGTTATCACGGCGATCACGCCGGTCGGTTCCGCTGGGTGTTGGGTTGGTTCGTGTTTGCGGCGGTGTTGATCTCTCGAATTGCGATCGAACAGGGCTCCGAACATGCGTTCGCCTACACCATCGCATTTTGGATTGCGATTCTGTTGGTCGTGCTGCGGTTTCTCGATAATCCAATTATTGGCGTTGCGTTGCTCGGAATCATCTGGTGGTGCACAAAACAATTGACGTACGATTGCACCCTAATCGACGACACGCAAGACGCCTCCGGTGAGGGACTCTTGCAAGTCGCGGGGATTGAAGAATCTACGGCGGAACCCGCGTCGATCGATGACTCGTCCGAGAGTGACAGTGAGGATCAAAAAAAACGTCCGCATTCGCCGGGGTTGTGGGTGGTGTATTTCTCACTGGCGGCGTTACCGATTTTCGGCATCGGGCAGGCGTTCATCCCGCGATCGGAATCGGCCACCCGCGACGGTGCGTTCCGTCTGCTATGGGTGTATGTCGCTGCGGGAATCGGATTGCTGCTGACGACGAGTTTTCTCGGTCTGCGGCGATATCTTCGTCAGCGTCGGCTCACGATGCCAACATCGGTCACGGCGACTTGGCTCACAATGGGCCTAGGGTTAGCGTTGGCTGTGTTGATTTTGACCGTGCTCTTGCCTCGTCCGAATGCAGCTTATTCGATTTCCAATGTGGTGGATGAGGTCAGCGAGCGGATCGGTCAGGCATCCGAATACGCGATGAGCAGTGACGATGCCGGCGAAGGCGAAGGGCGACCAGCGGGCGAGGAAAACGAAAACGCAACCGAAGGTTCCAAGGGATCCCAAGGCGAACAGACCGGCGAACAGGGGGAGTCCGAAAATCCGCAGGGTGGCGATGGAGAAAAAGACGGTCAGGGTCAGCAAACCAGCGGTGAGCAAAAATCTTCCTCGAACGAGAAGGGGGGAGACCCACAAGAAAAAGGAGACCCACAAGAAAAAGAAGACGACTCGGATCAATCCGGAAATCAAGGATCATCCAAGTTCGACGAAGGGGAACCAGAAAGGCAAGACGACTCCGGTTCTTCTCAATCCTCTGGTCAGGATGTGAGTCAATCGATTCAAGAGTCCGTTTCCAAGTTCGTTAAATTCATAATCTATGGATTGCTCGCAGTCGCGGTGATTGTGCTGTTGATTCGTTACCGTGAGCAGGTCATCACCGCAATTCGCAAGTTCCTGGCGGACTTGGCGAGTTTGTTCGGGGGCAAAGCATCGCAGAAAACCAAGGCAGCGATAGAGCAAACGGAGACGGAATATCGCCCCGCTCCGAAACCGTTTGCGAGTTTTCGCAATCCATTCCACTCGGGGACGGCGAGTTCGATGCCGCCGGAAGAGTTGCTGCGGTATACCTTTGCCGCCCTGGAGGCCTTGGGAACCGAATGTGGAGTGCCCCGCCCGATTGAGATGACGGCTCTCGAATACGCCGCTCGACTAGGTGAAGCCGAACCGGAGATCGCGAACGCTGCTCGCGAACTTGCGCGTCTCTACACGCAAGCAGCGTATTCGTCCCGACCACTGCCGAACGATGTCGCCGACCGCGTGGAGCAGATTTGGCATGCAATGGAACGCACGCCGGTCGCTTCGTGAATCGTCGAATAATTCACGATCATTCAACGTGCGTCCGATTGCGAACTACATCGTCGTCGAACTCGGTTCGCTGGTCGGGGCTGTCTTCTGGTCCGATTCTTCGCCATTCGATCACGAGAGGTCGGTCGGAAACAGGCTGCTCGATCGGGAGGGACGTGTCACCAGAACCGATTCCTGTGCCGGATTCAATCAGAAACCAAATAGCCGCCGGAACCAAAACAACTGCTTGCCCGAGAAACAACGTCCATATAAACCGCGGCCAAAACGGAAGATCAGTTTCGGTAGGTTTGGATTGATTTGAAATGACTATTTCACTCCAGAGCTGAGCGTGTTGCTGAAGAAGTTACTCCGGTTCTTCGATGCCCAGCAAGCTCGCGCCGCGGTCGCGGATATTGGCGAAGCGACGGCGAATGGTGCGGGCATCGACGCCCATCTTCTCGGCGATTTCCTTCTGCGTGAGTCCTTCCATCCGCATCTGGATGAGTTGCTGTTCTTCCTCGGTCAGGTTTTGTAGCACGAATTCCAGGGTGTCGGCGAACTCGACGACTTCGGCGGGTGAGAGCGGTTCGCCAAAGCGGCTGACGGCAAAGCCTTGGATCGCGGGCGATTGCGTGTTGCCGGTCTCCTTGGCGGGGTCGCGTTTGTCGGCTTGCTCGCGACGGACCTTGTTCCGCACCTTGTTCAATGCCATCGTGAGCAGCAATTTCCAGAAATCGTTCTCGCCATCGAATTCGAATCGACCAGCTCGTGTGAGACGGAACATCGAACGAAACACACTTTGAACCACATCTTCCGGCCCCAAACGCGGATTAAACTTCCGCGACAAGTGCTGACCGACCAAATTCATCAACCGCAGCAAATATCGATCGTGCAACGTCGTCGCAGCGGCCTCGTCACCGGTCTCACGATAACGCTCGACGAGTTCGGCGTCAGACAGTTGATTCAAATCCAAATCGGAATCCGTCATAATTGGTGCTTTCAGCGACTCGGCTCGGTATTGTTGAGTTGAGTATTCCGTTAGTTACGAGGTCTGAAATGCCCGCCAAGTGAGGCTGATGCGTGGCCCAACGTCAGCGGCTCTTTGAATTCCGTGCAACCAATTTTCTTGAACTTCGTTATCCATAGATAACAGCATTCCCGGCAACATGGTCACCGAGTAATTCACCGATGAGTCGTTCTTGCTGCGAAAAGTGATTTCTCGCTCCGATCCTAACGAAACAATGGCAACTCCGGTTTCAGGAAGTAGACAGGAAGTGTCATCTGAGTGAAATCCCATCGTGTTTTCGCCCGACTGATAATGATTCAGCAGGCAATTGTTGAATCTGATTCCCAACTGAATTGCTAATCGATCAATCATCGGACGCAACACTCCAGGGAGTGGTGTTTCCGGATAGGAAATGCCAGAGTAATTGTACGGGACCCCAAACGAGGCCGTTCTTCTGGTTGTCATTCGCTCGTCCCACGACACCGTGTCTTAGAGTACGTTCAATAGGTTTTTGTGGTCCTCGCAGAAGTTTTCGATCAAGATTAACTTGGGCTTCATCTCATATTTTACGCCAGCAATGGTTCGACGACGTGTCCGCCGACATCGGTGAGTCGGAAGTCGCGGCCTTGGAATTTGAAAGTCAGTTTTTTGTGATTGATGCCTAAGAGGTGCAAGATCGTGGCGTGGAAGTCGTTGACGTGCACGACATCTTCCACGGAATTGTATCCGAAATCGTCGGTCGCTCCATGAGTGATTCCACCACGGATTCCGCCGCCGGCCATCCACAGACTGAAACCTTTGATGTGATGGTCGCGGCCATTCCCCTGGGCCATTGGTGTGCGGCCAAATTCACCGCCCCAGATCACAAGCGTGTCTTTGAGCATATCGCGTTGCTTCAAGTCGGTGATCAAGGCGGCACAGGCTTGGTCGACTTCGCCCGCGGTCCCCTGAATCGCCCGCTGAATCCCACCATGGTGGTCCCAAGCTCGATGATACAACTGCACGAATCGCACGCCCCGCTCCGCCAATCGTCGCGCGAGCAGACAGTTCGCCGCAAAGGAACCATCGCCGCCTTTAGTTCCATAGAGATCGAAAATGTGTTTCGGTTCGCCCGAAAGATCGACTAATTCGGGAATGCTTCGCTGCATCTGAAACGCAGTCTCGTAGGCTTGGATACGCGTCGCGACTTCCGGATTCTGCACCAGTCCGTTGCCAAGTGCGTTCAAGGTGTTGACGGTATTCACGATGTCGGCTTGGCGTTCGCGAGTCACACCTGGTGGATTGCTGACGTACGACACCGGATCGCCTGTCGAACGGAATTCCACGCCCTGAAACCGACTCGGCAAAAATCCGCTATGCCATTGACGAGCGGCAATCGGTTGGGCTTGCCCGAACTTTCCGACAGACGTGAGCACCACAAACCCCGGCAGACTTTCGCTCTCACTACCCAAACCATAGTTGAGCCAACTCCCCATGCTCGGTCGCCCGGAAATCAGCGAACCGGTATTCATGTAGGTGTGAGCCGGGTCGTGATTGATCGCTTCCGTCACCATCGAATTGACGATGCACAGATCGTCCGCGACGGAACCCATTTTCGGAAACACCTCGGCCATCCGCTGGCCCGATTCGCCGAAACTCTTGAACTTCACCTGCGGAGCGAAGCATTTGAGTTGTCGCCCTTGAAGTTGGGCGATTGGCTGTCCTTTCGTCAGCTCGGCCGGCATCGGTTTGCCATGCATCTCGGCGAGTTTCGGTTTGTCATCGAGCGTTTCCAGATGACTCGGTCCGCCAGCCATCCCCAAGTAAATGATTCGCTTTGCTTTCAGTGCGTGATGAAGTGGGCTCACAACGCCTTGCCAGCGTTCGGATTGATTGGCGTCTTCGGCTGTCGCTTGTGAACGCAGGAACGATGCCAGCACGGCCGCCCCGATTCCGGCAGTCCCCGTTGAGAGAAATGTGCGACGCCGATGATTCACGGCAGGATGAAAGGAACTCATGAGACAAGACAGTCTTCGGGAACGCGAGATGTGATGTTGTCAGTGTTCATTACGTCACACGGGCTCGTGAGAATCAAGGCCAAAGCGAAACCGCAATCCGATTTCGCCCGGCGAACAATGTCGGCCCGTTTTTGGAATTTTCCGAAAACGTCAGAAACCCTTGGTGGCAGGTGGTGTTTAACCTCCTGTGCCCGACGACAAGTCGGGTAAGAGAAGCTGGTGAGCAACACAATCAAGACCCCTTAAACTGGAGAGAGTCACAATGCGGTTCGGAAAAATCAGTTGGTTGGCAGCGTTGGCAATGGTAGTTTGCACAGCCCAAGCGTTCGCCCAACCCGGTGGTGAGCGTGAAGGTCGTGGCGAACGGGGACGCGGAGAACGCGGTGAGCGAGGCGAACGTGGCGAAGGCCGAGGGTTTGGTGATCGCGGTGGGTTCCGTCCACCCTCGAATCCGGTTGTCGAAGCCATCGACAAAGACAAAGACGGCACTCTGTCGGCTGAAGAAATCAAAAACGCAGTTGCTGCGTTGAAGTCTCTCGACAAAGACGGCGACGGCACAATCAGCCGTGAAGAGATGCGTCCGGAAGGCTTTGGTCGGTTTGGCCAAGGCGGTCCTGGCGGGCCAGGATTTGGTGGTCCTCGTCCGGAATTCAATCCCGAAGAGTTCGCTAAAACCTTCGTGACTCGGATGCTTGATCAAAACGATAAAAACAAAGACGGCAAGATTGCCAAAGACGAAGTCACCGGTCGGTTCGCTGAGGGTTTCGCCGAACGTGATACCAACAAAGACGGTTTCCTCGATAAAGCCGAAATGGAAGCCATGGCCAAACAAATGGCCGAACGTTTCGGTCAAGGTGGTCGCGGACGCGGTCCTCGTGGTGAAGGCGATGGCGAGCGTCGGGAACGTGGCCCGCGTCGTCCTCCAGTCGAAAACGCTGACGACCTGTAAGCCAACCTAAAGTTCTTTGCTTGAATACCCACACACGACACCCGCCGATTTCGATCGGCGGGTGTTTTTCGTTGGTTTCCGGTGTGTTTCGTTCGCTTGGTGAGTTTGGTATACCGAAATCGTACGATTCACTCGAACACAAGGAACCCACGCCGATGAGCCGCCCGATCGACATCTATATTTGCGGTTCACAAGCCGAACAAGCCCCCGCCCACGATGCGAATCTGCTCAATGTGCGGTCGATCGCCGATCGCCCGTTGGATCGGCTATCGACTGCGGAACTCAACGAATCGCTCCATGCTGCTGACAGTGATTTAGTAGGGTTCGTGGATTCTCGGTTGTCCGAACTGCTGGCCGATATGGGGGAATTCGTCAGTCGCTTGGTTGCCAACCAAACTCCGGTCGCTCTCAAACTCGGTAATGACGCCTCAGCAGCCGATTGGCAGAACTTTCCGCAGACATTGGCGGCGTTGATTCGACCGATAGCCGAGAACGCGGCTGTCTTCGTCCGAAAAAGTCACCTCGATGCGCACGGAAAACTTGCCGACAACGATGATCCGTTGTGGGAGTGGATCGTAAGATGCATCAATCAGGGCGAGCATGTTGAAATCGATGCCAGCAACACGCAAAACCGCTCTGGAACGGCAATGACCGGCGAAGGGCAAACCCTACCGAAATTAGCTCCGAAGAAACCGGGACGTTCAAAGTCTTGGCTTCGGGATGCGATCTTGTCGGTCGACCCGAAAACTTGGAAACGTGATGGCATCTCGCACATCGAACTGACAGCGATTAAAGCAGGTCTGTTACAGATTCACGATTTTCTCGACGCCAGCCACGAGCAGTCCCAGAGTATTGAACATCAGGGCCGTGATCGCGATGGCAACTATTGGCATGCGATTATGCACCGTCGCGAACCGGATTATGGCAACTCGAAGTATTGGTTCCGCAACGTCGGCGATCATCCGATTTTTCCGCAACTTGCGGAAATGGCTCAGAAAGTCGGTTCGCACTATTCCGCGACTGACGTCGTTGGATCGTTCGCGGATAGAGAATGGGACCCGTTCGCATTCGTCGACTTCTGTCAGCATTGCGCTCGCACGGGCGACGCGAAGGCAACTCAAGTCGCTGAAGAAGTTCAGTGGCTGGAAATGCAGTTGTTATTGACGCACTGCTATTCGTCCGCGGTCGGCTGACTCAAGGCGTTTCGAGCATTAATCACGGATTGCCTGGCGGCCTCGATGGTATCACCGAGCGCCGTCAGGTGACCCATTTTCCGACCGACACGCGGTTCCTGTTTGCCGTAGAGATGAAGATTGACGTTCGGATCACGCAATGCTCGCGCCCAGTTCGGTTCGCCATTTTCCCAAACGTCGCCTAGCAAATTCGCCATGGCCGCCGGACGCAATAGCTCCGTCGAACCCAACGGCAAAGCACATATGGATCGCACTTGTTGCTCGAATTGGCTCGTCGCATAAGCTTCAATGGTGAGGTGCCCGGAGTTGTGTGGTCGTGGTGCCAACTCGTTGATCATCAGAATGTTGCCAGGTGCCATGAAAAACTCGACGCATAGAACACCGATCACGTCGAGTGTCGTCATTACCTGTCGGGCAATCTCAAAGGCGGCGTCGGCGGTCGCTTGAGAAATCCCCGCGGGAACCGTCGACACATCGAGGATGTGATTCGCATGGTCATTGCGAATCGGTCCATAGAATTGCAGTTGAACTTCACCTGCGTAAACGGTGCGAGCGGCGACGACTGAAATCTCACACTCGTATTCGATAAAAGCTTCAAGAATCGCTTCGTCGGTTTGCAGTTCTGCCCAGCCCCGTTCCGCGTCGTCGGGATCTTGAATGACCGTTTGACCCTTCCCGTCGTATCCCCAAGCTGCGGTTTTCAAGACGGCCGGTGTGCCGAGTGTTGTAATCGCCTTCTTCAATTCGCCGAGTGAACGCACTGGTGCGAACGGCGTGACGGGTAGTCCACGATTCGCCAACGCCGTTTTTTCACGGAGCCGATTTTGGGTCGTCTGCAACACCGAACCGGCTGGCCTAACGGGTGTGAACCGCTCTGCGGTATCGGTTGCGATTGCGGGTACGTTCTCGAACTCGAACGAGACAACATCGACACTTTTCGCGAATTCCGAAATGGCGTCGGTATCGGTGTAGTCGCCCACAAATTCACGGTCGGCTACTTGCCCGGTCGGGGAGTCGGCGTCGGTCGAAAACACATGAACGCGGTAACCCATCTCACGGGCGGAGAGTGCAAACATGCGTCCAAGTTGGCCACTGCCAAGGACTCCAAGTGTTGAGCCAGGAAGAATCGGATTGTTCATCAAACTTGCAGACAGGGGAGTTTCGCGGATAGCTGAAGAAACGGTTCCGCCGATCTTACTCCAAATTCTGTGCAGTTTCGAGGACTGTTGCCGTCTGCTCGTGTTGGAATTTTTCGAGTTGCCCTCGAAGCTCGTCGTCGCTCGTGGAGAGAATTCGAATCGCCAACAAAGCGGCATTCTTGGCACCGCTGTCTCCGATCGCTAGCGTACCGACCGGCACACCACCTGGCATCTGTACGATCGACAGCAACGAATCTAACCCGTTGAGTGCACGACTCTTCACTGGCACGCCGAGGACCGGAAGAGTCGTCAGCGACGCTACCATACCCGGCAGATGGGCAGCACCACCGGCACCGGCAATAATGACTTTTAAGCCACGCTCGCTGGCAGTTTTTGCGTATTCCACTAGACGCTCGGGAGTGCGGTGGGCGGAAACGACTTCCGCTTCGTACGGAATTTCGAATCGCTGCAACATTTCAACCGCATGCCGCATCGTATCCCAGTCGGATTGGCTGCCCATGATGACGCCAACAATTGGTGTTGTTCTTGACATTTCTCGTGGCCCTTCCGCCTGTCATCTCAGTGCGTTGTCTGAACGATCGCTTCCTTGCGGACGTGATTCTCAATCAGGTAGGATGGTCTCGCATTAGAATGGAACAAACACTCACTTCTCCGACAACGAGGTCTCTATGTCTCGCTTCTTGTTCGCGTCCGTCGCTGTCCATCTTATGACCATGGTAATGATCGGTTGCTCGCCACAGCAAGACGGCGAGCTTTCGCTCGATCAGAAGCTCGAAGCGGCCAAAAAAATCACGGATGTGACCGAACGCAACGAGTCGTTGAAAGAAGTCGCGTTGGCTGCATCGAAAGCGTCTGACGAAGGTGTAGTCATCGATGCTCTTAACGAGATTCAAGACGTCTCGATGCGGAACTCAGCTGCGGAAACGGCGGCTAAAGTGTTGGCAGAAAATAACGACGGAGATGCCGCCCTCGAAGTTGCCGAACTAATTAGCGACGAAGATCAGAAGAACAAAGTCCTCAAAAGCTTGGCCGAAAGCGACCCCGTTCCAGACGCCGAATGATGCAAGACGGCTGAATTATCGTTTCAGGCTGAGGTTGAGCATCACGTTGATGTTGCTGAGCCCGTTGGTGCCTTCGTCAAAGGTTCCCAGGTCGAACCAATCGTGAATGTACTCGAACTCCACACCAAGGTTGGCGTCGCCGATCCAGTGATCGTACAGCCAGATGGATTGCCAAGGTGTGCTCACTCCGGCACCAGTGACGACACCCCAAAAGACATCGGTGTTTTCGTTTCCTGCATCGAGGTCGAAGTCGACGCCGGGTTGGGAATCAATTAAACCCTGGATGTTCGAGGCGGCGGCAGCGGTCGGGCGTTCGGTGAAGCGAGCATCAACGTGTCCCAATCGGACGCCGACACGACCCGTAAATTGGAAACCAGAGTCGTCGTTGGCCGTGTTGAAGATCGTCCCTAACGCCAAGTGAACCCAGCCACGGTGGAGTTCCTGAAGTTCAGTCCGTACCGAGTCGGGAAGTACGCCCTGTGAGATGGGTGTCGTGTTGACGGATTGGGTCAACGTCGCATCGCTGATGGTTTCGTTCTTGGCTTCACCATATTGGTGCATGTAGCCGCCACCCAACTCGGCGAACGGTACCAAGTCCTCATTCGGCCAGTCGATCAATGCTCGCCCGGCACCTTGAACGGTCCAACCGGGCTCGAGAATGTCGGCATACTTGCCATTCCCGATCGAAAACACTCCACCGGCTTTGATCGTCTTGAAGATCACATTGTGTGGATGCGTGATGATTTGCGTCGGCTCTTCGGGAAAGCTGGAATGGCTGGTCAGGGGATATCCGGGAATACCGTCCATGGGTGGCACAGTGTACGATGCCTCGACGACAGCGGGTGCCGCCGACGGGATGTAATCCGACTGTACAACTTCCGACTCGGTTGGCGTCTCCAAGTATTCCGCCGGCAACGCATATTTCGACGAACCGGGGGCCGTGTCCCAGAAGCTGTGTTCCGTCGCTCGCGTCGGCTGTTTCTTCACTGGTTTCGAGCTGACTTTCTTCGGTGAGTTCCCCGGAAACAACGACGCTTCCGTCAATTCAGCGGGGAACCTCGATGGTGTTTGGGCCATCGTTGCGGGGATCTTTCCCGCCAGAACGAACCCACATACTCCGAGAAGCAACATTCTTCGCCAGGAAGTGTGTCCGAAAGCCAGTCGTGAAGAAGGCGAAAAATCGGCAGTGTGCGGCATAATCGGCACCAGTCCGTGAATTCAATGGTCCCCCCACGTCGTATATCGCTAGAGGCGATAACGACCCGTCTCCATCTCTATCGATTCCCCGATCATGCCGTCTTTAACACTTCTGCCATCTTTAACGCCGCTCCCACGGTGTTCGCGCGCGAGGCAAACCCACATGATTGACCCGAACAGTAATGACGTGTTGCCTTGTTCGCACATCTCAATCTCGCAGATGTTCCAAGATCTGCAGCATCCGGAAAACCGGGTTTCTCGCATCGTAGGTCACTTTACTTGCTAGCTGCCGGAGTTCGTCGATTCGCTGCTTGTACTCACCATTGATGACAAGTTCGAGCGTTTCGATCTTCGCCAGGTTTTCAGTCAGGTAGCCCTTAGGAACGAC
Organism: Thalassoroseus sp.; assembly: GCF_984380535.1. Lineage (NCBI taxonomy): Bacteria > Pseudomonadati > Planctomycetota > Planctomycetia > Planctomycetales > Planctomycetaceae > Thalassoroseus > Thalassoroseus sp. The sequence continues at coordinate 23,614 of NZ_CFHRBF010000015.1, forward strand.
CGGGGACCAAAACTGGTAGCGGATGTTGCTGAAGTTATCCAGATACTTGGCCGCGTAATGTTGTTGCCGCTCATGTTTCCGAGCGACACGGGCGACGGAGTCCTGATTGCTGCTGTAAAGCAAGCCGCGAATATGTGTTGTCACTTCGCAGAGATAGGCGGTATTCGTCGTGAAACTGAAGCCGACAACGTCTAATTCACCTAATCCCGCAAGCCCTCCGCCAGGCGGTCGGACGTTGTAGTCAACCACGTCACACCGTTCGATCAACTGCAGATACGCTCCCACGAAGAATTCTCCAATGTCAGTCAGCACGTCCCAACTCCAATCGGCAACAAACGAATCGACAGGCAGACAATTCCTTCTGTTTCCTCGAGGCTGACTTTCCGTGCAGCAAATTTCACAACTTTGCGTCGCAGCATTGGGATTGTCAAGTTCGTGGTAGAACGGTTTGGCGTCCTGCAACGAATGCGACACCAAATTTTCCCTGTTACGTAGCCGTTACCGAATGCATTGCGGAAAACTATTAGAATGACGTGCTGAAAAGTTGCTACAGCATTTCCTTAGGAGTTTACACATCATGTCGCGGACGATTCTCATTGCACTCGTGGGAGTTCTCACGGGACTCAATTCCTGGGGCACGGGTTTGGCATTTTCGGCGGACAAGGACGATCCGCACGAACTCGAATTGACGACCGAACGGCTCATCATCTTCAAAGATGGCTACGCGATGGTCATCAAGAAAGGAACGGCGACCACGAACGAAAATGGGGAAGTTTTCACGCATGAAGTGCCAGACGCGGCTGTGCTCGGCTCGTTCTGGGCAGTGCCGACGAAAGGGCGACTCATCAGCATGTTGGCGCGGGAAACCGAACGCGAAGACGTGTCGGAAACCAAACAGTCGGCCACTCAAATGCTCGACCTACTCGAATCCAACATCGGCAAAGATGTCAAACTCAACTTGTCGAGTCGCGAAGAAATCGTCGGCACAATTCAAAAAGTGCTGGCCCAGCCCACCGAAACCAATCTCGCACGAGAACGCTGGGAATCTGCCGGTATCGACCCATTCGCGATCTCCGTACTTTCACGCAACGCCGACTACGCACGCCCCGTGATCAGCGGCATCAATGGTCAATATGTTGTTCTGGGAACTCGCGATGGCAACGTCGTTTTGCCCATCAGTGAAGTTCGTCACTTGATTGGCAACGATCTGAAAACCACGGTCACTCGCGACGTCAAAACAAAGGTCAAGACGAAACAACTCACCTTCCGATTTGACACCCCTGGCCAAAAACAAGAACTCACGTTGATGTATTTCCGCCCCGGACTGCGTTGGATTCCCACGTACCGGATGGCGTTGAACGATGACGGCCAGAAACGCGAAGCGAGTCTGGCTTTGCAGGGAGAAATCCTTAACGAAGCCGAGGACTTTTCCAAAGCGGCGATTGATCTGGTGGTGGGCGTGCCGAACTTTCGCTTTCGGGAAATCGTGAGTCCGCTGGTTTTGGAACGCACGTTGATCAACTCGCTGGCGGAGGCGGCCCCGCAGGTAATGGGCCAGATAATGAACAACTCCTACAGCAACGCGATGTTTTCCCAACGTGCCAGCGAGTGGCGTGGCGACAATCGCGGGGGCAATGGCCAGGCGGGTGGCGGAATCGTGCTGCCCGATGAACTCACAACTGGCGGCGTGCAGGACTTATTCGTGTATTCGCTGCCAAAGATGGAACTTAAGAAGGGCGATCGTGCTTCGATTCCGATCTTCACCGGCCACGCACCCTTTGAGAATCGCTACACCTGGGACTTACACGTGAAGCGTCGACGCGACGGTGCGGCCAGCACCGGTTCGGATGCAAACTCGCCGTTGAAACTCGCGAAGAACGACGTTTGGCATCAAATCGAAATGCCAAACAATACGGAAGTCCCCTGGACGACCGGGGCGGCCCTCATCATGCAAGGGAATCTGCCGCTCGCGCAGGAGTTGCTGACATACACCTCACGCGGCGGCGAAGTTCGTGTGCCCGTGACGATCGCCGTCGATGTGCGGGCCAACGCTGCCGAGGAGGAAATCGGCCGCATCGCGAATGGCATGCAATGGAACGGCTACACTTATGCCAAGATCGAAAAGCAGGTGAAGCTGAAGATCACGAACTACAAGTCCCATCCCATTCGTGCGGAAATATCGTTCCGCATCGGCGGAAAGGCGACCGAATCCTCTGACGATGGCAAAATCACGCTGCAACCTTACTCGGCAGCCGACTGGCAGGACTACAACGGCGATCCCTCCGTCAACAATAGCTCTGTCGTTCGCTGGCAATTCGATCTGAAACCCGGCGAATCATTCGAGCCGACCGTCACCTACCACTATTATGCACGCTGATTGTCGCGGTTGGCATCAACGAACCGACGCGGTGTTCCAAACGCCTCGTCGGTTTTTCGGTTAACCGCAATCAGACAAAATACCGCACGAGTCGCCAGATGAGACTGACACCGATCAGCACGAAGCCCAAGAGCAAAACGATGCTGGACGGGGGCAGCGACTGCGCTTGCTGCATATTGCGGGCGATTTCCTCGTCAGACATACGCTCGTCGATCACCGGCCCACGATTTCCCGACGATCCGCTCAGCCCCGCCATGAAGTACGCAATAATTACGAGGACAATCCCAGCCGCCAATAGGTACCAAGGTGCTGCAATCATAGTTGGTCCGCCCTATTTCGAGTACGCGTTATTGCTGCACGCCTTTCGTGAGTTCCATGAAGGCGGTTTCGAGGTTGACGTCTTCTTCGCGGAACATTTGGATGCGGTAACCGGCTTCGATCAGCATGGTCGGGAGTGTGCTGTAATCCAGCGTTTCACGATCGAGGTAAGCCCGGATGGTTTCACCGATCATGGTGATTGACGCGACCGAATCCTGTTGCTCCAGAAGTTTAGCGGCACCCTCGGCATCGGTCGTGACGCGGATGTCGAGTGTGATCGTTTCCCGTGCTTTCCGCATGACTTCTTTGACGTAGTCGTCGACGATCAAGTTGCCCTTCTCGATCATTCCGACCCGAGTACATACGTCGGCCAATTCCGGCAGGATGTGGCTGGAGACAACGATCGTTTTGTTCGTTTCGCCCAAGCGTTTAAGCAATCCGCGAATCTCGATTCGGGCACGCGGGTCGAGACCGCTCGCTGGTTCGTCGAGCAGCAACACTTGTGGCTCATGCAACAAAGTCCGCGCCAGACCAAGCCGTTGGGTTTGCCCCCGTGAGAGTTGGCTGGCGTACGCATCGCGTTTGAATGAGAGGTCCACCAGTTCGAGTTTTTCCTCGCACACTTTTCGTCGAGCCGGTCCGTCGATGCGGTACGTGGCGGCGAAGAATTCGAGATATTCGATGACGGTCATATCATCGTACACCCCGAAGAAGTCGGGCATATAACCGACCAGCCGACGAATCTCCTGGGGATGCGTGTAGATGCTTTTGCCGCAGACGTACGCTTCGCCGTAATCGGGATTGAGCAGCGTGGCGATCATCCGCATTGTGGTCGTCTTGCCCGAGCCGTTCGGACCGATGAACCCGAACACATCGCCCTCCTTGAGATTCAAATTGATCTCGTTGACGGCGACCAAATCCCCATATTTCTTGGTGAGACTCTGCGTTTCAATCATCAATGAATTCCGACGGTGTAAGCAGCGAGATGGATATCCCAAGTGTAACGCAAAAAGCCCCCAGGTTGCATCCCGGAGGCTTTGTGAATTTGTGAAGAATCGTGGTGTGTTGGGGAAGCGAAAACTCGCGGCTAGATATCGTCGAGTCCTTCTTCGACCGCCAACTCGGCACACGCGGTTCGTTTGGCTTTGTCATGAATCATTTCGTAAGCCAGCGTCGCGGTTTCCACGGCGGTTTCGAAATTGCTGAAGTGAATATAACAGGTGTCGCCCTCGGAATTCGGCTCGACACCCGCAGGGACCGGGTCCAATCCAGCTTGGAGAAGCGCCGCGAACACCAATCCCTGAATGCCGTAGCCGTTGAGATAGCATTCTCCGATGTAATCGTCACCGATATTTGCTTGCGTCCAAGCGTGATCGCTGAACTGCAACCGCAAGTCTTTCCATTCCGAGTCCCGGCTGTCAATCAGCACAAATGGAGCATAGGTCGTCGAGTCGCGACCATCGATAAACTGCGGCTGTGCCATGATTTTTCTCGCGCTTGGTTGTTTGGTGCATTCGAATACTGACCGATGTACCGGCATTTATCATCTCAGACAAGTCCCAGCTTCGTCCGGGAGTGGTCGCAGATGCACGCTGGAACACGACCCAACCGACCGATCAAACGCAAAAATCAAACGCAAAAAGCCCCCAGGAAATCTCCCGGAGGCTTTGAAAAGTGTGATTATCGTGCGAGACCGGATCATCCAGCTTTGGATTGGTGCTGAGCTTGATACTGGTTCAGCTTGTTGTACAGCGTTTTCAGGGCGATACCGAGTTCGCTGGCGGTTTTGGGTTTATCGCCGTCGTGCTTTTCGAGGGTGTCGAGAATGACTTCCATCTCGACTTCCCGTAGCGTGCGAACTTTGCCGCCACCGGAGAATTTGACCGCATGTCCACCCGGACGTGCACCCGGCCGAGTGACGGCTCGTGGCAGATCTTCGGGAGCAATCGGTTTGCCGCCGGAGAGAATCACGGCGTGTTCCAAAGCGTTCGCCAATTCACGGATGTTGCCGGTCCATTCGTGATTGATCAGCGTTTCGATTGCTTCCGGTGTCATGATGTCCCGTGAGACATCATTGCGTTTGAGATGCCGAGCGATCAACGCGAGCGCGATTTCCGGAATGTCTTCTTTGCGTTCCCGCAGTGGTGGCAGATGGATTTCGAAGGTGTTCACGCGGAAGATCAAGTCTTCGCGGAACTGGCCTTCCTCGGCCATTTCCTGCAAGTCGCGGTTGGTTGCACAGACGATTCGCACATCGACATTGAACGGTTCGTTCTCACCGACGCGGCGAATTTCACCCGATTCCAAGAACCGCAGCAATTTGACCTGCATCGACTTGTCGAGTTCGCCCAATTCGTCCAGGAACAACGTCCCACCGTCGGCAACTTCGAACAAACCTTTCCGCGGCTGATCGGCACCGGTGAAGGCACCTTTGCGATGGCCGAAGAATTCGCTTTCGATCAGGTTCTCTGGCAGGGCACCGCAGTTGACCGGTACGAATGGCCCGTTCGCTCGCAAGCTTTGCTCGTGCACGCTGCGGGCGACAAGTTCTTTCCCAGTCCCGGTTTCGCCGAGGATGAGGACCGTCGAATCTGTCGGTGCGATCTTTTCGATCAACGTCTTCACACGGGTCATGCCCGGTGAAGAACCGACGATATTCGTTTGTCCTTCGACCCGTTTCAATCGGGTTTCGAGGGCGATGGTTTTGTTCGTCAACGCCTTCTTATCACCAACGCGTTGTAGTACGTTGGCAATTTCGAAGAGTTTGCACGGTTTGGGTAGGAAGTCGTACGCCCCTTCGCGGAGGGCACGAATTGCTTCCTTCATGTCACCATGACCGGTACTGATGATGAACTCGGTTTCCGGCGAAACCTTTTTGAGATGTTCTACAACATCCCAGCCGGATAACCCAGGCATCTTCAGATCGACGATGGCGGCGTCGAAGGAAGAATCTTCCAAAACCTTGAGTGCCGATTGACCATCTTCGCAGACCGTCAGATCGTGTCCCATCCTTGGGAGTTCGATCTTCATGACCTCGCGAATGGCCGGTTCGTCATCGACAAACAAGACCCGTAATTTGTGTTGCGTCGAACTGCTCAAGAGAGATGCTCCCCAATCGGTCCACGAATCCCGCCGTGCGACCGGTTGCAGTCGGATGTGATTGTTAAGCAAGATATTGCTGCGAGGCGGGGTGATAACAGAATATTAAAACTGCCACAATCGCGGTTTTTGAAGAATTTTCATGTTCTTCGCATGCCAAGTGTTCGCAAAATGGTCGACTTTTCGTGGAAATTGTGAAGACATTTGTTTACGAGATCGTCCATTCGTTGATATCTTCCGCAGTCTCCAGTTCTTCGAGCATTTGTACTCTATCGGACGCATCGAAAACGTCTTGCAAAGTCTCCAAACTCGGCGGACCGTACGGACGGAATTTTTCGAGTGTTCCTTGATCATCACGGTACAAAAGTGCGCGGTTTGGTCCGAGTCGACCGGCGGCCGGAGAGTCGATCAAGTTGCTGGAATCAGCCGGGCTCATCTGAAAAACAATCCGCGTCTCAAACTCCCGCAGGAGTTGCCGACCAAACCAACGGTCGACCGAGTTATACGAGTTGGCCGACACGATCGTATGAACACCCACCGCCGGACCATCACGGAGAATCTCGCCAAATGCTTTACCAGGGCTAACCGGCTTGTCGCGATCCAGGCTAGTTGAGAACCCGAAATCATCGTCGGCTTTTCGCAGATCGCGGAACTGACTGACGTCGTTGATGAACAGATTGACGGGTGGTCCATCCACGTTTTCGTCGGTGCGTCGTTTCACTTCGGTGACGATCGCACGAATCATGTCTGCCGTGGTTTGGGGTGTGACGATTTTCACCTCCTGAGGCAACATCTCGCTGAGTGAATGCCACATGGAATCTGGTTCGTCATTTTCCTCGAATACGCAGAACGTTGGCAGACGACCTGGCTCGGTAACAGCTATTCCCGATGCGAGACTTAGGCAAGCGCCGATGAACAGCCCATCGAGCATTGTGCCCGCTTGGCCGACGATCAACACGTTTGCTCCCGCCTGATGCGCGAACGCCGTCTGTGTGGGTTGGCTGATTGAAACCGGCTCGCCCCACCAAACCCGCAGCGGAGTTTCTGTTGTCTCTGGCGGCAAAGACTTGAGTCGACTGACGAGTTCATCGTTGCGGACCAAACTCGCGGGGATGTTCCCTTCGAACACGATGGGACTCGTCGGCGAACGATCGTGCTGAACCGCCAGTTTCCGCACGTCTTCCAAATAGCGATCGTGCTCCTCATCTCCCAGCCAGGCAACTTGGAAGAGGTTATTCCCTTCGAGCATACCGTTGGCATCGTTGTAAATCGCTTCACCTGGGCGGGTCAGCAACCGAGCAGCGGTGTTGTCTTCACTGAGAATCAGGTGTGCATCCGCTTCACTACACTGAAGCGCAATTCGCACCGCCATTTGACTGAGCGTCGTTCTCGCGAGCGAATACGCCCCGCCGAGCGTTTGCGAACCGAGCAACACATGCATCCCGAACGCTCGCCCTTGTCGAACCAAACGGTCGAGCAGCAGACTTGCGGTTTGCGAGTGACGATCGTCTTCCACGAAGAATTCTTGGAACTCATCGACGACGAGCAGAATCCGTGGCATCGGTGTGTCCGGTTGGGCGTCTCGAAACTGACCAATGTCTTGCACGCCCAAGTCGCGAAAAAGTTCCCCACGTTCTTTTAGAACTTCGTCCAACCGCTGCAGCGTGCTCACGCCAAATTCGCGATCGCTCTCGATCGCAATCACCTTCGCGTGTGGCAAATTGTGAGACGCATAGGTTTTGAACTCCACGCCTTTCTTAAAGTCGATCAGATAGAACTCGACATCGTCCGGGCTGTATTTCAAAGCCAACGTGGTGATCAGCACGTGAAGCAACGTCGATTTCCCCGAACCCGTCCGACCGGCGACCAACGCGTGTTGCGATGTACCGATGCCGAATCGCAGATGTTGCAACTTCGTCGCTCCCGATCGACCGAGTGGACAATCCAACACGGCTCGACTGTCGTCCGTCCAATAGCGATCTTCCGGCGGCACGATGCGATGAAACGGCACTTCCACCCGCCGTACATGACGTGAGAGATCACCAAGTTTCCTGACAATACTGGTGAATACATTCGGTTCGGGAGGTGTATCGGGCAACATTGGTAAAATGTGTTTGCCATCGATCGAACTTCGGAAACCATCCCCTTGCCAACGCAGGACCGTTGCGTTTTGCTCGACATCGGAGAGTTGGAAACCACGTGGCAAGGGTTGTCGGGTATCGACACTCAGCAGGGTGTAGACGCCACAACGCGGGCCGCTCGCCATGATGCTTGTCAACCGCGACGCCGCCCGTTCCGTGAACGCCGATGGAAAACCGGCGACAACTAAAATTCGATACGGCTCGGCCACTTCGCCGGCGTGATGGTTGTAGTCCTCGATGGTCTCGAACTCATTCCGCAGGTACTTCTGGAAGACATTCTCCAAGTGTTCGGTGAGGTCGGAAAGTTGTTGATCGATATGCGCGGACTCGGTCCAAATGCGATTGGTGATCAAGAGGTCGTCAAAATCGGCCAAGTGCATGAACGCGGAAAACGGTTCGCCCAGACCTACCGGATCGATCACCGTAAACCGTACTTTGCCTGGCGGAAGTTGCGTAAGCAGTCGCAGCATCGCGACTTGCAACACCGCGACAGCTTCGTTGCGACCGCCCTGGTTCGTTTCCACAACCAAGCTCGGCGAATGCGGAAACGGCAACATCAAGGGCAAATGCCAAGCGGATTCGGTCTCCAGCCCGACCGGCTCGGTTTCGAACTTCTGTTCAATATGGCTGGGCAAATCGAGGCGGTAGTCACCGATCCGCAGTTGGGACGGAATCTGCTCCGGCACCGGCCAGTTGGCATCCAGGATCTCGTGCCATTCGATCCTGTTCGTTTCGCCGGCCGATTGAATTTCATCCGCGCTTTGGCGGATGTTCGCTAGAAGCGCTGACCATTCATTTTTGATTGCATTGAGACGATTGGCTTCGCCGCTCGCACGATCCGCCTGCAGTTCGGCGATCCGGTGTTCAAGTCGAGTCCGCCGCTGTTCGAACTCGGTGGTCCAATCGTCGAGGCGTTTTCGATGTTCTTGTTCTAACGCAGTCTTTTGATCGGCGACAACTCGGTTAGCATGTTGGATTCGTTCATCACGCACGATGAGGGCGGCTTTAAGTTTCTCATCGCGGGTGGCTGTGATGGCTTGCAGCCGCTCCGTGCGTTCGCGGTGGAATTTTTCCTCGGCCGTTTGACGACGTGATTGGACATACGCTTGACGCTCGCGGAATTCGGTCTCACGCCGATTCATCTCCGCTTTGGAGCGTTTGCTCCATTGGCGTTGGGCGTCACTGGCGATCACAATCGATTCATACAACGGCACAAACGCAGTCCAGGTTTTTCGCGAGGCAATGTCCCACAGAATCAGCCCGACCAACCCACAGATCACAACCAGTGCCCCACCACTGGCAAGCGCCCAGGCGATACGGTCCAAATTCCGCAGCCCGATTTGCTGGGGATCGATACCGAAGAACAGAGCGGCAAACAAGCCCAACCAAATCACAAGACCGATAGCGAGCACACGCCAACCGGAGACGATCCGTGGAAACCAGTGTTTTTCGAATTCAATGACGTGCTCATCGAAAGCGTTTTTCGCGATATCGAATCGTTCGCGAGCTTTCTCCGCGGAACGCACGGATTCGACCTGCGGACCGCTAGGATCACCCCGCCAGTGTCCACGCGATTGCACGATTTTGGCGATGCGGTCGTATGTGTCGCGAAGTGCCGCAGACTCCGCCGCGATTCGCTCGTCAGCCGCTTCGACGTTGCTCCGGAAGGTTTCATATTCGCGTTTGGGGCTGTCGTCGGACTCGTCATCGAGCAACGAAGACAACATCCAATCGTTCTCACGAAACTTCGCTTCCACTTCTTCGGTCTGAGCCGACCAGGTCTTATTCGCCTCGGAAGTCGCCGACCTGTACTCGGACTCGGCTGCCTTGATTTCGGATTGATGTTCGGCTTCGATCGCTGCCCGTCTTGACGCGTAATCTTCCTCGATTTCATGGTGCTGTTGTTCGGCACTCGCAGTGAGGTTTTCCAGTTCGACGCGGCGTTCGTCGAGTTCCGGATCGTCGCCGGCCAATCGAGCAGCAGCCAACTCCTGCTCGGCTTGGTGACGCTGTTGAACACCGCTCAGAAACCGTTCGAGCAATTCGCGGTATCGTGTGGGGTGAAATCGTGAGTCGGAATCGGTCATAGGTTGATCGCTTTGGTCGCAGTTGGATGTTCGTTACAACAATGGTCGAGTTTCGGGCAGGCATTCCCGCTCGGCTTGATTCAAAACTTCGCCCAAGTGATTGACCGCACGAAGTGCGTCGGAGATTTCCTTGAGCAGTGGTCGCAAATGTTCGTCTTCCAAATTGCGACTATTGCTATCGTTCCAGACATCTTTCGTCGTCTGCCAATGTTCCAACAAGGTATCGGTCGCGGTTTGGAGTGCGGCAGCTCCGGTGTTCAAATCGGCGGATCGCATTGGTCAAGGTTTCTCCGTGGGTGAGGTCGATTCGGATTCTTCCGCATCCGTCAGGGGGCGATCGAGATACTTCTCGACCGACGACAACGTGCGTTCGAGTAACGCGATTGTCTTTTGCAAATCATTTTCGAGATAGTACTTACAACGCCCGGATCGGCCACGAAATTCGTCGCTTTCCTGATGAAGGTTGATCGCCCAGCGGCGGGTTAGTTCGACCTTTTCTTCGGTTTCTTCCAGTTTCTTCTTGGCCTTCGCGAGGTCCTGTTGTTCTTCAATGCACGCCGGACGCTGCCCGCCCACGGTGCGATTTCGTCGCGTTTCCAATCGCACGCGGGCCTCGGAAATATCGTCGTAACAATGACGCACTTGTCGTTTCCATTGGCCAGGTAAGTCGTGATCGAAAAACTGCAACGCCCGCGCGACTTGTTGGTTAAGCATGGCGATGGCCGTCAGCGATTCATCCTGAAACCGCCGGAGTGCGACCAGGAAATTCGCAATGGCCTCGACGTCGGTAATGTGTGCGGAACCGCTCATGATGTTTCCAGATGATGATGCGATGAGGTTTGGCGGCGATGATGTGAAGAAAGCTGCGGGTCCTACATCATCACATAAGACCTCATCACATCATCAAGTTTATGTCATGCCACTAGCGTTGCTGCAGATACTCCTCGATGCGTTCCGCTTTGCGGAGGAGGAAGGGGATATACTGCTCGTTGACTTCCACAAACCGGGCCATGCTTTTCAGGTTTCGGTCGAATTCCTCGGCGAATCGGCGGTTCTCTTGGTCCCGCCATGTCGTGGACAAGGTTTCCAAATGCCCGGACAACGCCGTCGCTTGCTCGGCAAGTGTATTGTTGAACTGCTTCAGAAGTTGAGCAAACCTCCGCAACTCCTCCGGGTTGGCTATCGCTTGCGACATAATCGGCTTTCTCCAGAATTGATAGGGCCAGCGTGTTCAGGAAATTGCATCTGTTAGAGTTAGCGAGTGCCACTGCTGGCTTGTCCAGAAGTGTTTTCAGCAACTTGCGGTCAACTGGTGACTCGCACTGCTAGGCAAGCTAGCAGTGGCACACAACGTCTTTTGTTGTAATAGGTTGTGTTAGTAACGATCGCGCAAATGCCATTTCCTAGTGTTGAAACGAATTCTCGTCCTGCGTTTCAATAAGAGTTCCAGAATTGATCAGAATTGATATCCGTCACACTCGTCACTCCTGCCAATTGTACCGATTTTCCATGACCAACGGGCAATTTGCCTGGGGAAACTGTTGATTTGCTAGCTGATCCGAAAAGCCGACGACAACGACTAAGAGGCCGGGTACAATTGAATATTTTAGAAAACTTCCATGAACCCTCTTTCCAGTGATGGTCGTTTCATATGAGTTTGCGATTGGGATACGTCGGGATCTTTGCTGTTCTCCTCGGCACATTCACGGTGGAACCGGCAATAGCTCAGACGGCGAACGTGCGGACGTACAATTCCCGAAATTTTCTGATGCACACCGATCTCGCCGCTGACGATGCCCGAGAGCTGCTGACCCGCTTGGAAACCATGCTGGGGTTAATATCCACCTATTGGGGCCAACCGAACAAACAAATCATCGAGATGTTCGTCGCGGAGGACATCACTCGTTGGCCGCCGCAGGCAATTGCTCAAATGGACCCTGATGGGGTGAGGCAAATCCGCAGTGGTGCCGGGGTTACGGCGAGTGTCTCCCGGATTTCAGCCGTGTCTCGGCAGACGAAATCGAAGGTGTACGCGGTCGCGGATCGGGGCACTCCCCAGCACGAGGCGGTGCATGCGTATTGTCACCAGACATTCGGCACATCGGGGCCACTGTGGTATTCCGAAGGCATGGCGGAAATGGGCCAATATTGGCGAAAAGACGATGCCAGCCTGAATTGCAACGACATCGTGCTGAGATTCCTCAAAGAAAGCGAACCGAAGAGTCTCAATGAGATCGTCAATCCGCAAACGGAATTCACGGGCGACTCTTGGCAGAATTACGCGTGGCGGTGGGCGTTGTGTCACCTGCTGGCCAACAACACCAACTACGCACCGCGATTCCGTCCGCTGGGGTTGGGCTTGTTGACCAAGAAAAACGTTAGTTTCGAGCAGGTCTATGGTTCGATGTCGGATGAAATCGTGTTCGAGTACCTGGAAATGCTCGAAGTTATGGAAACCGGCTATCGGGCCGACTTATGCAGTTGGGACTGGACTGCGAAGTTCGTAACACCCACGCGGAGTCGCACGTTGCGGTCGACAATTGAAGCCGGTCGCGGTTGGCAAGCCACGCGAGCCATGCTGACTAAGGGGGGAGAGTACAACTATTCGGCCGCCGGGTTCTGGAAGACATCCAAAGACGGAACCCCCGTTACCGCCGCCGGTGGTGAGAACAATCGCGGTCGATTGGTGGGCGTGTTGTTCGACGATTACCAGCTCGGCGAACCATTCGAGTTGGACGCCTACGGCACATTCACCGCCCCGGCCGATGGCCAACTCTTCGTGCGTTGCCAAGATGCCTGGGGGGAACTCGCGGACAACACTGGCGAAATCGATTTCCTCATCAAAGAAAACGACTCCACGCGTCCCCTGCCCCGTCCCGATCAACGAGAGACGAATTCACAACTCGCCGACGCCGATTTCGACGAGATGAATGAAACTTCCACGGACGAAAAGCCGTCTGCGTCAGACGATGCGGTTCGGAAGGCGAAATCGAAACTCCGCTTCGGCAAACTTTTGCTCCGCACGAATGCCGACAAAGCCCGAAAATACCTCGAAGAAGCGATCGAAATCGCACCCACATCCGATGCTGCAAAGTCCGCCAAGAAGTTGCTTGACGAACTGTGATTACCGATTCTCCGGACGCAGGGGCAAGCCCAGCCGACCGGCGGAGCACAGGTGATCGGCAACCATCAAAACCCGGTTACGCTACCTCATCTTGACAGATTGTCGTTTCCATCCGACACTCTGCGGCATTCAAACCGTGAATGATTGACCATTGCGGATGTTCTGCAAGGAAGCGGACACGCCATGCCCGAGACAACTACTCGCCCGACTCAGCCAAACGCGGAGCGTCTGAACGCGACTGCCGAACGCGATTCCAAACCCCTGGATTCCCGCGTCGCGGTTCAAATCATCAATGACATCGAACAGTTGGCAACGTCCGAAATTGCCGAAGATCAGTTCTTCGGGCAATGGTTGGCGAAAACATCCCAACAAACCGGGGCCATTGCATCGGCCGTGTGGATGCTCGACGGCAGCGAACGGATTGGTTTGCTAAGTGATCGCAACTTGCCGGACGTGGGATTGTCCGGCGACCGCTCCGCGATGCAGCGGAACTTGGTCGTATTGGCTTCGGTACTGAAGACCCGTGAACCGGTCGTCCATGTTCCCGGTGCTTCCGGTTCTTTCGAATTGCCGACGGATCACGTGCTGTTGTTGGTTCCATTGCGGTTGGGCGATCGCGTGGTTGGCGTCGCGGAACATTTTCTGTCGACCGATTCGCCGGAGTTGCATCGCCTCGAACATTTGCAGTTCCTCGAAGAGGCGGCTGCCTACGCCGGGCGATATCTCGCTTGGCGCGACGAGACAACTTCCCCCGACCGACAACTCGGGTTTTGGTCCGACTTCGAAAAAATGATCAGTGGGCTGCATCGCAGCCTCGACCCACAAGAAGTCGCATTGACGGCGGTCAACGATGGACGCAAACTTCTGAAATGCGATCGCGTGAGCATTGCCGTCAAACGCGGTGTCCGGACGGAAATTGTCGCCGTTAGTGGGCAAGCACGCGTGAAGCGGCGATCGAATTTGATCCGCACGATGCGTCAACTCGCCAGGCCGATCGTCCGCGCGGGACAACCCATCACGTACGTCGGGAACACCGAAGGGCTGCCGCCGTCGCTGTTGAAGCCCTTGACGAACTTCGTCAAGGAAAGTCGATCACGGATGGTCCGGTTGGTGCCGCTGGTCGAACCGACACCGTTGATGGAATCCGATCGGCAAAAGGACAAACGCAAGTATCGATCGCAAAAATGTTTCGGCGTACTCATCGTCGAACGCACGACCGAAGGTTGGTTGACACCTCCGCAATTGAAGCAGACCGAACTGTTGGCCGATCATCTCGGGACCGCTCTACACAACGCCCGCACGCACCACCGAATTCTCTTGCTACCGCTTTGGAAATTCCTCGGACGAATGTGGCAAGCGTTCCATGGGCGGATCGTATGGCAAACGATCTTGGCGATCTGCCTGCTGGCGGGTATCGCATGCGGCTTGGCGTTCATTCCTGCGGACTACCGTGTCGAAGGCACGGGGCAGTTGATGCCTTCGGTTCGACAGGAAATCTTTGCACCGTGGGACGGCGAAGTTGTCGAATTGGCGATTACTGGTGGCGATCATGTCTCTCAGGGTGATGTATTACTGAAACTTCGCAACGACGAACTCAATACGCAACAACTCGACACCCGTGGTCGACTCGCCGAGAAACAGCAACTCCTGAAAACGCTGGAAGCGGGCATTGCGGCGGCGAGTCGCGAGGCGAAACGTGAGGAAGAAATTCGGCTGCGAGGACGATACGCACAAACGGCGATCGAAATTCGCGGCCTTAGCCAACAATTGACGGAACTGGAATCGCAAATCGAAAAGCTGACGATTCGCGCTCCGATCGATGGCACAATTTCGACATTCCAAGTCGAACAGATGTTGTTGAACCGCCCCGTGCGACGTGGCGAACGTCTGCTAGAAGTCATGAACGAAAACGGTCCCTGGCGGTTGGAACTCAAATTGCCCGAACGTCGATTGGGACATTTACTCGAAGCATCCGAGGCGACCGGCATAACGGAGTTGCCTGTCGATTTTGTGTTGGCGACCGATCCGGAGAGTAGGTTCCAAGGCACGCTCGGGGAGATCGCAACGCGGACCAGTGTGTCCGCTACGGACGGCAGCGTGATCGACGTGTTTGTGGGGGTTGACGCCGATCTCATCGAACAACGCCGCATCGGTGCCGAGGTCCGCGGGAAAATTCATTGCGGCCAGAAAAGCCTGTTCTATGTGCTGTTCGGGGATGTCGTCGAGTTTGCACAAAGTCATCTTTGGTAACGATTGCGACAATAGTCTTCGGAAAACGAGAAAGTCGACGTGATGCATCGTGATCTGATCATCTTTGGCGGTGGAGTGGCTGGGCTGTGGCTCTTGGACGAAGCTGTCCGCAACGGATATTCCGCGATCTTAGTAGAGGCATCAGCACTGGGAAGTGGTCAGACGGTCGCATCGCAGGGAATCATCCACGGCGGATTGAAATATACATTGCAGGGCCTGTTGACCGGTTCGGCGACCGCAATCCGCGAGATGCCTTTGGTCTGGCGAGAGTGCCTCGCCGGCCAACGACAACCGGACCTGACCGACACGCCCGTACGGAGTGACTATTGCTACCTGTGGCGAACGGAATCAGTCTCTTCCCGGTTAGGAATGATTGGCGCACGGTTTGGGTTGCGAGTTGCACCGCAAAGTTTGGAGAAGGACGAACGACCCGAAGCGTTGGCCAACGTGCCTGGCACCGTCGCTCGTTTGGACGAGCAAGTGATCTCGCCTGCCGGGATGATTCAGAATCTCGCAGCGAGACACAGTGAGTCCATTGTGCTCGTGAACGCCGAGCGAACCGAATTTCGCCGGGCACCGAACGGTCAACTTCAGTCGGTGCAACTGGTCCATCCAACATCCAGTGAAACGCTAACGGTTTCACCGACGCAAATTGTCTTCGCTGCCGGTGCAGGAAATGCGATGCTCCGCCAGCAAGCGGGGTTAGACGCACAAACGATGCAGCGACGTCCGTTGCACATGGTACTTGCACGGGGCCCGCTGCCGAAACTAAACGGCCACTGTGTCGACGGTGCAAAAACGCGAGTGACAATCACGAGTGATGTCGACACCGAAAACCGCACGGTTTGGCAAATTGGTGGGCAAGTCTCGGAATTGGGCGTGACACAATCCGCTCGCGAACTGATTGCGAGTGCGAAAACCGAGCTTTCCAACGTGCTTCCGGGAATTGACTTCACGAATGTCGAATGGGCCACCTATCGGGTTGATCGGGCCGAAGGACGCACTCCGAACGGTGGCCGTCCCGAGAGTTATCAAATCGATCAGACAGGCCCCTATCTCACAGCTTGGCCGACGAAACTCGTCCTCGCTCCACGACTCGCCAGCGAACTCCTAAGCAAACTCCAACCACCCTCGGGACAATCGAGTCCCACGGTGCCAAGTCGTTGGCCTCGTCCAACCGTCGCGTTACCGCCCTGGGAAACGGTGGAATGGAGTCGTGAAACAACTGGCCCCAGTTACCGAGCCGCGTAACACAGCAGTTGTCGATGAGACTTTCTAAGTTGTTTGGCGAGTTCGCTTTGGCTTGGAACTGTCTTCAGATCGTGAACGTTGGAACCCAAAGACGTCTTCGTATCTTGCCTAGATAGAAAAGTCGCTTTTCATTCTCTGGTATTCGCTGCTCGACATATGTAAGATGTCGCATGCTTAAGGGGCACTCTTCTTTTCCCCCGGTTCTATGGGGCGTCTGCCCGTCTTATACCAACGATCTTTGATGCCAATAGCCAAATCGTTGGTTCCAAAACAAATTGACGGGAAACTCGTATTGGCTTCATGAAACGCTCATATTCCGCGGCTAGCATCCTGGCCGAAACGAATGGCTTCCACAACCATTCGCACTGAGCCTTCAATCCACGAATCCAGGGTTAGAACCCCCGGAACCGACGTCGAACCAAAACCTGAAAGTTGAAGGATCGTACTACGGTCACTTCGTTGCATCTTTCAGGCGAGTGGCGAAAGCAATCCGGGATAACTTTGGCCGATACTTTGATCACGACGGAACGTGATCAGCGATAACGCTTGCATGCAAAATACCTGGTCTGGATGACCACCCCCTGTTGATGGATGAGCATTGAACTGTCTAGCACTGCGCCTTGAGAAGTCTCTAGGTCAGCGTTTGATTTCACCAGTTAGTCGAGGAAGAGAACCCAATGACACGCTCGAATGTTACGAAGCCACAACGCCGTGGTTTCACCCTGATCGAACTCCTTGTCGTGATTTCGATTATCGCCATTTTGATTGCACTGCTGCTGCCTGCGATTCAATCGGCTCGGGAAGCGGCCCGTGCCACCCAATGTCGTAGCAACTTGAAGCAAATCGGTATTGCACTCTATGCATTCTCTGACAAAGACCCTCAAAAACGTCTTTGCTCGGGTGCTTATGACTCCGGCCGCGATGGCTGCTGGGACACCTACGGTTGGGTGGCTGACATGGTCAGCGTCAACGCTGGTAACCCTAACCAAATTCGTTGTCCTTCCAACGAACTTCGTGGAATGGAAAAGCTGAACGACCTCCTCGGTGGGGCTTCGTCGAACGGTCAAGGTTCGTTGCCAGGTCGTGCCAACAAAGGGATCTGCAACGTCATCGCCAATGGCACCGCCCCTTACATGTATGAAGGCAAGGTTTATCCTGGTGCTGCTAACTTGGTCGGTGAAGCAATTCGTAAAGGCTACAACTCGAACTACGTTTCGGGCTGGCACATGGTTCGTGGTGAACCTCGGTTGGCGAAAATCGATACCGCTGGTATCGTTGACTCGACCGGTTCACAAGCTCGGTATGTCGACACGAACCCAGCTGCTACCGATCCTGGTATGCGAGCTGACGGTAAAGACATGAAGAGTATCCTTAACACCCGTGGCCCGCTAACCCAGAACCTGATGAGCCAAGCTGACATTCCTGGTAGCTCGATCGGCATGTTGGCTGACGGTGCTCCTGGGGACATCGGCGAAGCGATCCTGAAAGAAACCCCGCTCAACCTCGACGGAACGATTACCGACGAAGGCTTGGTCGCTGGTGCTCGATTGGCTGAGTCTTTCAACGATGGTCCTTCCTACTGGAACGGCAGTGCTGTCAAAACCGTCAAAGGTTCCGACCCAGCTGCTCCGAACTTGGTCTTGGTAGACAAGTTCATCCCGCAAACCTTCCCCACGATCGGAACCGTAGTTGGTTCCACCGGCTACGAAGAAACCGTCTACGCGACGACTGTCACCTCGGTGGGTGGACCGACAAGCGATACCTCTTCAACCTACGATGGCAAAGTCATCTTGCAAGACCTTCGCGACTGGTTTGGTATTCACCGTGGTGGTGCTAACGTCTTGATGGCTGACGGTTCAGTCAAACAAATCGCCGACCTAAACGGCGACGGCTTCCTCAACCCAGGGTTTCCTGCTGCCGGTGGTTCGGAAGCAACCGACGGTTACACCGACGGCACCTGCGAAGTCAACGCGTTCGAAGTTTACACCGGTACTTTCTTGAATACCGACACCTTCGTCAAAGGCAACTTCGAATAATCGGACTTGCTTCGCGCGAATAAGTCGAAGAATTCGGCCGAGGTTTGGCTTTTGCTAGACCTCGGCTTTTTATTTGTTATGTGGTTCTTGTAAGAATAGATAGTCGTATAATCTCAGAATTGGTCTTGTTTCCTTGTCGCGGGTTTCCCTGTGGCGGAAGGGCCAAAGAAAAACATCGGATTCTATAGACATCGAAGACCGTAACACAGTTTTGAGATTCAGTCGTATCATCTTGCAATCGATCAGACGACATTGTGAACCTATCTAGTCTGAAATTTGTAGCTCGCTGTCGCGTCGGAATATGCCATTCTAGTCGCCGGCTTCTTGTCATCATGATGACAGCGTTCACGTTGTTTTTCACACAAACGCCATACATTCGAACTTATGCGGAGGATTCACTCGCCTATCGAGTTCAAAGTCTCCTGAAATCAAAATGTGTTGAGTGTCATGGAGGTCGGAAACAAGAGGGTGGTCTACGGCTAGACAACTATTCCGATGCGAAACGTGGCGGGGACTCCATGCTGTCGATCTTCAATCGCAACCTTGAAGAGAATGAGCTCGTCCTCCGTATTAACTCGCCCGACGTTTCCTATCGTATGCCGTATGATCGGCCACCGCTTTCTAGGATAGAAGTGGAGTTGATCGAAAACTGGATTGCAGCGGGAGCACCTTGGCCAGAAGAATCAGGTCAAGAACTAGGCCAGAAACGAGTATCCGAGACTGCAAATTCAGATGGTTCCCAGACGGAACCGCCAACGCGGTCCCAACCACCGAGCCGATTTTGGGAAAGACTAATCAGGTTTGGCGATCCGATTGAACACCTGCCTTACCGGTTTTGGTTTCTTGGAATTCTAGTGGTGATGCAGGTTGCGATCTTAGTCATCGAACGCATCAAGAACCGAACTAAGAATTCCGAAAATCAGTGTGGGCGATTTGTACAGATGCTTCAGTCTGTCAGCGTTCGACACTATACGTTCCTCTGGGGCATCTATCTGGTCACTGTAATCATCGCATTGCAATATGGATATCTGCTTGAAACGAGAGCAAACCTGCAAAGAGTGCAACGCGAACTCGAGCACTATCGACAAACTGAGCGACGCGAACAAGCCGTGGAACCTGTAGAGAAGCACTATGGTCGTCCCCCTGTTCCGGTGAGATCATCAGAGCCGAAGCATCGGTTGGCTCGCACGTATTATCGCGGCAACGATGAACGTAGTGAGCGACTCTATAATGGTGGTCTTTATCAGACGGCACAACTGAAGATTACGCTAGTCGATCGTCGAGGCGAAGCGGTAACACACGGCGATAAAATTCCCGAAGATGGTCTAGCGATCGAATTCCGTTTTGTACGACCACCCGGAACGGCTGACGAACTCTATCGAGATCAAATTATTCAACAAGTCGTGATGACAACTCGTTACCCGGCAGACGAAATACGACACGATTCCGATGCTCAGCGAATGACGACGATTCGTGCAAATCAGGAGGGGATGTGTCGTTATCCGATCGCAAAGAACCAACAGAATAATAGTCAGCGTCTGAGTGGCCTGGTTTACATCTGGTATGGGCGGGCAGTCCATTATGCCATTCGTTATGAGATCCCTATCATCAACGGGAGAGTTGGCGAAAACGCAGATCTCTGGATGGGGGACTTGCTAATTCTTGGGGCGGTTGCGACCGCGAAGGAAACGAAGATTCCGCATCGCGAGTGGTTCAGCCCGAGTCCGTTGCCGGTCATTGAAGGCAGTAACACACAAGACCCGACACTGCTAGGGATTCCTGAACACGCTAATGCCAATACAGTACGGCCCGCAATCGCCGAGAAACCACAGTAACGCGTGAATTGCGGATGGGTTTGATTCTCGCTACAGCTATCGATAGCGTAGGAAGAGGTCACATTGCATGTTGTGACATCACGGATTCGTTCCCCAATCCGCTCGGTCGAAAGCGCTCTTATGTGGAAGTTTCTCTTTAGTGGTCTCGTTGCGGGTGTCGTTGTTTGTTGGAATCCATCTACTACGATTCAGGCGAACGACGCAGATACGAATCATCCGAATGTCATTTTAGTTTTTATCGATGACATGGGCTGGTCGGATCTGTCTTGCTTCAATGGCGAAGGGCCAAAGACGCAGCACATTGATCGGCTGGCAGCGGAGGGCATTCGCTTCACGCAGTTTTACGTCAACTCGCCGATTTGCTCGCCATCGCGAGTTGCGATCTCGACCGGGCAGTATCCGCAACGCTGGCGGATTACGTCTTACTTGAATAACCGCCGCAGCAATCGAGAACGAGGCGTGGCCCAATGGCTTGATGTCGAAGCACCCATGCTCGCACGTCAACTGCAGCGAAGCGGGTATGCGACAGGTCACTTCGGGAAATGGCACATGGGAGGGCAACGGGATGTCGATAATGCCCCGCCCATCACCAAGTACGGATTCGATCAGAGTCTCACGAATTTCGAAGGCATGGGCGCGAAGTTGTTGCCCTTGACGATGCAACCGGGATGGGAAAAGCCGGGCCGAATCTGGCAGAAAGCGGTGCGGCTGGGAAAACCGGTGACGTGGATGCAGCGTTCAAAAATTACCGGCGGCTTTGTGGATGCCGCCCTTGAGTTTATCGATCAGGCACAGAACGACGGCAAGCCTTTCTACGTCAATGTTTGGCCGGATGATGTGCACTCGCCGTTCTTTCCGCCATTGGACAAATGGAAGGACGGGAAGCGAGCGTTGTATCGAGGTGTGTTGGATGCGATGGATGAGCAGTTCGCTCGGCTATTTGACCGAATTCGTGACGACGAACAACTTCGTAAGCAAACGCTGATTCTGTTGTGTTCGGATAACGGTCACGAAATCGGGGCGGGCTCGTCGGATCCGCTTCGTGGTGGGAAGACGTGGCTATATGAAGGCGGCGTTCGCTCACCATTGATCGCATGGAGCCCCGGATTGCTCGCTAACGATTCGAAGGGGACGATCAACGAGCAATCGGTCTTCAGCGCTATCGATCTCAATCGATCACTCTACGAGATTTGTCATGTCGAGGTCCCGGCAAATGTGGAACTCGACGGCGAGAATTTAGCTACGACCTTGCTAGGCCAAGCGACGGAAAGTCGCAAGTTGCCGATCTTTTGGCGTCGTCCACCGGATCGTCCTGGTTTTGGCCATGGACTCGACGAAGACAATCCCGATTTAGCCGTTCGCGACGGGCGATGGAAGTTTTACATCAACTACGATGACAGCACGCCGCAGCTTTACGATTTGTCCAAAGACAAGTCCGAGACCGAGAATGTCGCGGATGCTCACCCTGAAGTCGTCAATCGTCTTCGACGAGCCATCCGCGACTGGAATGCCGACATGCCACGCGATGCCGGTGACCCTGAGTATCAAGCGGCAGACTGAACCCATTCCCGAGCGGCAGCCAGTTCGCTGATATCGAAATATTTGACCTTTGCCGATGTGAACGGTTTGCAAAAGACTGCCATGCCCTTTTCCCAACGACTGTCGCCGACCAACGCGAGCCGTTCGATATCGCGGAAATGTTTTGCGTCAAACTTGATGTCGTCCCACAACGCACTGGCGTCCCAACCGTGGAAATCTTGTAACACGACTAGCATTTTGACTTTGCCGAATTGTTGAATCTTCTGCTCGACAAGTGGCACGAAGTGTTCGTAGTCTTCGCCGGACAGCTTGCCGGTGAGATCCACTTGGATAAGCTTACCTTCGTCGAGTTCGGTCACTTGGCAGGTCACTTGCATTCTCCTTCAGTCAAACGGGAAAGAAATCGACACAGTTTTCGGACGCGTAAGTTTCGGTTGAACATTTAGCCGAGAAACGCCGCTCGGAGTTCCTCGATGACATCGTTCGACATGGAAGTCACCGGGCCAAGTGGTCGTGTATTGATCAACGCCTCTGCGGTCGCTTCGAGAACTTCGAGACGATCGAAAGCATCGAGCACGCTTGTTCCAATCACAAGCACACCGTCGTTTTCTAAGAGCGCAACGGGTTGCTCCATAGAAATGCTTTCTGCAAGTTCGGTGGCATTCTGGTACGGCAGCCCGAACCGAAGCCGATGGACATCTCGCAGGAATAGATAACTCTCCGGGATCGTTCGCGCATCCAGTTGGGTTTGGGTGACGCTAAAGGCAGTGGCATTCACAGGGTGAGCGAACACGATCGATTGCACCTCGGGATATCGTCGATAAATCGCCTGATGAGCCCGACTGGCCCGGCTGGGCGTTTTTCCCGCTTCACATTCGTCGCCCGCAACTCGCACGAAGTCGCCCAGGTCCAACTGTTCCCGATCTTGTTGGGATGGCGTAATCAGGAAGGAATCTTCGCCAAGACGTGCTGAAAAACTTCCTTCGGTGCTAATCAACAGTCGCTGGCGACAGCCTCGTCGAACAAACTCTTTCAATTGGCGACGAAGTTCTTTTTCTTGACTCGACATCGGTATGGACGATTCACCATCATGCAATGATCCGGCGACATCGACCTGGCGGTTCTGGAACATCTGGAATTGCGAGTCGGAGAGCGAATTGACCTCACCGATATGGCCGGCTTTGATCAGGATTTTGGCGAGAAATTCCAGCGTTTCGAACCGTTGGTAGGCGTCGGAAAGTGTCGTTCCACCGACCACAACGCCATGATTTTCCAGAATCACTGCATTCACCGATTCTGTAAATGCGTCCGCGATGTTTTCCGCCAGTTTCTGACTTCCGGGCAATGCGTACGGGGCGAATCCGACATCACCACAAACATGACGGGCTTGAGGGAACAGACCGGTCCGCGGAATTTGTCCCGCGATGCTGAATGCGACGAGCGCCACCGGGTGAGCGTGAACGATGCCACCGAAATCGGGACGTCGATCATAAATGGCCTTGTGAAATGGGAATTCCGAGGACGGCCGATGTGGGCCAGATGAGTCACCGGACTTCGTCACACAGACAATATCGTCACGTCGCAAACTTCCTTTGTCGATTCGAGCCGGTGTGATCCAAACGTCGTCGGTATCGCGAATGGAAAGGTTGCCACCGGAAGTCGTCGTCATGCGGTAGCGATAGATTCGCTCCATCGTTTGCATAATTTCGTCGCGGGGATGCAATAGCGAAGTTGGCATACGAAGTCATCCTGGTAGAGCGTCTTGGAGTTGCTTGGATTATATCACAGCCATCCCGATTACACATCCAGACGACAGGTTGAGACCTTGATGCAATCGGGCGGATTCGCGATAGTTCCTGTTTTAAGTCACCGAACGAGTTCGACCATGAAATTCGCATTAATTATTCCTGATGGCTGTGCTGACGAACCCCAAAGTTCGCTGGGCGGTCGCACTCCGTTGGAAGCAGCCAGCGTTCCTGCGATGGATCATGTGACAACTCTCGGTCGGATCGGGCAAGCACTGACGGTGCCGGAGTCACTCCCGCCGGGCAGCGATGTTGGTACGATGAGTCTGTTCGGTTATGACCCGCTGCAGTTTCATACCGGACGGGCACCGATCGAAGCGGCGGCGCAGGGGATCGAACTCGGGCCGGACGATTGGGCCATCCGTTGCAACTTCGTGACGCTCAACGACGGCAAGATGGAGTCGTTTACAGCTCACCAGATTCCCAATGACGAAGGCCGGGAACTCATCGAATTGCTGCAAAAGGAGTGCTGCGGCGACTCGAACTGGAAGTTTCATGCGGGAGTGAGTTACCGCAACTTGCTGCTTTTCCGGTCTCGCGACGGCGAGGCTCCGTTCTCGAAAGACACCACCTCGACACCGCCGCATGACATCACTGACCAACCGATCGAACCGCACCTTCCAGACGGTCCCGGTGCGGAGGAATTACGGTCTTTGATGCAGCGGAGTCAGGAACTGTTCGCTGACTGCGACGTCAATCGCCGACGAGCGGCACGTGGCGAGCGACCGGTTTCAAGCATTTGGTTGTGGGGACTTGGCAAGCGACCCGATATGGAAGCATTCGACTCCCGCTTCGGCAAACAGGGAGCGGTAATTACTGCCGTCGATCTGCTGCGTGGAATGGCACGGTTGGTGGGTTGGAACGTGATCGAAGTTCCCGGGGCAACCGGCTACACCGATACCGACTATGCCGCCAAGGGACAATACGCGATCGACGCCTTATCGGATATCGACTTGATCACCGTGCATGTGGAAGCGACCGACGAAGCCTCACACGAAGGCGATGCAGCTGCAAAAGTGAAGGCACTCGAAGAAATCGATCGGCACATCGTCGCCCCGCTCCATGCGTACCTGAAAAGTCAGGGCGATTACCGAATTTTGATTACCCCTGACCATCCCACGTTTCTGCGAACGAAAACGCATAGCCACGGCTTGGTGCCGTTTACGTCTTGCGGGACGGGAATCTCAGCGGACTCGGCGACGGCTTACAATGAAGTGGTGGCCAGCCAAAGCGATTGGCAAATTGCCGGTCACGAGATGATGCCCTGGTTGCTCACCAACTAACAACGAAATTCTGCACTGAAGAAAGTCTGTGTCAGCCAAGTGGCGGTTACTCGGACTTTTTCTTGTCCTGCATCCGTGCCATCTCCAACGGCGAGAGTTTCTTACCGGCGGGTGGATCAGCAGGTGCGGGCGACTCTTCCGCCTTTTTCGCGGCATCCTGCTGGCGAGCTTGTTCGATGGGGCTCAGTTTCTTCTCCCCCGCAGCGGCGGCTTTCTTCGCGGCATCTTGTTGCCGAGCCATCTCAATCGGACTGAGCTTCTTCCCACCTTCGCCTGCGGCGGCAGCAGCTTTCTTGGCGGCGTCTTGTTGACGGGCCATTTCGATGGGGCTGAGCTTCTTGCCCGTCGCAGCCTTCGCGGCAGGAGCGGAACTCTTGGCGGCAGGGGCTTCTTTCGCCGGGGCTTCCTCCGCCTTGGGTTTGGGCTGGGGTTTATCGACGATCTTCAAAAAACTGGGATCGATGTCGTACCAGGAAATGTCTTCCGGCGCATCGAACTGCACCAAAGCACGGCCATTCATGTTGACGGTCTTCACGATACCCGTGCGTTTCGCAAAACGCTTGAGGTGCGGTTGCTTCGGGTCAACGACCACGTATTTGTCCGTCAACTCGGTTTTCAGTTCTTCGGCACGGTCGATGGAGTACGGCATCGGAGTGAAGTCTCAACAATGGCGATGAAAAATTCG
Organism: Thalassoroseus sp.; assembly: GCF_984380535.1. Classification (NCBI taxonomy): domain Bacteria; kingdom Pseudomonadati; phylum Planctomycetota; class Planctomycetia; order Planctomycetales; family Planctomycetaceae; genus Thalassoroseus; species Thalassoroseus sp. Next base: position 49,444 of record NZ_CFHRBF010000015.1, read on the forward strand.
AATTGATTAGACCGCTGAATGACAGACAGTCTATGAGTGTAGGATGATATCGCAAACGCACCGAAAAGAAAATCGACCTTCACCGCTGATAAATCGGCAGATACCGATAATCGATTGTGAGGGCCAAAATTGCCATGCTGGTGCAGTAACCGCGACCAAGGTTATTTTCCTTGTCGCATAGCCAACTGCCGTTGAGCGACTGGTGCTGGAGTAGCATGCTGTTGATCTGCTGCTGGGTTTGCTTCCACGCGTCGCCACCAATTTTGAACATGCCAACGCTGCAATAATACACGCCGTAGAAACAATGCTGATCGTTCCACCGCAGCGGGCGATTTTGCAGATACTGCACGCCGGCGAGTGCTTCGTCACTGTGGTGATCGCCGGCAACTTCCAAGCACAGAATTCCGGTTCCCGTGCGGACGGCAGTCGGATTTTGTCGCGGTTGATAGGCAAAGCCACCACGATGGTGACAACGCTTCACATATTCGATTGCCTGTTCGATGTTGTCCGCGGGCACGTCACACCCCACGTCTTTTGCTGCTCGCAGGGCAAGTAGTTGCCAACCGGTGACGCTGAGGTCACTGTCCCGACTATGGGGAGAATACCGCCAACCCCCTTCGTTGCCGGGAGATTTAGCCACTTCCTGCGCATTCAGAATGAGCCGGATGGCCTCTTCTAAAACTTTCTTGGCTTTCTTCCCGCGTTCCACATCGACCATGCCGATGATCTCGGCGACCATCAACGTACTGATGCCATGACTGTACATCGGGCCGTGACTTGTATGTCGCGGATTGATCAGCATGCCGTTCGGTTCTTGATGGTCGAGAACCCAATCGATACCACGATTGATGGCATCGCCATACGGTCCCTCGCCTGGTAGATGACCAGCAGCCAGAAACGCCATGACCGCGAGCGAAGTGCCAGCCGTCGATTCGCCGTAAGCGTCCACCCGCCACGCACCGGAGGGCTGTTGCACGCCCGCCAGGTAGTTCAACGCCTTAGCAACCGCCGCATCGACTTTGCGATCTTCCGCGGTTCGCTCGTCCGCCCGTACCGAAGTGACGCAGACACTGACAATCAGAAGAATCCTTGGGAATAACCGCGTCATGGAGCCAACTTCTCCTGGGCTTTCTGGATTTCTTCGGAATACCATTTGATGAGTTTCGCGTAATCGCCGTTGGGTTTGCGTTGACTACCTTGCAGGATTTCGGTCCTTAGGTTGCCAGGTAGTTGGCCCCATTCCCGCCGGGCTCGTCGTTGGAGTTCCTGTTCGATGCTGGAAATATCCATGTCGGCATGCGTGCCACTCCCATCGCCACCCTCAGACGACTGAGACGATTCACCCGGCTGCGAAGACGCTTGTTGAGACGACGGTCGGCCCGGTTGCATGCTGCGGGCAGCCTGCTGCAATGCCTGAGCCGCCTGCTGCAGGCTCTGTGAAGAAGGATTCTGTGATCCGTTCGACGGTTGACCGGGTTGATTCGACGATTGCGAGCCGGCCGAATTAGCTTGCGAACTCATCGGGCTCGGCGAGGCGTTCGCGTCCGCACTTTGGCTGTTGGCATCGTTGGGCTCAGAATTGGAATTCCCTTGGGGCTGAGAATTTGCGTCGGGTTGTTGTCCGCTCGGTTGGGCATTCTGGGATTGATTTCCCTGAGCGAGTTGCTGCTGAGCTTCCGCCAACTGTCGTTTGGCTTCTGCGAGTTGGCGAGCCAAATTACCCGGGACGGGGGACGATGAGGAGGAGTCGGCCGGTTCGTTCGTCGCCTGTGCGGCTTGTCCGGCCGCTTGTCGTAGCGATTCGGCCGCTTGTCGAGCGGACTGTGCCGCTTGGCTGTCATTGCCACGACCGAGTGATTGACTCGCCTGCTGCATGGAACCTTGGGCGTCTTCGGCGGCTTGGGCCTGCTGACCGGCTTGTTGGCCAGGTTCATTGAGATTGAGTGGCTGGGAGTTCAAGTTGCGAGCGGCCTCGGCGAGTCTTTCAGAAAGCTCCTGGGTGGCTTGATTCAACGATTCCTGCCCTGTCTGTCGAGCCGACCGTCGACCGGCTGGTGATTGGGCTGCTTGTTCGAGTGCCCGTTGTTGTGCTCGTTGCGCGTTGGCGAGTTGCTCGGCTTGCTGTTGCAATTGTGGGTTTGCGGGGGAGTTGCCTCGTGGTTGGCCGAGTTGTTCCGCGGATTGCTCAGCGGCGTTCGCACTTTGCTCGGCGGCCTCGCTCGCCTGTTGTGGTTGACCGTTCTCCATTGACTGAGCAGCTTGTTCGGCTCGGCGAGCCATCTCCAACGCTCTCTGTCCTTCCTCGGATTCGGCCCCGCGTTCACGGGCGACATCCAACGCTAATTGAGCAGCTTGTTGAGCGAGTTGTCGTTGTTGCTGCGCAAGTTGTTGTCCGGGGGTTGGCTCAGAATTCTGTCCCGCGTTCGATTGCGGTGGCGACTCCGCGTTGTCGTTGGAAGAGTTCGCGGCTTCGGCGTTGTTTTCCGAATTCTCGCTGCCAGGCTGTTGGTTGGCGTCACGGTTGTCCTGAGCCGAAGGGGACGTCGGGTCTTGTCCCGCTGGTTGGGTTTGCGTGTTCTCGGCTGGCGATGGTTCGGACGGCTGCGGTTCACTCGCAGGTTCCGCATTCTCTGGCTGAGCGTTTTGGGGCTCTTCTTGCGGTTGCTCCGATGTGTTACCCGGGTTCATCGGGGCTTCGTCAGAGCGGTTCGTGTTCGGCTCTGGATTGGTCTCAGTTTGCTGTGTGTCTGACGAGTTCGGTTCGTCGGTCGCGCCTTGTTCTTGGCGGAGTCGTTCGATCTCTTCTTGAAGTTGTCGCATCTCTTCTGCGAGACGCTGCATTTCCTTTACGGTCTCGGGATCGATCGGGTTCCCTGGTGGCTCCGAATTCTGTTTCGCGAGTTTCTCCAATTCAGACTCAGCGGTTTTCTGCTCTGCTTGAGCATTGTCTAACTCGCCATTCTCAAGGGCTTCGCTCGCCTTTTGCATGGCTTCGAGGGCTGACTGTTGCGACTTCTTCGAATCCGCATCAGCTGGTTTCTGAGCAGTGTCGGCAAGCTTCTCGACTTGCTCTGCGAGTTGGTCTTGGGCTGCCTGTAACTTCGCGCGATCGTCTTCGGTCGCAGCGTTGTTCTTGCTCAGTTCTTCCGTTTGTTTGCGGAGTTCTTGTTGTTGTTTGGCTAGCTCGCTTGCTGACGGCGACGCATTCTCCTGGTTGTTATTTGGTTGGGGTTGCGGACGATTTTCCTTGAGCAACTGTTCGATCTGGTCGGCTAGTTGTTGGTTCTTCTGCTCGGCTTCGGCGAGATCGCCACGTGCCAAGGCATCGGCTGCGGCTTGGGCTTTTTGAGGGTCGATCGGTTGTTCGTCTTCGGTGTTTTTTGTGTCGGCATCCGTCTGTTGCTTGGCCAGTTCTGCGATGGCTTTCGCGAGTTCCGCTTGACGTTTTGCCAATTCTTTCGCGGCTTCGGCGGCCTGCTTTGCGTCTTGCTCGATGGATTCAGCCAATTGATCTTCGGCCTTCGCCAATCGCTCAGCTTCCTTGACCAATTCCTGAAGTTGCTCGAGTTCTTCTCGGCGAGCCACGTCGAGTAACTCCGGACGACGCTCTAGCAAATCGTCCAACCGATCTTCCAACTCCGCTTGGTCGGCAACCAGCTCGTTCTGACGCTTGGCCAATTCGGCTTGCTGACGGTCTTGTTCCGCAGCGTTCGGTTCTTGTGCCGCGGCGGCTTGTTCGTTCGCGAGTTGCTCAGATTGATCGGCGAGTTTCTCCGCCTCGCGGGCCAACTCGGGAATCTCTTGTAGGTCGCGTTCGAGGGCGGACGCCAACTCGAATTCCTTCGCGGCCTGCTCCAATTTCTTCTCGGCGTCGGCAAGTTGTGCCTGGTTCCGCTCGAGTGTGTCGACTTTCTCGTTCAGTTTCTGTTGTGGTGCCTCGGCTAATTCGGCGGCGGCTTGGTCCAAGGTTTCGCGGGCGGTTGATTGGAAGTCTTTCGCGACTCGCTGAAACAACGGGTGATCCGTCAATTCCTCCGCAAGTTGCTCGAGTCGGTCGGCCAACTCCGCTTCTTGTTCGGACAACGCCGGTAGTTCGGCGTCTTGTTCGAACTCTATCTGTTCTTCTTGATCGGTTTCAGCTTGCTCGTGCAGTGCTTGGACTTCGCTACGGACTTCCGCTAAGTCTTCGCGGATTTCGTCAAATTCTTGTCGCCAGTCTTGTTGTCGTTTGGCGACCTTGGCGGCATCGACACTCGGAGCGTCGCTGCGAAGCGTCAGTGTCCGACTTCGCGACCAAACCTCCTGAGGACCGGGGATTTTGCGTCCGTCCACAGTTCGCAAACGATAGGTGAGCGTGTCGCCGGGCTGGAGATTCAACTCGGAAAGGTCTACGCGGAAGGCGTGTTCCACTAATTGCTGCGACAACTGATCCTGGTTCACCGGCCGAATATCGTGGTTGTCATTTGGCGATTCGAGATGCAACTCGAATTCCTCGATGGCAATGTCATCGCTGGCGGTCGCAGTGATAAAAAAGACATCGTCCGGTCGCACGCGGTCCGATACCGGTTCATCGACGATAGTCAGTTGAGGTGGCAGGTCGGGAACAACGGCCAAATTACGATACGTCTCGTCAAGATTGGACAATCCGTTCGCGTGAGTCACGTCGAGACCAAACGTTCCGCCATATGCAGCGATCCACTCCGCTGTCGCTGTTTGTCCGTCTTTGCTGACTTCGAGCGGAATGGGTGTCCCGTCGGGCAATGGTGTTTCGGGGTCGGCATTGAATGCATGAACGCGAGTCTGCAACCAAGTCCATTGTGCGGACTCCACCGGCAAGGAAGTTTCCACACGAACGATGAGCCGACTGTGCTCGAATACCGGGATATCACCGACAATGCCGTCAAACACCTCGGCGGGCATTCCGGTGTAGCTCGGGGGAATGACTTCCAGCGTGGCCCCAGTGATTTCCGGACGTGGGCGAACTTCCACCCGGTATTCGGGAGACGCCGGGCCATCATGATCGACATACATCGTAAACGAACGCTCTACCCGTGATCGTGTGAACGTCCAGGAGTTCGTTGTCGATTCGAATTCGAGCAGCCGATCGTCGAGCCCACCCTCATCGTCCCGCCAAACCAGTCGGATGGCCGGTGGGAGTTTGTCTTCCGTTAGCTTGAGTTCGGAATCCGGTCGCACTCGGAGCGTGATGTTGTCACCCTTCGCCACCGCGCGGTTGCCATCTTCGATGTGGAACGTCAGTAGAGTCGGATTACGGTATTCTCCCCAAGGGAATAACAACCGAGACCACAATTGGCCGTAGGCAGTCGGTCGGACAAACCAAGGCAGAAGGAGAACGGCAATCGCGGCGAACCCCGCCAGGATCATCCGTTTCGAGCGGCGAGTAGAAATGGTTTCGCCAAATTCCAATCGATCGATCGATTTCAGCGTTTGTCGTTCGAGTAGTCGCCGCATTAGGGCGGAACTTTCCTGATCGAGTGTCGATTCGGGATCGTTCCACTCGGCTAGCGTGACCAGTCGCCCTTTTAACTCCGGATGAGCCGCTTCGACCACCGCTGCCAATTCGGGCAATGTGCGTCGTTGCAGGGCTGGAGACACGACCCGACGCCAACCCACTACCAGCACGAGACCAACCGCAAGGCCTAACGTCACCAATCGCAACGGCGTCGGCAACCCCCATAGCCAGTCGGCGAGAAGTGCCAATCCGGTCACCAATCCGATCAACAACAGGAGAATCCCCAGTCCACGCAGCACATGGGCATGGCGGATCCGACGGTCCAACGCATGGAATTGATCCAATAGTTCCGCAGAAAACGACGATTGGCCAGCCATTTCAGGACTCCGGGATCGGATCGACAGACATTAGTCCGGGCGGAATTCGTCAGGGAATTCTCAAAGAGTATTGTATCGCGGCCCGCGGGCAACACCAGAGCGCGTGTGATCTCAGACTTCCGGCGGCAGTTTCGCTAGGCAGGTGGACGCAATTCGATTAGGATTCCGATCTGATCGAATTCTCAGATTCGAACCACTCACGTCGTGGCAACTTTTGTCGCGAACGTGAGTTTTCCATTCAAGTCATGTGGGCTCGAAGGGACTCATCCCAACTGGCAAGGAGCGGGAACGTGAAAATTGTGATGATTGGTACCGGCTATGTCGGTTTGGTCACCGGCACATGTTTGGCCGAGAGTGGCAATGATGTCACCTGTGTCGATATCGATAAGAACAAAATCGCCGGTCTGAATCGCAATGAAATCCCGATCTACGAGCCCGGCTTGACGGAACTGGTCACACGGAACGCAGCGTCCGGTCGTCTTAAGTTCACGACCGACTACGAAGAAGCAGTCCCGAAAGCCGATTGCGTGTTTATCGCTGTCGGCACGCCACAGGGCGACGATGGTTCCGCGAATTTGAACGGCATTTGGAAGGTGACCGAGTCGCTTGCTCCACATTTGAACGACCATGTCATTGTGATCGTCAAGAGTACTGTGCCAGTCGGTACCAATCGGGAGGTCTCTCGGCGACTCAAGGAATTGACCGGCCGAACGGTCGATGTGGCGTCGAATCCGGAATTCCTTAAGGAAGGGGCAGCGATTGACGACTTCACGAAACCTGACCGCGTGGTGGTCGGTGTTGAACGACCGGAAGTCGGTGAAACGTTGCACGAACTGTATAAACCATTCCTGCGGACGGACAAACCGTTCCTCGTGATGGGGCTTGAGAGTGCGGAGATGACGAAGTACGTGGCCAACTGCATGTTGGCCACGAAAATTAGCTTCATCAACGAAATGGCGAACCTCTGTGAATTGGTCGGTGCCGATGTGAACGATGTCCGACGCGGTATCGGGCACGATCAACGCATTGGGTTTTCGTTCCTGTTTCCGGGTGTCGGTTACGGCGGTTCCTGTTTCCCAAAAGATGTGCGGGCGTTGGTTCGCGTGGCGGAGGACAACGGGCTCGACGCTCAAATCCTGAAAACCGTCGATAACGTCAACAACAGCCAAAAAGAAGTGCTGCATCGGAAGTTGAAAACTTACTTCAACGGCGATTTGAAGGGCAAAACCATTGCGGTCTGGGGCCTGTCGTTCAAACCTCGCACCGATGACATCCGGGAAGCACCGTCCTTGGTTCTACTGGATCGACTGCTGGAAGACGGTGCCATTCCGCACGTGCATGATCCGGTCGCTCAGGAGAATGTTCGCGAGATTTACGGTGATCGCTTGCAGTACTTCTCCCACCACTATGACACCTTGGAGGGAGCCGACGCTTTGGCGATCGTCACCGAATGGAATGGATTCCGAAATCCTGATTTTGAATTCATTAAGCACAAGTTGACGAACCCCGTGATCATCGACGGACGCAATTTGTACGACCCAATCAAGATGGCCGAACGTGGTTTCTACTATTCCGGTATTGGTCTGGAAGCCCCGAAGAAGTAACGCGACTTAGCAGGAAGAATACGATCGATGTCCGACATTGCTCCGGCGGGTTCATCGCCCGGACTGGTCAATACCCAAGACGAAGAACTCGTTCTCGTCATGGATTTTGGTTCGCAAACCGCACAGCTGATTACTCGTCGCGTGCGGGAACAGAACGTGTTTTGCCAACTCGTCCGCCACGATTTGCCTGCGTCACGGATACGCGAATTGTACCCGAAGGGGCTGATTCTTTCCGGCGGACCGGCCAGTGTGTACGGTGACGGTGCGCCGCAACCCGATCCCGAAATCTTCAACCTCGGCATACCGATTCTGGGGATTTGCTACGGAATGCAATTGGTGTGTCGTTCGCAAGGTAGTGCGATTACACCGGGCCATTCTCGGGAATTCGGACGGACAACGCTGCGAAGTCACGACATTGACGCACTGTTCCAAGGCATTCCCGTGGAATCCACGGTGTGGATGAGTCACGGGGACCAAGTCGAGAATCTCAGCGAGCATTTCGATTCGCTTGCAGAAACCGAGACCTGTCCACACGCGGCCGTTCGTCACAAGAACGCCCCGATTTATGGTCTGCAATTCCACCCGGAAGTCACGCACACCGCTTTTGGTGGGCGATTGCTGGCAAACTTCGTGACGCAGGTTTGTGGATGTCATGGAACCTGGCGAATTAGTTCGCTGATCGAGCGGGAAACGCAGACGATCCGCGAACGCGTCGGCAATAACCGCGTGATTTGTGGACTTTCCGGCGGGGTGGATTCCTCAGTGACCGCCGCCCTGCTCTATCAGGCAATCGGTGATCAGCTCTCGTGCATTTTCGTCGACAATGGCTTGCTACGGAAAGACGAGCGTGAAGAGGTTCGTCACGAATTCGGCGAGCACTTTCAAACCGACTTGCACATTGTCGACGCCGAGAAACAGTTTCTTGACGCACTCGCGGGTGTGAGTGATCCGCAGCAGAAACGCAAGATCATCGGCAAAGTCTTCATCGATGTGTTTCGGGAGGAAGCGAAGTCGATCCCTGACGCTCACTTCCTCGCGCAAGGCACATTGTACCCGGATGTCATCGAAAGTGGTGCCAATGTCGATGGTCCCGCAGCGACGATCAAATCCCACCATAATGTCGGCGGCTTGCCGGAAGAATTAGGTTTCGAACTGATCGAACCGTTGCGAGACTTGTTCAAAGACGAAGTCCGCCGCATGGGGGTGGAACTCGGACTGCCCGACAAACTCGTTTGGCGACATCCGTTCCCGGGTCCCGGTTTAGCCGTGCGATGTTTGGGAGAGATCACTGCCGACCGGCTAAACACGCTCCGTGAAGCCGACGCCATCGTGATCGAGGAATTGCGGAAGGCAAACTTGTATCGCACGGTTCAGCAGGCGTTCGCCGTGTTGTTGCCGGTTCAATCGGTCGGTGTGATGGGCGACGCTCGCACCTATGAAGACACGATTGCCATCCGCGCGGTACAAACCGATGACTTTATGACCGCCGACTGGTATCCGTTGCCTCACGAATTGTTGGGTCGAATGTCGACCCGCATTATCAACTCCATCCGTGGTGTGAACCGCGTGGTTTACGACATTAGTTCGAAGCCGCCGTCAACGATCGAATGGGAGTGAGATCACAAAGAACTGATGAATTCCGATCGGTACTCGTTGGACAAACCGATGAACGCCGTTTAGTGTGACGAGCACAAATCTCAACATTCCTTTCTTGGGAATGTTCGTCACATCAAGTACCGTAATTCGGAATTCGCTATGGTTGCTTCTCCCGCGTTAGCGTCGGCGGAACCGACTTGGGTTGCCGCCGAGAAGGATTATCAACTGGCCCTCGTCGATGGCAAACTCGCTTGCCAGAATCCGAAGGGCAAACAGTTGGCATCTGTGCCCAAATGGCTCAAAGAAAGCGAACTGGCCCAGCAACTGACGACGCTCAGCGATTGGCTCGAACGGCATGAAGCTGAATGTCGAGAGTCTGTCGAACTCTGGATGATGCGATCGCTTCCGGTGCCGCGAGAAATTCTTGCAGCCGTTTGGGCGGATCCGACTTGGCGAAATCTCTTGGAGAACCTCGTTGTTTGCGCGGTCGATAAGCAGGACTTGAATCAGGAAGAGTCCGGTTTTCTGAAAGACATCGACAAGAAGAAAGGTGTGGGGGTCATTGATCTCGATGGTGAATCACAATGGATCACCACGCCAACGGTCGCAATTCCTCATCCGATTTTGCTCACCGATCTTTCGGACTTCCGCGAGTTGATCGTGGAATTGAACTTCGAGCAACCGCTGGATCAACTCTTCCGGCAGACATGGGAACCGACCGAGGAACAACGTGCACAGACCAAGATCGAAGAGTATCAGAACGGCAAGTTCGAGCAGCTGAATCATGCGATGGGGTTGTGTCGGCGGTTGGGCTATCGTGTCCGGGGCGGAAGCGCGACGTGTGCGGTTTGGGAAGACGGAAAACTCACAGAAGCGCGTTTCTGGATTGGCGGCGAGTACCCCGAAGCCGAAACCTGGACCGGCGATCTTGTTTTTACCGACGAACGCGAACGCACTGTTCCCATCAAGGATGTCGGTCCGGTTGCGTTTAGCGAAGGTGTCCGCATGGCAGCGGCTATCTATGCGAAGCGAGTCGTCGATGAAGACGATGACGAATAGCGGGCGGCGGGTGCGTTGAGACGCACCACGATTCTGTGCGGGTTTTCGGTGCGTCGGCACGCACCCTACGACTACAAATTCGTTGCGAGAAAGATCTCAGAAATGACCGACACCACCGCGCTCCTCGAAGCTGGGGCTTTGTTGCCTAAGAAAACGAAGATCAAGAAGCAGGAACAGGTCGATGCAATCAGTGCTCGGGTGTATCAGCATCCGGCCATGGGCGAGCGAGTCGTTGTTCGATTGACGCCGGACTCTTTGGCGCAGGGCGATGATCTGGAGATGGAGTTTATTGGGTTCGACGCACCGACCGTCAACGGTCCACTCGCACACAAACGTCGGCAAGCTCTGGGGTTCCCTGGTTGGGCGTTGATTCACGATCCCGATCATGCGCGGTATGCGTTGGAACTCGTCAAGGAATTTAAGAAAGCTGCTCGAAAAGCCAAGTCGAAACCGGGACACTCTTACGATGCATTCGTTGAAATCGCCAAACGATTAGGCAAAAGCGTGGCGCATTTCCTGCCATCGTTTTGGGAACAAGCCGGGCGAGAGTTCATCGAGTTAGGAAACAACACGTATGCGTCCCGTTGCTTTGGTAAGGCGCGAGAAGCCGAACGTGTGCATGCACTCGAAGTTGACGAAGACCTTCGCAAAAACGCTTTTTTGGAGTTCGCACTTGCGGGCTGTCTCACGAATAAAGCGATTACCGAGTACGGCAAAGAGCTGCAGAAATCTCATTCTCCAGACGAAGCGTGGAATATCTTCCGTGAATTGTGTGTGCGTCGAACTCTTGGGGGGATGACGCCGTGGACGTCGATGGCGACGGACATCAAACAACTCGTTTCCAGCACCGATCGGGACGTCGAGCAGGAACTCGAGCAATTCCTGATCGAGATCCTCGATTCACCAGCAATGTCTCGGGCTCCGATGGGCTTTTGGAAGGGGTACTCAGCGATCATCAATGGTCTGGTTCAACGCGACGACGAGGTCGCGGGGCGACTGTTGAATCTCGTTCCAGAAACGAGCAGTTGGGGCGAACCGGAGGAACTTTGGACGTGGCTAGAATTGCTGGAAGAATGGGGAATCCTCAAGAACGCTTGGGAACGAAAAGCTACCGACAAGAACGGTCCGGCCAACGGGACGGCGGCTTGGTTGACGCGATTGACGACGGCTACAGAACAACCGCCACAACGCGTGTTCGAGCTTATCGAAGCTGCGACTAAACGGCTGATCAAAGACAAAACACCGTTGAAATTGGAAGTCCAACGTTGGGGTAATCCTTCGATTTGTGTCGACCTGCTCGACTTTGTGTTGGAGCGAGACATTCCGGTTGCTGACCCGTCGGTGGACTGTCACTTCGATCTTAGTAGCTGGGCTCGGGTCCCTGACGATGTCGAGAACCGACCCCGCGACCCGGTGTTCGTCCATCGCGATAAACGCTTCGGCAAACTCCTCGAAAACGCCGTGCCTAACTCCGCGGGCGAGGCCGAATTCGAAGCCGCCGCCCGTGGCAAAGAGGCGTTGAAAGCCGCTCGCAAAGCTTGGTTGCTGGACTTGATCCAATCCGTCGATCAAAAGGCGTTGCCCGATGCGAATTCAGCACTCGGCCAACTGGAAAACCGGACGACTCGTGAAACCTTCCGCGAGTTTCCAGAATGCTACGCGGCCCTGAAAAAAGCGAGTGTCGACGCGGCTCTTGTGCGGAACTTGCAGGGCGGTTTGATCGACGAATATGGCTGGCCGATCTTAGAGGAGGTTGCCGACCGTCTGAACCCCGACGGCAAACAGGAAATCAACTTTTATGGGGCATTTCCGCACGTTGTGGTTTCCGATGGAGCGACTGCTGTCGTAGTCAATGCGACGGAAATCGTCTACGAACACGAACTTCGACTTCCCAAGAAGGCGGAACTTTCGGACTTGATGTTCTATGACGGGCAGCTCTGCGTGTTCTATGAAACCGCCCGGTACGAGTCGGCGTTTTATTGGTCGAGTGCGCCCAAGAAGACGTCGAAAGAATGGCATTATGGCGGGGGTGTCTCCGGTGTTACTGTCGATTTGCCGAATGGAGGCACGTTCAACGGTCGCCGCGTGGTGCATGCTGGCGATACCGAGAACATGCAAAGACCGGACACCTTCTATTTTGACGGTGAGCACTTTTGGACTCTCGAGTGGCGTACAGACGACCGGCAACTTCGTGAATATGATCCCATGACTGAGCAAAAAGGCCGGTGGTCGTTGCCATCCTTCTTGGAGGACTATGTCACCTCGAAACATAAGCTCTATCAAAACGCTTGCGCACTCATGCGGTTGGAGAGCGTGGAGGATTCTCCGCTGGGGATCAAAGATCATATGTTCGGTTGGCGGGTCCGACATGAGAACGGAGACTCTCCGACGTCTTTCGAGTGTGAAGGAATCGACGGACGAACTTGGACGGGTATCCTTGGTTACGGGCCGCCGACGGCGTTACTGGATCAACCCGGTACGGACAACCGGTTGCCAGTTTCCGGGGACTGGTTGACCGATGAGGATCCGAACCTTTGGGACCCGGCGGGCGAGTATTTGCTGGCGGACTTCGACGACGACCGTCACTATAACAACGGTCAAGTTGCGGCGTTGCCGATTGTCTGTTGGCACGCGATGAAATGTCGAGACAAGGCACTCTCCAAGAAACTTCGCAAAACCAGTCTCACGCAGGCGAAGAAGTTGATTGCTGCGGCCTTGAAAGATATCGAAGAACAGGACTTCGATGCTGAAATCGTCCAGCTGGTCGAAACGACTGCGGTCATCGAGGCCTGGTTGAAAAAGTCCGACCCCCGCCGACTCATTTCCGGGGTTGCCGGTATCTGTTTGTTGGCTGGTCGATTGACGAAGCGTTTGCAAGAACTGCTGGAAAACCGTGATCCGGAAGCGGAATCACCGGTGGACTTCGACCCCGCCCTCGAAGCGATTGTCACGGAAGGGCTTCAGAAGTTGGGGATTCGCACTGGTTGGGGAGATGGACACCCACTACTACCCCACCTGCACGAGGTCGCGAAATTCTTCCAGGGTGAACCTCGGAGATCCCGCACGCCGATTGCAGAGGTTCCCTTCGAATGGTTCGACCTGCTCGACGGTTTAGAACGTCGGGCATGGTCGGCTTATTGGACGAATGATGACGATGCTTGGCGAAAACTCATCGCGGCTTGGGTCGAGTTACCGTTTGTCGATTTGCCGGGGAAACTTCGCAAACTTGAAGGCGAATTCGACGGGTCTGCCCCGTTTCCCGTTCGCAAAGACGACTACGAAGATGCCTGGTTCTTCCATGAACACAAAGGGAATTATTTTCTGATGAACTGCGGCTGGTCCGATCAATGGACCATTCTGGAATACGCTCCCAAGAAGAGCTTCCAAGTGTTGCCGAATTTCCAGATTGAATCGGAAACCGAGTACGAACGGTTGTGGTCGTCTGAGCAGTGGAAAGTGTTTTTGGAGGCATTGGACTCCCACGAAAAACCATTGCTAGACCGTGAGGTGTTTCTCGAAAAAGCAGAGGCTTTGGGTGTGTCCGCGGCGGAAGTTGGCCTGCTGTGGTTCGGCTGTCCGAACTTCAGTTGGTACGATAAAAATTTCATGCCGAAGCCGTTACGCGAACACCTCAAGCTGAAGGTCGCGGAAGCGGCGGCAGCGAAAACGGCGTTGCAATCGCTGCCGGGTGAGACCCTCACGAGACTACAAAATCTGCTATTGGATGGTGATCCCGCGGAGCTTTGGAATACCGAGGAACTCCCCGCGCTTGATCGGCTAGCGAGCGAATGGGCCAATGTCATGCCGAAGCGACTCGAGATTCCCGCCAAAATGTCGGAGAAGCTCTGCGAAGCGTTCGGTTATTATCGCGCGGACGGCGAAATGCTCTCCGCATTGGCGGCTCCACAGTCACACGACTACTTCGACGCGAACGCAAAATGGGTACTGCGTCAAGATGAAGAGGACTACTCCCCCGAGTTACACTCGGATTCCGAAGACCGGACATTCAACGAGTCGGTATTGTCAGCGGTTACGATTGCAATTCCATTTCTGAACTATCATTTGCCGGTCGGTGATGCAACGAGAGCCGGGCTGGTTGAACTGCACAGCGTCACCTTAAGTTGTCTCAAGAATGCAAACTTGTTGTTGCCGGCGGGACATCACTATCTCTACACAGCGGATGAGGAAGAACCAGCGAAGAAGCAACTCGAACAAACGCTGGGAAAATCAAAGACGAGCAAAGGCGTCTCGACTGTTGATGATGGGCTGATCCTGGGAGTGGCGAAAGATCATCAATTGGTCTATGCGATTCGACCTGCCAAGTTGCAGAAGGCTAAGGATTGGAAACGACTGGCAAGTCTCAAAGACGTGATTACATCCGCCCACGGTTCTTATCAGAATCAGCACGTCTGGCATCTAGAGTTGATTCACTCCGACGGCTACCGGAATATCTGCAAGCGAATTCAGAAGACGCCTGTTTCGGACGGGGAGTTTGAAACCAACCCGATGCAATCGGTCAAGGATTTGGTCGGTGAGGTCGCAGACACTTACGGAATCGAAGAGGCGTCAGCCGCGCTTTATCTGCAAGTGCTGTCGTTGCCCGACCCGACGAGTGCCAACATCAAAGCCTGGATGGGGTGGACGACATCGCAGCTCAACAAAGCCGTGAAGGAATTGGCGGCGAAGGAATTGGTCCTCGAAGCGAAACGGTCCCGTGCAGGACGCGGCTTTTTCTTGCCGGGTGGTTGGGAAGCCCTCAAGTTGCCGCATCTGCCCATCGAGACTTGGAAACTTCCGTTATTCGGCATCGAACGAAATGCCGAGGGCGGGCTCGAAATGCCGTTGTCTCGGATTCTTCCGACCCGCCCCGTCCATGAACTTTTTGCAGAGGCTTGGAAACGAGTGACTGACGGGGACAAACCCGAGTACGAAGAGGTCAATTGATTGATCCTTGCGAGTTCGCTCTGCGATGGCGCACAATTTAGTGATGTCATCATTGAGGGGAAAGGATGCGTAACGAAAGACTTTGGGCGTTGGTTCTTGTCGCGTTGCAATGCGGGCTGATCGGATTTGTCTCCGGCGGGTACGTGTTCGCGTTGATCGTGATGACAATCGCGGGAGTGGGGACGTTCACGCAATGGCGAATCACCGTCCGTCCGGAACGACTCTTCATTTGGACGGCGGTGTGCATTGCGTTCTTCCTGCTGAAGTATCGCTTGGCACCGGTGGAATTTTCCGCCGACGCTTATTTCATCCGCACTGATCTCATGCATGAGATGGCACGGTGTTTGGCATTCATTCAGGCGATGCAGTTTGTCATTCGACAACCGAATGACCGTTTGCCATTGTCGCTGCCTGCACTCGGGGCGGCGGCATTTATCTGTGCCAGCGATGTCGAAATGGGGGCCTCGCGTAGCATCATCGTCGGTATGTTGGCAATTGCCTATGTTCTTGGCTGGGCAATGTTTCAAATGGCTTGGCGACACCGTGATGCCGTTTCGAACCGCGCTGTCCCATCGGGGTCTGTTCGACGTGCCTCTCGAATGCGGGTTGTCGTGGTTGCTTTATTGTTCGTCTCGCTGGTGTTTTCCACCGCAGCGATTGCACGGTCCGTTGTTCAGTATCATCGACCGATTGATGAATGGCTTGTGCGACAGGTGGAAAGTTGGCTGGCCCGATGGCTTCGTAAAGACTTCGGCTCCAGTATCGTTGGTTTTAGCGAACGCGCGAGTTTGAATTCGGTAGGGATTCGCAAATCATCGAACGACGATGCCATTTCATTGCGAGTTTTTGCCGAGGAAGAACCGGGCTATCTCCGCGGACAAGTTTACATCGATTACATTCTTGGCGAATGGCGATCGCCGGCGTCGTTACGGTTTCCGATTCATCCTGCAGGAGGAACTCCCCAAGGGCTTCCGGCGGTATCGGAAAAAGGAGAACTCTTCGCCTATCCCGGGTTCGATTTACCGGAGAGTCGTCGCTGGCGTAGCCTGGAGTGTTGGCGAGCGGAATCGCTAAAGGGAATTTCGTTTTCCACCTTGCGTACAACGCACTTGCAAGCGGAAACCGATGAGATTCGCTATCGCACTCAGGGACTGTTCGACCTTGGGGAACTACCGCCCGGCTTTCCGTATATCGCTTGGGAGTTAACACATCCCGAGTCAAAAACCAAGCCACTTGTGAGACACTCTGCGGAGGAAATTGCCCAGTATCTGGGGTTATCGCAGTATCATCGGCCTCCCCAACCGGATCCACCAGCGATCGCCGAAAAACCGATTGGCAGTCCGAATGCCCTTGTGTCCCACGAACACTCGGAAAGTTTGCCACGTCGAACTGAGTGGGTGGATGACTGGCATGGCCCAGAGATGGAGCTGATGGATTATCCCGAGGTCCGACCTCGATTTCGTGTGGATTGGGTCGGACGTGTCGCCGACGTCGTGTTTGAGGGATGTGAGACAACCGAGCAAAAAATCGCAGCGGTCGAAAGCTATTTTTATCAGAATTACGAGTACCATTTGGGACTTCAAATTCCCAGAAACCGGTGGCACGACCCTGATCCGTTACAGTACTTCTTGGAAGAAAAACCCGCCGCCCATTGCGAGTACTTCGCGAGCGCCGCTGTCATCCTATTGCGACGCGTCGGAGTTCCGGCCCGGTACGTAACTGGGTTTGTCGTCAGTGAACGCAATGAAATTGGAGGGTATTGGGTCGCTCGCAATCGTGACGCCCATGCGTGGTGCGAGGCTTACGATCCGCAGACCGGCTGGACGATCGTCGAAGCGACCCCTGCTGGCGGTGTTCCGCAATCGTCCACGATTTCCGCATGGCAACAATGGTGGGAGGAATTGAAAGCGGCAATCGGTCGTCTGAAAGTTCACATCGCCAACCAGAACTGGAAACGAGTTTGGCATACACTTTGGGGGTCTGCCACTTCCGGTTTCACGGTCATGATTTTGTTCGGCCTGGGATTCTGGCTGTACAAAAGGTTGCCTTGGCGAATTCGTTGGTCTCGGCGGCGTATCCGTCCGAAAGACCGATGGGAAGCTGCCCTCGGGGATATGCTGCAACGGATGGAAAACGAACTACAACCGTTCGGCTGGAAACGGTCGGCATCCGAGACGCTTCATCAATTCGCCGGTCGTGTGGCCCAACAAGCTTCGAAAACGCAGACCAGCGACGAGAAAGAACTCGAACGGACGCATGCCGCCGCCGTCGCAGAGTGGCTTCGCACGTATGCTCACCTGCGGTACACTCGCACGCCAGATGAAGTCATGGTGTTGGAACTTCGGAAGACACGTCCTCAATTGTGATCTGCACTCGGTTCCAACTTTCTGCTATGATCTCATCCACTTTCCGGCGGCACGTTTGGCATCAAGGAGTCCACGGATGGACATGTTCGTGATTGACGGC
The DNA here is from genome assembly GCF_984380535.1 of Thalassoroseus sp. NCBI lineage: Bacteria > Pseudomonadati > Planctomycetota > Planctomycetia > Planctomycetales > Planctomycetaceae > Thalassoroseus > Thalassoroseus sp. The sequence continues at coordinate 66,963 of NZ_CFHRBF010000015.1, forward strand.
GGCCGTCCCCTGGTTGGCACGGCCCGTGTCAGCGGCTCGAAAAACGCGAGTCTCCCGATTATGGCGGCCGCGATCATGGCCGATTCCGCGTGCGAGTTGCACAACGTTCCCGACCTGCTCGACGTGCAAACCATGTGTCGGTTATTGCGACTGCTCGGGGTTCGTGTGCACTGGAAACCGAGTTATCTCGGGCGTTCACTCGTTCTGACGGTCCAGGACGAATCACGCTGCTTGGCCGACTACGACTTGGTTCGGCAAATGCGAGCCAGCGTATGCGTATTAGGACCGTTACTCGCGAAACGTGGACGAGCCCGTGTGTCCTTGCCCGGCGGTTGTGCCATCGGCGATCGACCGATTGATTTGCATCTCAGAGGGTTACGATCGTTAGGGGCCGAGATTCATGTCGATCGAGGCTACGTGCATGCCCAGGCAAAGCGGTTGCGTGGCAGTCGAGTGTTTCTCGACGGACCCTTCGGCACGACCGCGACAGGGACATGCAACGTCATGTCCGCCGCGACTCTCGCGGAAGGCGTGACCATTATCGAGTCCGCCGCTTGTGAGCCGGAAGTAATGGAACTTGGACGGTTCCTAAACCGCATGGGGGCCCATATCGAGGGACTGGGCACATCACGTCTGCGAATCGAAGGAGTCCGGCATTTGCGGGGAGCAACACAATCCATTGTCCCCGATCGAATTGAAGCCGCCACTTTGATGATCGCCGCTGCCGCCACCCGTGGAGATATCAAACTCGAAAACGTACCTGTGGCCGATATGACCGCTATTATCGAGAAACTTCGGGACATTGGCGTTGAGATTGAAGTTGATTCTTCACAGTCCATGACGGCGAGGAATTTTGAGGCCAATGAAACCAGCACGGTGCGTGTGACAGCGACACAGCGGCCGAACCCTGCGGAAATCACGGCGAAGCCATTTCCCGGAATTCCGACCGACGTCCAAGCCCAGTTTATGGCCTTGCTCTCGATGGCGAACGGGACAAGTATCGTCACAGACCGTGTCTTTCCAGAGCGATTCCAGCACACGCCGGAACTCGCTCGGCTGGGGGCTCGACTTCGGCGTGATGGCTCTTCCGTTGTTGTGGACGGTGTGGATCGCTTGCATGGCACGAATGTGATGGCAGGAGATCTTCGAGCCAGTGCCGCCCTCGTTATCGCGGGATTGGCCGCGGAAGAATCGACCACGATTCACAGGATCTGTCATTTGGACCGCGGTTACGAACGCCTGGAGAAGAAACTGACCGCCCTTGGCGCATCCGTCCGACGCGTCGAGGATTACTTAGATCCCTCCCGTCAAAATCTGCGGTCTCCTGCTGCGATCATGTGGCTACTCTCGCATCGTGAAAATGAAATCGCTAATGTAGTCGACCGTGTCCGCCCTTCTCGGTAAAACGTGATTTCCGATTGAGAACGCTTCCCCTACGGAATCGGCTCGTCCCCGCTATCGGTCTGTGTCAGTGACCGGCTTGGGCAGGAATCACAGAGCCGTTCTCCTGCAACCTTGACGACATGCGACGTTTTCACACCACAATCTGGTGGCGATTCATCTTGTTGGCCGCATTGGTGCCTAGCATCATTGTGTTGGCATTGCGGATCGAAACCAACATCGACGACGTCTACCAATGGCTTCCCGACGACTCACCCGGGTTGGTGACCTACGAATGGTTTCTCGAGCATTTCGGATCCGATGATGTTGTCGTCGTATCTTGGCCGGAATGCGGTCTGGATGACCCGCGAATTCCAGTGTTCGCTAACCAACTCTCGGAGTTGCGTGGGGCCGAATATATCGACGAGGTGATGACCGGTCCCGAGGTCATCGGGCGTCTCACGGGTGAGAACAGCCAACTGACCCGAGACGAGGTCATCGAGCGACTCGCTGGGACACTGATCGGCGCTAACGGCGAGACAACATGTCTCACGATTCGCCTCACGCCATCTGGACAACGACATCGGACCGAGGCCATTCAAGACATCTTCCGAGCAGCAGCCGCCACACCGGGGTTGAGTCGGGGCGAATTACGGATGGCAGGGTACCCGTATTCGGGATATGTTGCCGAGGCGGCCATCACCCGGGCCATTACTCTGTTCACGCCGCCGGCGTGTTTGGTCTCGATCCTGGTGGCTTGGTTCTGTTTGCGGAATCTGCCGGCGGTTTTGGTGACTTTGTTTCTCTCAGGCGTTGCAACCGGTGCCGCAGTTGCTTTGATTCCGCTCTTCGGTACGAAACTCGATGGGCTACTGACGGCGGTTCCCTCGTTGATATACGTGCTAGCGGTTTCAACATGCATTCACCTCGTTAGCTATCTCCGTTCTGCATCCGAAACCCTGCCCGCCGAGCAAGCGGATGCGGAATCGATTGCCCGTCGTGGTTTTTCGATTGCGTGGAAACCGTCGGTGGTATCGTCGGTTTCGACGGCGGTCGGAATGGGATCGTTGGTCTCGAGCGAGTTTCCCGCAATTCGCCAGTTCGGCCTCTATTCGGCGGCGGGCACATTGTTGATGCTTGGGCTGTTGTTACTGCTCGCACCAGGACCCTTAGCTTATTGCGTGCTTGGTTCTCGTGGAGGACTGCATCCCCCGCAATTCCTACAACGCACTCTGTGGCGTGGGTTTCATATGGCAACATCACACGCCCTATTCGTGATTCTGGGGGTCGTCACGTTTGCCAGTGTCTTAGGAATGCAACTTGGAAACATCCGTGCGTCGGTTGCGGTCGAAGACCATTTTCGCAGCGACAGTGAATACCTACGAGACCTGTATTTTATCGAGAACGAAATCGGTCCGTTTGGTGCCGTCGAGGTGGTGCTAGGATTTCCCACAATCGGGTCGGGCGAGTTCGACGAACGATTTCGAAAAATTCAGTCGATCGAACGGCGATTGAAAGAGTTGCCCGAAGTCTCGACAACTTTCTCGTCAGCCACGCTGGTTGCATTGCCGGACGATCTACACGGCCGCGTGGGGTTTCTGGCCCGGGTCGTATCCCGCAAGCAACTTCGGGATTCCCGGTACAAAATGCTCGATGGAGCCTACCTGAACGAATTCGACGATCGCGAGTGGTGGCGGATTACCATCCGAGCGACGGAGATCGAGCGTATCGATTTGGCCAAATTCGAAGACGACGTTCGGAACCTGGTCGATCAGGAATTGGAATCGTCGGAGTCAGGCGACATCGTCGTCAAGTACACCGGAGCCGCTCCATTGTACCTTCGCTCGCAGAAGAACGTGATCCGGGACTTGTTCCAAAGTTATGCGTTGGCTTTTGCGATTATTGCCGTGGTGATGGCGTTTGTACTTCGCAGCGTTCTAGCGGGGTTGGCGTCGATGGTACCGAACGTGCTGCCAAGTGTCGTTGTATTTGGAGGCACCGCCGCGTTGGGGTTTGACTTCGATTTCGCAACGATTGTCACCGGTAGCGTGGCGTTAGGAATTGCCGTCGATGACACGGCTCACTTCCTCTTACGTTATCGGGAACACGAAACCGAATGCCCGACGGAAGCTCTGCGACACACTTTCCAAGAATGCGCCCCCGCGATGCTCACCACGACCTTGGTGTGTGGCTTGGGGCTACTCGTGTTTCTTCCTAGCCCGCTTGCTACTCAGAGCCGGTTTGCCATTACGATTTTCTGTTTGTTGATTGTCGCGGTCTTTTCCGATCTGGTGTTGGTGCCGGCAATGCTTTCGACCCGAATCGGACGTTGGGTTTTCGGTCGCAGGGAGATCGAAAACCCAGCATCCGATTCTTTGAAGCGGATTTAGTCCCGTAGAAGTACGTGACGTACTCAAGTTTGCACATACGAAAGACCGTCACGTGGTCTATCGGCGGTTCGAGAAAAAGTCGTCATCGGAAAATGGATCAGCTGAACCTGACGAACGCTTGCCGCGACTCGTCGGAAGTCCGGCCCGACCTGACGAATCCGGAAGGCGTTCACTGACAGCTTGATTCAGGAATGAAGTCGTCCTTAAGCCGTATGTGGCGACGAGTCCCGCAACGAAACCACCGACGTGCGCCCAAAACGCGACACCGGCTGCTTCGACATTGTTGATGCTGCTGACACTTTGCATCAACTGCAGCAGGAACCAGATTCCCAAAAAGACCGGAGCTGGCACGACAAGCGTGTAGAGAATCACGAACAACGGCAATACCGCCAACACGCGGGAGTGTGGATAAAGCAAAAAGTACGCACCCATCACGCCGGCGATCGCACCACTCGCGCCGATCGTGGGAATCGACGAATTGGCGTTAAGAAGCAAGTGCGTCCCACTCGCCGCGACTCCGCAAGCTAAGTAAAACACCAGATACCCGAAATGCCCGTAACAGTCTTCGACATTGTCGCCGAAGATGTACAAAAACCAGATATTGCCCAGCAAATGCATCCATCCGCCGTGCAAGAACACGCAAGTGAGAAGCGTCATCCAAGCCGGTACGGCCGACGGTGCCGCCTCACGCATGACGATTTCCGGTTTGCCACGCCCGTCCTTTTGCGGTTGGACGTCCGGAATCTCGACTGGTTGATCCGGGTGCAGGACCCGGGCGGGAATCATGCCGTACTCTTCGACTAAAGTCGGTTCACCCTCCGGTCGAGAAAGTTGCATCAGGAATGCGACAACGCATGCGGCGATCAACGCATAGTTGACGAACGGGGTTTGACGCGAGGGGATATTGTCACGGATGGGAAACATTCATGGCTCCGACACAGATTCCTAAGGACTAGCGGAATTGTAGTCGACTCGTTTGCTGTTCGTCAGAGCAACAGCCCCGAATCCAATTGAAATCGATCATTTGCTCCCACTCTGACCTTCTTCGGCGAGCGATTCGAAGTAGCGTTTTCGCAGGTCCTCGTATTTCGGCAAGTATTTGTCGCCGCTCATGTTAAGCAATTTCTTCCGCACGGCGGGCGGGAGATGTCCCCAAACATCCCGCATGAGGTGCTGACGATCGGGCGGCGCGGTGCCGCCTCCGTTCGCCGTTTGATTGGCGTCCTCCGACGATTCGCGAGACCGTTCATTTGCCTGCGGTTGCTGTTCCGTGCCCGTTTCGCCGGTCTGCGGTGACGGTGGTTGATTTGCGTTATCGGGTGACTCCGATTGATCCGATTTGTTGTCGCTTTGGTCCTGTTGATCTTGCGGCGGCGGTTGTGACGGGGGCGGCGAATTTGGTTTTTGATTTTGCGATTGTTCTGCGAGATCAATCAGTTTCTGCAGATCGCGGATGACTTGTTCTTGAATCTCGCGAGTTTCTTCGCCGGTTCGCGATTCTTTCAAATGTTCGGTTGCAGACCGCATGCCTGCCACTGCGGTCTCGATGGGGTTTTCCAGCGGCGGCGCTGGTTTCTCCGCTTCCTCAGGTTCGTCGAGAAGTTTATCGTCGAAGACTTTTTCATTGGGGGCGGCCGCTTTCGCTGGTGGCTTCGGCGTCTCATCCTCCGCGACTAACGGAGAAGCCCACACGCAGACGATCGTCAGTAACCAAGCGAGATATTGTGTTCGGGGCATGGCGTTTACTCCGGTTTCTTTGGGCCAAGTTCGTCCAAGTTCAGATCGATTCCCAAATCCTTGAGTTCTTCGTCCTGAGATTTCTTCGGCTTGGATTTCTCGGGTTTTTCTTCTTCGGTTTCTTCGGGCTGGTTATCGTCGGGTTCCGGTTTGACGGGGTCCGCTTGGACAGCGTCCATGACTTGTTTCGTTAAATTTCGCGTGATGTCGGCGAGCAAACTTTGCTGTTCTGTCAGCTCAGTAAGCTCCGTTTTTTGTTCGTCATCAAGTTCCGTATCCGTACGTTTCCGATCGAGATCGGCGGTTCGCTGCAAGATGTCTTCTTGCATGGTCTTAAGCATCTTGAGCTGAGCGAGCTGCGGGATTCCGTCAGTTTGCGGGCCACCAGATTGGGGCTGGTTCGGCTGTTGATCGGTTTGCTCGGCGTCGTCCGTTTGTTCCTCAGGTTTCTTTTCATCTTTTTCCAAAGCCGCCACTAAGTCAGCAAACCGATCCCGAGCGGCTTCCTCAGCTTCAATGGTGCGGCGATCGGTTTTTCGTTCTTCCAGCCGAGTTACGGCTCTTCGCATGTTCTGTTCGGCCCCGCGAATAGCCAATGCAAAGACGGCAGCCGCCTCAATCTTCTTCGCCAGTTCCGCCGTTTCGTCGGCGAGCGTGGTTTGGAGTTCCGCCAGATTCCGCAAGGAAACCAGTTGGCCGCGTGTGAGTCGACCACGCTCCCGCCGCTCCGTTTCCAACCGATTCGTTTCATCGATCACCGCTTGTTGGCGTTCGACAAACGCGTTGATTTCATCAGCAATCTTTTCCAAAAGTTCTTGAGCCAATTGTTCCTCGGCGGCTCGCTGTTCCTCGGCGAGTTCGCGTTCGGCTTGTTCCAGATCTTCGAGGGCCTCTTCGATTTCCTCGATGGCCGTAGGGTCATCTTTGGTGAGGCGTTGGACGGCTTCTTCCATTCGGCTGGCGGCACGTCTAGCCGACGAACCGGGACGACCGGCTTGCATCCGGCGAAGTTCCCGCGCCAACTCCGCTGCTCGCTGTTGAAGCTCTTCCTGTTCTTTGCGAAGCCGTTCGAGTTCCTGTTCTCGTTGATCGGGATCTTTGATCGACTCCGCGTCTTTGAGTTTGCGAAGCGTTTCGGTTTGGTCTTGCTTCAGTTCTTCCAAGCGTTTTCGGAGCGACTCCAACTCCTGGGCGAGTTCCTCGACGTTCGCCGCTCCGCGGTTTTGCAGAATGTCATCAAGTTCGCGTAAGTTCTCAGTCGCCTGTGATTGCTGTTTCGTCGCTGAACCGATTTCATTTTCATCGAGTGCTCGTGCGGCTTCTCGCAATGCACCGGCTGTCGCTGATTCCCGCAAATATTGACGGGCATCGTTGAGTCGTTCGGCGATATCGGGACGACTCTCTTGCAGCGTCTCCGCGTTCTCTTTCAGTTCGGTTTCGAGTTGCTCGACACGTTCGGCCTGGTTGCGTTGTCGATTCGCGAGTTTTGACAAATCGGCTCGATCTTGCGGTGTAAGTTGCGAACGGTTCTTTCCCAGTGTTCGTTGGCCGATGTCCGCCCGCTCGGCGTTCAATGCATCTTGCTCGTTCAACAGGTTTTCGATCTCCGCCGACAGGTTTCGTTGTCGACGCCACTCGGAAAGCTCGTCGAGCAAGGTCCCCAGCGATTTGAGAATCGCGTCTTGTTCGCCAGCGGTTTCGTTCAACCGTTTCTGTTGCTGCTTGGCTTGCGTGGCATCAGCCGATTGACCGGTGGCGGATTTGGTCTCGGCTTGCTTGCGAGTGTCGATCAACGCCCGTTCAATTTCCGGCAAATGATCTTCCTGGATGACACGCAATTCCTCGCGAATCCGAGCGAGTCGGCGTTGCATCGGTTGGGATTCGATGCCGTTGGCTTGCATGTCGTCTTCGATATCCTTGGCACGCGCGTCTATGCCATCGAGCGGGTGCGTCAGCCGACTGCCAATGCGTTTCTGTTCCATCTCCACGCGTTTGAGTTGATCGATATCTTCCAACCGCAACTCACCGGCGTTTTGCATTTGAATTTGGAGTTGCTCGATCGTGTCGCGAACTTGACGTTGCGTTTCCCTGACGTCGGCCAGTTCATCGACGATTCCCGACTGTCGATCCTCGAACTCTTGCGTCTTTTGTTCGGGGGTAACGATGGTCAACGTCCGCGTGAGTGATCGACCGATGTGTCGTTGCTCATCGATGCGAAATGCGTCCTCCGCTTCCGCCCAAGTTACAACTTGTTGGCCAGGTTGCAGCGAGAGTTGCCCCAAATCCAAGTTGTGCTCGGCGGTTTGGCGAAAGATATCGTTGGTGCTCAGAGGCAGACTGATTGCGACCGGTTCGGACTTCGAACCTGCGTCGGCAATTTGATAGACCAACCGCAGACCGGCCAAACCGAGATCGTCTTTCGCGCCGAGTTCGAACGGCACGACGGCGGCGGGTGTGACTTGCCGATCGACTTCAGGTTGTGAAATCCACACGTCGGGAGAGTTATCCGCAATTCCTCTGACTTCGAAACGCGGCGCGTCGGCGTCTTCGAACCCTTGATAATCTTGGAGTTCGAACCAGTACGAGTACACACCGGCTTCTTCGATGACGAACGATGTTTGCAGGGTGCTTTTGTCGTCTGGATTGATCGCGATCTCAACGGCGGGTGATTCCTTGACCCGTAGTCGCGCAGTCCTTAGCGGTTTGTTGGCGTGTATCGTGATGTCGACACGTGTGCCCAGATAACCGCGAACGTGTCCCGTGCCTGGCGGAAGTTCGACGGGTGGCTCGCCGAGATACTCTGGCGGCGTGAGCGTCACATGCAATGTTTCGATCTGCGGCGGCGGAACAACTTCAATCTCATGCCAAGGCATTTCGTGGTCATCACCGCCAACGGCGCGGAACCACAATCGGTCTTCGACAGGTCGCATTTGCACGACACCCACGGACCGCGACTTGCCATTTTCGTCTTGCCGAGTTGTCGTGCGGAGGGTTTCCTCTCGGACATCGTTGGCGGCGTTTTGTTCGATTTTGTCGGGCTCCGTCTCGGCGACAATCGGTTGCGGTGGTTCGAGACGGATCTGCAGTTTGACGTCGCTGGGCAACGGTCCGCGTTCGTTCTCGACGTAGAGGTCGAGTTGGTCACCCCGTGCGACGCGGTGCGGTTCCAACTGAGTTTTCAGTGTTTGGAATTGTTCATCGAGGAGCACCAGCCGCGTTTTCTTCGGCCACGGTCTTTCGGAGAACGGGAACAACAATCGGTGTAACGCCGTCGCCGCGTTTGCCTGATTGAAGCCCGCAACAACGGCAGTCACCAAACACACGCCGATGGCAACCATCACTGCCCGGCGGATTGGACGGGTTTCCACAAGTTCTTCGACCCGCAACTGTCGAACGTGACGCAGCGTTTGCTCCACGACTTGTCGTTGGAGGTCCGGCGATCCGACGCGAGCATCGCACTCGCCTTTCAGAAATTGCACGGTACTCGCAAAACTGTCACGAAAACCGGGATAGCGTTTTTCGATCCGGAGCGCAATGTCGATATCGCTCAGAGTACGTCTGAGGGGGGTGATCAACAGTCGCCACGCAATCCAGGCGGATGCGGTGAGAACCAAACAACCCAAAATCAGCCGGATGCCCGGGTCGTCGATTTGAATGAGCCAATCCAGAAAACCGGCGAGGAATACGCCCCCGAATACGACTGCGACGAGCCAACTCACGCCGTAGAGTGCCAACAATTGGCGGACTCGTTTGCGAAGCTGCAACAATTGTTGTCGGAGATCGTGATTCGTCATGATTTCACTCGGAGTCTCGGAGTGCGTGATCTGTCATCATACCAGTCGCCATCGCTTCCGCCAGATCCATTCCGCGGCGAGTAGGACCGTGAACAGCAGCAGAAACTCCCAGCGGTTCCACAACAGAATCGGCTCTTGACTTTCCAAGGGGACCGGTTGCCCCGGCGGGATGATGCGGCTCAGTCGTCGGGCTTCGACCAACGACAAAAACCGTCCGCCACTGGCTTTCGCAATTTGGACGAGGTCGTCACGGTCTAAGTTCCGTTGAATCAGCTCCCGACTTTGCGACTCGACGATGAAATCATCGGACGGTGGCGTTTCGTTGAAGTTCGGCCGCGTCACCCACACATGGTACGAACCTTCGCCGACATCGCTCAACTGGCCTTCGAAAACGTTCGCAGCCTGAGGGACGCGAGTAAGCGGAATCGCACGTTGCACATCGCCGCGACGCTCGACCATCACCGAGACACCATCGGTAGCAGCGGGGATCAGACGTTCGTCGAGGAACCGCAACCGCAGCGTGACGGTTTCGCCGCGTTGATATTGTTCCCGGTCGGCGGTCAGGCGAGCGCCACGATCTTTCCCAACGAGTTTCGACCGCGTGAGATACCGAATCGCCTGCAGCCAGTAGCGTCCATAATACCGGTCACCTCGTCGAAACCGCCAACGCCAGAGTTCATCGGTCGCGTGGAACATGACTTTGCCGGCTCCGTATTGTTGCACGCTAATCAAAGGCAGCAAGCCGTCCTCGCCGTTCTGAAACGGGTGACTCACAAACACGACGGCACCGGGTTTCAACAGCGGCGTACGAACATACCAGTACCAATCCGGCAGATTGGCCCACACTTTCAAGCTCTCGGGTTCGGAGTCTTCGAAACGAAACACCGTGTTCGAAGTTCGGCCTTCGATTGTCAGTTCCGGATGGAAACCGTTCGGAATGGGCACACCTTCGGGCGGCAGCGATGCGTTTTCCAAATCGACCGGCAACAACGTTTCCAGCGGCGTGCCTTGGAACTTGAGCGGGTTATGCCGAGGTCCAGCCATCAGAACGAGTCCACCTCCTGCATCGCGGACATAGTCTTGCAGGTTCTTGAGCACGATCGGACTGAGCGACGATGGATCGATGTCGCCGAGCAAAATTACGTCGTACCGAAAGAGTTCATCGCGTTGCACGGGAAAGTGGTCGAGCGCGGTGCGGTCTTCAGCGGTGAAATCAAGGTCCGCTTGTTGCAGCACCGTGGAAACCTCCAACGTGTTGCGTCCCTCTTCGCGGAACGCTTCTCGCTCTAACAACGCTTTCAAGTAGCGAAACTCGTAACGGGGCACGGAGTCCGCCAGCAGCACACGGATCGGCTCTTGTCGCACGCTGATGAGTTGTGGTTGCGTGCGATTGTTGTTGGCGTTGGTTTCCTCGTCGAGCACGACGGTTTCGGCCACGAATTCGAACTCGCCTTCCTGATTTGGAATCCACAAGAATTCGACTTTCTCGCTCACGCCATCAGCAGCGGCGGTCACGGTTTTGCGATCGACTTCCTCGCCGGTATCGTTGCGTTTGAGCACGACTTGAATGGACTCGCCTTCCAAACCGTAGGCTTTCAGCTTCACGGAGAACGTAACCGGGTCGTCGACGAAGGCGATCTCATCGGATAGCAAACCGTAGAGATGCAAATCGCGGGCGGGTTCTTCAGTTCCCAACCCCACGGTGAAGACCGGAACCAATCGACTGCGGGCGACGTCCGCGACTGCGGCGAGGGAATCGGTTGAATCGGTCGTGGTGATGCCATCACTGAACACGACAATTGCGGAGGGTGGCGTGCCTCGCAGATCGTCCAGAACTTTCCGCACCGCGGTTCCTGGTCGTGTCGATTCACCATCAGGTTGCAAGCCCTGCAAGATGGGAAGCAACTGATCGACATCGGCGGTGTTCAGCAACTCGCCACCGTCGCCGAGCACGTTGGCATCGTCACTGAACCGGTAGACGCGCACCTTATGACGAGGCAGCAAGTCTTTCAGAAGTTCGCCATCATCGCTGGTCAGCAGAGATTTGACGAGATTCAGCCGCGTGGTCTCCGAGAGTTCGGACGAGGCTTGTAATTCTTTCACAACTCGCTGAATTGTTTTGTCTTTGTAATCGTCCTCGAAGCCCATGCTAAGAGAGTCGTCGAGCAATAGCACAACTGTTGGGAGACCAGTGCGATCAACGGATAACCGCAATTCGCAGAGAAAGAAGAGCGCCATCAACACGACGCCAGTTCGCAAGGCGATGAGTCCCCAACGGACACGCGTCGGAACCGTGGCGGCGTCTCGACGATAGATCCCCACGATGAAGGCCATCGCCAGCACGATCAAAACCAGCACGGCCCAACCCGGCAACCAGGCAGGCCATGGGGAATTCCACAAGAAATTCCAAGCCGTTCCCTGCCCGGGATCGTTCGGCGGCAAACCAAGATAGGACTCAACGAACCGTTTCAATGCGTGCATGCAACTGGTGGGGTTTCACTCAAGAGGCATTTCTGTCGGGGTGTATGTCAGAGTGGAGAACCGGATCATTATAGTTGATTTGTCCGCCGTGGTCGCCCGTTTGCACAATTTTGTCGTTGCACGAGTGGACAGCAATCGGAAAAATAAGAGCATGACTCGACAAAATTCTCTGGATGATCGGCTGCCCCATCGACTTCACCGTCTGACTTTGATTGTTTGTCTCCTGGGCGTTCTCTTAACAGGGACCGTGTGCCTTGGTGGTGAATCATTAAAGTCAGGACGGGATATCGGCGAGAAAGTTCCGTCATTTTACGTGCGGGCTGTCACGGGACCACTGCGAAATCAGTCGACGTGTTATGTCTGTCGCAACGGGAACCGTCCGGTAGCGATGATCCTGCTGCGAAAGATGGAACCGGAACTACAGCCATTGTTGGAGAAACTGGATGAGATTGTCGATTCGCATCGGGCCGAAGGACTCCGCAGCTTTTGTGTCTACTTAAGCGATCAACCGCGGTCTGCCATCCCGGTGGTGCAGACGTTTGCGTTCGATCATCAGATTGCGACTCCCATGACGGTTGCCAGCGAAACAATCGCAGGGCCGACCCATCAAAACATTCATCCTCATGCCGCGGTCACGGTTGTTCTTTACGAACATCAGCAAGTCGTGAACCGATTTGCGTTTCGGACGGGCGAACTGACCAACGACAATGTTCAGGCTGTGTTGGTGGCAGTTCGTGACCTTGTCCCATCGCACGAGTAACTTCTTAGGCATATGTCTTCCGGAAATGCCCGACGCGGTGCTTCCGATTTCAACGCGCTTTGCGAGCAAACCTAGCAGTCATTCTGAGATGCTGCACGTCGTTATGTTTGCCGGTCCGATTGCAATTCCATGTCAGCGAATGTCTTACGGCGACTTGGTCGGCAACTGAGACTCTTGGCATCGGGAATGGCACGTGATCTGCAATGCGAGGTTTGCAACGGATGATAAGACGTCGCGGAGGCGACTCCCGCCTGGTCTCCTACCACCTTAGAGAACTGAGAACGCAAATTGATCATGAGTCTGGCAAAGCTAGTTCGTTCCTAATTCGCTCTCGGTTCGGTCTCCCTGAAGTTGTTTGACTTCTTGCGAATTCTGCAAGTTGCCGAACGACGTATGTAAACGCTGTGTGGGAAAGCCGCTCCCCACAAATCTCGAAGAATTTGAGTCAAATACATAATTTCTAAACGGGAAAAGCGAAGATCGCGTGTCTGTTAAGTAGAGCTGATCTACTTCCGGAATGTCGATCGTCCAATCTTGTTAGTTTGAACAAGTCCCATGGGAAAGTACGCGAAGGAAGTCTGGACAATGGAAACGCGGATTCGTTTTCGGACCGGTGATTTACATTCCACACGAAGCGGCCGAATTGCTCTCGGTTGGCTGGGTGAATTGTGCCTGTTGGCCACGATCGCCTGTGCTACGATCGCAACTCTCTATTTCTATCAACGCGATTTGGTAATGGCGTCCGATTCGGTCGCGAGTTCTCCACCGGATTCCGTTGTCGCGGAGCAATCGCCGATCTACAGCATGAGTATCTCCGCCGAACAGGGGCAGGTGATGGTTGTCCGTTCGGGACGCGCCGCTCAGGCACTCAACATTCAACCCGGCGAGATGCAACCCAATACGGACATTGTTGAAGGAGTCACTTGCGTCGAGTTTTCACCCGACGGCCGGATGTTGGCAATGGGCCGTGTCGATGGAACTGTTTGGCTCAGGGATCGAAAAGGAACTGATTCCCAACTTGCAGTTCCGCCACACAAACACATCGTGAGACTTGTGTTTTCACGAGATGGCGAGCGGATCATTATCGGTGACGAGGCCGGTCATGTCACGATTTGGAACACGAAGTCCAATCAGACTGAAGGCCGCTTCCGAGTCGGTACGCGACGAATCGAGGCCTTGGCACTTTCACCAGACGGACAATATCTCGTTGCGACTGGCCATCATGAAGCCTTGACTATTCGCGACGCTAAAACTGGTAAAGTGGTCGATCGACTTTGTCGTACCAAGGGTGATACCTGTTCTGTCTGCATCTTCTCGCAAGATGGCCGACAGTTGATTTGCGGATTTGTGAGCGGTGAATTGAAATCGTTCGATATGCAGTCGCATGAAGTCCTATGGGCGAGATCGGCCGATCGACGACAAAGCGTGTTGGGACTGGCACTGTCTCCTGATGGGAAGTCGTTCGCTTGCGGTGCTTTAACGCCGTATGTCGAAATTTACGATGTGCAAAGTGGCGAAGTTCTCAACACGTTTCCTGCTCACCGCATCGGTGTTCGCTGTCTCAGCTATCTGCCCGACGCGAACTTCCTGGTTTCCGCCGGTTACGATGGAAAAGTCCGCATGTGGCACGAAGACGACTGGTGTCCGCTTTATAGTTTGTAGAAACTTCAGACCGAAATCAGACGACCGAGGTACGCTCGTCATCCGTGTTTTCCGATCGTTGGCGATGAAACACCGACGCTGCTAGCAAAGTGATTGCCGGCATCGTCGGTGCTCGCATTCGTGCGTTCGACCAGTACACCAAGTGAACCAGCATCAGCGAAACGATCAGCCAAAACACGGGATGCCAATCGGGACGACGAATCATCCGGTAACCCCCGATGATCGCTGCTAGGAACAAGAGTCCGTAAAAGAGTCGCACTGACCAACGGACGATGTTCTGGACCATTGGCACCAATTCGACGTTGCCGGTGAAACGTGTCCAAAGTCGACCGATCGCTTCCACAGCAGACGCCGGCGGATCGATGCCCCAGAAACGTCGAAACCGCAACCAACTCGCTCGGAAGAATGTGCCAGGCTCACGACGAATAAAACGGACCGCTCGGTCTCGCAAGTAACGATCTCTTGCGAATTCGTCATCCGTCGCGATTCCGTGCGTGCTCATGTCCTGTTCCAGCGAAGCTTGCCAACGTCGCAAACTCTCCCCCTCCCAGACGGTACCGAAGGGTTGCTCGACGACTTCCCGCGCAAAGGTGGCGTTGTTTCCGAGCAGCAATGTGTAGCCACCGTGTGTCGTCATCAAGATGGGCCGACCAAGAACGATCGTATTGCGAACCACCCAGGGAAGCACCACGACAGCTACCGCGAGAACCGTAATCCAGGGAACTTGTTGAACTAGGCAACGCAGTGGAGACTTACTCCGATTCCGCCATGCATCTGTGATCCAAGCCAACATCGCAAACCCGCCGAAGACCCAGAATGTCGGTCGGCACAAAACCGCTAATCCAAAGCAAATTCCGCGGATGATCTGAGTCTTTCGATCGGAACCGAAACTTAGAAATAGCAAGCCTGACGCAAGAAACGTCGCCAGGGTTTCTGTCATTGGCAACGCCGCATATCGGGCCAACAGCGGATCACAGGCGATGAAAAGGCCGGCCAACGCCGACGGGAACTTCGAGAGCATGAGCCGAAGACCGGCAAAGTACGTGAGCCAAACGGTTCCAGCAGAAAACAAGACGTGCAAAATTGCCACGCCGACCGCAGCCGGACCGATCGTCAGCCATCCTGCGAGCAGTAATGGATATAACGGTGGCCGAAATGCGGTGGGTCGGCCGGTTTCCGGAGTTGCAAAGCCGTTGCCAGCAACGATTTCCTGGGCAATGGCCAGGTAAGCGTCGATATCCACGGTCAATTCACTACGGAGCCCTAGAATGATTCCAGAACGCAGAAGAATCGTAAAGATCACCAAGGACAGTCCGATTGTAACGTCTGACTGATACCACCTCTGACGGTTTGTTTCGGATACGTTCGAGATGGGCATGGACGACTCCGGGTGCGTCGAATACGCTGCTACAAAATTTTGCAGCGGTAGTTTAATGGTAAACGCGGCGTGACTGTCTCTCGCCGCTCGAAAAACCATCGAGTTCCGATGGCGACGACGGGCGAAGAACGCCGTAATGTGGACTAGAATGGAAGGCGTAGCCACTGATGTCTACCCCCGAAACCGAGGAATCTTCGGACATGCGTCCTAGCGAACGGCTGGCGACGATGCTTGTCCGTTGGCGGGGCGCGTGGTTTCCGCTAGCCATGGTCTTGTTGATCTTGGGGCTCCTGATCGGACGCAATTTGGAATTTGATCGCCGTATCGAGTCGTTGTACGCAGCGGCCGATCCGGTGTTGCTGGAGTATAGCGAGAGTAAATCGTTATTCGGTGGCGATGAATTCGTAATTATTTCCTATGACGAGCCCGAACTGCTGGACGAGTTCGGTAACCTTTCCGACCCCGCACGAGGACGTTTAGACGTACTACGCGAGCGTCTCCACGCCATTCCCGGAATCAATACCGGCAGCACGCAGGATTTGTCCTCAGCATCCGCTCCCCAGACGATTTCTATTGATCTCTCGACTGTACCAGGCTTCGTCAAACCGCTTATCGAAAAACAGTTATCGAATTTCGAGCTGCCGCAAGACATTCTGCACGATCTCATGCGAAACGTTTTAATCGGTCGCAATGACGTGACCACGGCCCTCGTGCTTCGGCTGCAACCGGAGACCGAAGCCGCAATGCCGCGTGCCGAGACCATTGCCCGGATTCGGGACGTAGCTGCGACGACGGGCAACGAGTTCGACCGGGAAATCTTTATCGTCGGTGAGCCGGTTCAAGTGCTGGATATGTTTCGCTATGTCGAGGATGACGGCCAGGTGCTGTTCGCCGTCTCGTTGGTGTTGCTGGCGTTTGTGCTGTTGATTTTGCTGCGAAGTGTGCGGTGGGTAACGCTGCCCGTATTAGTCGTTGTCGTCACGATTGCGTGGACACAGGCGATCTTAGTGCTCGCGAATGCACAGCTGAGTATGGTCAGTTCGATGTTGAACTCGTTGGTGACGATCATCGGTGTAGCGACCGTGATGCACTTGGCCGTTCACTTCCGGGACCAAGCGGGCGACGACTTCGAGTCCTCACTGCGGAACACCTTAGCCGCCAAACTGCCACCGATTCTATGGACATGCCTGACGACGGCTGCCGGTTTTGCGGCGCTATTAGCCAGCCGAATCACACCCGTGCGTAGCTTCGGGATGATGATGACGTTGGCCACGGTCTTGGTCTTGTTTGCAGTCGCCATGACATTGCCCGGCGGTGTGTTGGTAGGCAACCCCCGGCAAGCTGCTCCGAAAGGCGTCAGCGGACGACGATTGACACGACGACTCACGGCGGCGACCGATTGGACCATCCGTCACCGCGTCCGTATTTTGATTGCATTTTTTGTGGTAACGGTGTTCTGCGGGTTCGGATTTCTAAGGCTGACCGTCGAAACCGACTTCAGCAAGAACTTTCGGGAAGACAGCCCGATTGTTCAAGGACTCAACTTCGCCGAAACGCCGGAACGTCTTGGAGGTGCCGGCACTTGGGAAGTCAACTTCCCTGCTCCCCCGGAACTTAGCGAAGATTTCGTCAAGCAGGTCGAGAAACTGACGACCGAACTTCGGGATCAATTCACGAATGACGACGGTACTGGGGAGATTTCGAAAGTCCTCAGTGTCAGTGATGGCTTAAACGCTGTGCCGAAACTCCCGTTCGTAACCCAGAATTTCGAACGCCAATTGCATGTGCTGACGCAAGTTCAACCGGAGTTTCTTCCGACGCTCTACAACGCTGAAGCGGGACGGATGCGAATTGTGTTGCGGGCTCCCGAACGACAACCGGCCGGTCAGAAACTTGATCTTATTCGTCGTGTCCGCGAAGTGACCCAAAATTGGGTGGACGAGGAACTTGGCGAACGATTTCCCAATGCGGAAGCTAAGGCGACAGGCTTGTTCGTCTTGTTGGCCTTTCTGATTCAAAGTTTGCTCAGCGATCAGGCAACGAGTTTTTTCCTGGCGGTTGTCGGCATTGGAATGATGATGTTGTTGGCCTTCCGTGATTGGCGAACGGCGTTGGTTGCGGTTGCTCCGAATCTTTTTCCAATCGTATTCGTCATCGGACTGATGGGTTGGGTGGGCGTACCGATCAACATCGCCACCGCCATGATCGCAAGTGTCTCGATCGGTCTGACCGTCGACTCAAGCATCCATTACATTACCGGATACCGCACCGCTCGTGCGAATGGATTCGATCGCGATGCTGCATTGCGGGAAACCCATGCATCCGTTGGTCGAGCGTTGGTATATGCGAATCTGGCATTGATAGCCGGATTTAGTGTGTTGACGCTCTCGCACTTTATCCCGTTGGTTTACTTTGGCATTCTTGTCAGTCTGGCGATGCTCGGCGGACTTGCCGGGAATCTGTTGTTGCTGCCAGTGTTATTGGGGTGGACGGATCGCGATGCGGGTTGAACAATGAACTCGAAGCCTCCATTCACTCTCGATTTCCGAAGCAGAATTCTTGATTCAGTTTTACCTGCCGATTTTCATTGTTCTTGCCAACGTCGCATGGGCGTCCGCTGACGACTCGTTGGAACGGTACTTTCAAGGGTTACGCGACCGGCAGTTGTTCTTCGTCGCGGAAAGTTACGGACTCGGGCGTTTGGCCGATGCGAACGTGCTTGCATCCGAGCGGATTGCGGTCGCAGTGCAATTGGCGAAAACGTATTGCGAACACGCGACAATCGCAGCGGAATCCGAGCGAGCCGAATACTGGGAACGAGCAAAACAGGTTCTCGCCGAAGTTCGGGGCACATCGTCGCGGCACCCACGAGTCGTCGAACTGAATTTGCAGGCCGCCAAGATCCCCGCAGACCGTGCGGAATTCCTGGGGCGACAGTTGGCCTTGTATCCTGACGATTCTGAACTGCGTGCCGATGCCGAGATAACCGTCGAAACGGCCATACAGCAATTGATTACGGTCGAGGAAAGTCTTCGGCAAATGAAACCGCAACCGGCCGTCGACTCCCTTGACCTGTGGGAATTGAAGTCGCTTCGACAAACGGTGTGGTTAGCGTTGGGCAGAACTTGGCTCCTTCGTGCTGAGATCACAGACGAGGCGGGGGCACTTGCAGAGTCAGCGAAATGGTTGGAACAGGCTACGCACGAAAAAGCCGATCGGGAACTGACAGCCCGTGCCCGCATTGCGTGGGCAGCGAATCTGCGACGACAACAACAGTTGGGGCAAGCCGAACGGCTGTTGCAGGCGGTCTCGGAAAGTCAGCCTTCCCTAGAAATTGCGGACATGGTTGTTGTCGAACGTGTCCAGCAACTGCTTGCCGAGGGGAACTCGCCCGATGCCGCCGAGTTGCTGCAAAAACACCGACAACGGACATCGCGAGTTTCTGGCGAATTGGCCTTTTGGCACGTAAAGACGATGACAGCCTTACGAAAGGTGACTGTCGACAAGCAACAAACCGCGGAAACCGAAAGACTAGAGCAACTCATTCATGACACCGCTGAACGTGCGGAAATTCTAATCGGCGGGTATTGGTCGGTTAGATGCCAACGGATTTGGCAGGAGATTCAGGACGAGAACCGATATGGCCCGCAAATTGCCAAACTCGTTCGACGAGCCGAAACGGCGATCGGGGCGTCTGATTGGTCGGCCGCGTTGAAGCAATACGAAACGGCCATCGCTGTCGCGAGAAAATCCGGTCGCAATGATGTGGCGGTTGATCTTAGCGAAACCCAGGCTTCGATCCTGATCCGTCTGCAAAACTATTCCGCAGCGGCCCAAGTGCTTGCAACGATACTTGCGACGGCCTCCGCTGAGCCTCACACTGCCGAGTTGGATTTGCTCCATGCGATTTGCGTTGGAAAGATTTACCAGAGCGAACCAAGTTCGGCGAATCGAACCGCATATACACAGGAATTAAAGCAGCATCTCGACCGTTATGCCAACTTCGCGACTGCCGCCGAGGCCCGTTGGATGCTTGGTTCGTTGCAAGAGGCTCGGTTGCAGCACACTGAAGCGATCACGTATTTCGAAGCAATTCCCCTCACGCATCCACGCGGCCCATCCGCCCGTACGGCAATCGCACGCTGTTACCACAAGATCATTCGCTGGTTGGAGTCCTTGGAAACACGCGAGGATGATTCATCCCGTCGGCAAACAATCGCGACCAAACGCAGCGAGTGGGAACGTCAAGCGATCGAAAATCTGTCGCAATGGATCATGCCATTTCCAGAAACGGCGACGGATTCGAATGCTTGGCAGGGAGAGATTGCAGTCTGGGTCGCACGAATTCACCTCGAGCGAAACCCTCCAAGATTTGCTGCCGCTGAGGGCGTGCTCGAACTCCTCTTTCAACAAGAAACCGTGACGTCGATGCCACCACGTTGGTCAACGGTGCGAAGTTCGGCAAACTTCTTACGCGTTTTGGCCCTCGCCGGGATGCAACGACTGTCGGATGCTAAGACCGCGGCGAAGACTTTGGAAATTACGCAGCCGGCACGTCACCTTGATTTGCTTCGAGACCTGCAAGCACTCGATGGGAAAATAGCGGCGTCGTCAAAACGCACGTGGGGGGAATTGCTGCTTCTCGTCGCTGGACCACTCGTGAACGTTCGTGATTCTCTCGCCCCCGGCGACCGCGACATGATTGATTTGGCGCGGGCGCGGGCATTCACGGTTGTCGGTCAATCAGAGCGGGCCGCGAAAATCTATGCGAGTCTGGTGGCGAAGGGGTCGGCAGATGCCAAAGTGTTGGCCGCGGCTGCGGAGAACCTGGGACAGGAAACGAATCCCCAAGCTCTGGCGAATGCGCAGGCGTATTGGCAGAAGGTGGAGAAGAAATCAACACCCGGCAGCGAACCCTGGTTTGCAGCACGGTTTCACAACTTGGAATTGATGTTGCAACGAAACCAGACCGCAGACTTTCAGAAACTCCTGGGGGTCACCAAAATCCTGTATCCGCAATTGGGTGGACCGGCATGGCAAGCCAAGTTCGAACAACTCGAACATCGGTCACAACAAAAAACGAAGTAAACGTCGTTCGCGGCGCACAATATTTTTACGGAATCACCTATGTGGACATGGACTAAAAATCGATTTGTGCGGCTGAAGACGACGGCCGAGCAATTCAAACGCGACGACGGCACATTGATGGCCGCTGCGGTCGCCTATTACGCCGCACTGTCATTGTTTCCGCTGTTGCTAGTATTGATTTCCACGTTGGGAACAATCGCCAGTACCACCAACATGGGCCAGAACGCCCAAAAGCAGATCTTGGACGCGGTCAGTCAACAGGGCTCCGAAGTCCTTCGCGCTCAAGTCGCCGATATTCTCAAGCAGGTCGAGGCCGGTGCTTCAACAGGCGGATGGTGGGGAGCTTTAGGGTTGCTCTTCACGTCTATCACCTTGTTCGCTCATTTTGAGCGGGCGTTCGACAACATCTGGAATGTCTCCGAGCGAAGTAAGAAAGGCATTCTGGCGTCGATAAAGTATATCCTGTTGGAACGTGCCAGAGCTTTCCTGATGCTGTGCAGTCTCGGATTGATGGTTCTGGCCGTTTTCCTCTCCAGTATGACGCTGCGAACGATCGAATCCATTGCGTCGGAGTGGATCCCGTTACCCGGAGCGGTTGTCACAGGATTAGAGACCGCCGTCGCACTGCTGTTGAATCTCCTCATCTTCACGTTGTTGTATCATTGGCTGCCGAAATCGTATGTTCGTTGGCGGGATGCACTTCAAGGGGCTGCGTTTGTCGCCGTCGGATGGGAGGTCGGTCGAGTCGTCTTGGCGAACGTGCTGATCGGCACCAAGTATTCCAACGCCTATGGTGCGGTCGGTTCGTTCCTAGCTGTGATGTTGTGGCTGTACTACATCAGCTTGCTGATTTTCTTCGGAGCCGAGTATGTGCAGGTTCTGTCTGAGTCAAGCGGAGACACGAAAGCGTCATAAGCCGGATTACGGCACAACGACTTCCGACGGCACACGGTGGAAGACATTGATTGCATGATCGATCCCGTCTTCGACGACATTCAATGCTGTTTCGTCGAAGACTTTGATCAAGACCAGTTGGGCGAATCGATAGGTCTCACGGAATACGCACTGAGCGGCATCGATCGTTCCGTTGACAATATTCATCCCTGGCAACGACTCTCGTCCAAAGACCTGAGCTGCTTTGTAATTGAGATGCGAACCACCTTTTTGCAGTTCGTCGATTCCACGATCAATCCGTGAAAGATTGCCAATCGCGGAAATCGTATAATCGCCGAGCCCTGTGTTGGAGACATCCAAAGCACGTGCGGTTCCGCTGAGCATACAATTCGTCTTCCAGCGGACCCACTGGTCGTACTGTTCCAATCGACGGAGCATCGGCTCTCCGCCGCCCGTCACCGGACTGGCCACATCATCCGCCAGTCGCACGATGTTCAAGTCCGGAACGGTAACCAGGTTTCGTCCGATGTTGTTCAAATCGAATGGACTATCCGGTCGGTTGATTGACTTCGGCAAATACCGGTAACGTGAACCGGCCCGATACATCAATGGATGCCACGCCTGGAGATCGACATCGTGCCAATAGACAGGACGTGTTTGCACCGGACTGCCGATTGGCTTGGGAGCTGCAGATGGTGCTGGTTCCTCGATGGGAGCCGGTGGCGGCACGACGGGTAATGCGGGTACGGACTCTCGCGAGGCCAATTGGACAGTCGATGCGTTTTCGTCGGCAAACAAAGCATTCTGCAGTGAGCCCTCGTAAATCAGCCGTAACGCGGACCCTTCAAAGTCGGTCGGGTTGTGTGGTGTTTGGGTGAGTTCTAGAAGTGTCGGAGTGAGATCGGCGAGTCGACATGGCACATCGATCCGTGTGTTTCGCCGAATCGTTGGCCCGGAGAGGAACAAAGTGGCTCGCATGGCATCTTCCAACGGATAACCGTGCATTGTTCCGGGCGAAGCGGCCGTCCCAAAGTACCAACCGGGTTGCGCTGTGACGACTAAATCAGGTGCATATTCAAACTCGCGTTCGCGAAGATTATCTTGCCAGAGCAGATGACGCGTTAGAGTCACAACGCTGTCCGGGTACTTCGTCGGCAACGTCAAATGCAGCCATACGCGTTCATCGTAGAACTCCTGGAATGTGCTCGCACGATGGTATTGCAGCAACCCAAGGGGATCAATTTTTGGCGTCTCGACGACGTTCCAAGTGACTTCGCCGTTCGACAGCGGATGGACGTTTTCGACGACGGAGTAGCGATAATGCCAACGACTGTCCGGTGTTTGAACGCGTTCGATCACAGCTTGCCCACGATCGCGGGTCGCAATCAGGATCGAGCAGTCCGTGAGTTTCATCATCGCCAGGTCGATCGGTGGTTCCCGATGACCCGTATTGGGATTCGTCGCCTGAATCGACAAGACCGTTTCGATCATGTTGATCGGTGGCAAGTGGTCGGCAATCCGGTAGCTCAGCAAATTCGCCGGTGTCGAACGTGGCATCCATTGGCCGGATTGGTAATGTCCGCCGGGCAAAAAGACACGTGCCGCCCCATCGAAGTCCCCATCGATGAAGACGAATTCCTTGCCTTTGTCGTTCGGGTGCCGATTGGAAAATCGATGCTGCCGAACGGACATCCCCAACCCACCACCAGTCCAACGTCCGTCGCGGGAGATTTCACGGGGCGCAAAGAAAAACTCGTTCGTCAAATCAAAATGTGCGAGATGCTGTTGCTGACCACCGTGATGTCCATGATCGCTCACCAATACGAAGTACGTTCGACAAAGCCGATTCTGCTCGTGAAGTTGATGAACAATCTGCCCAATCAACCGATCGGCTTCAGCGATCGTTCGTCGCGTTAAACCGAATTGGCCACGAATCTTTTTGTGGCTGACGGAATCAGTCTCAGGCAGCCAGACAATCGTGACAGGCTGTTCCCGGTCGAGCAATCGAAATTGCGCATAGTGGGTGTTCGCATCGTCGATGTACTTCCACGCTTCGTGGGAGTGAAAATAACACATATGCCGCACAAGGGATCGGCTCCACAGCAACGGTGGCGTGTCAGTCATCAAGGGCAACACCCCAGTGGCCCAATCTTTTCCGACTCGTCGAAGATGCTCGTAGAGCGGCGGCACGTTGGTCACTCGCGATTCCCGATACACACGCTCTGCGTCGGAACCGCCGACCAATCCGATTGTTTTCTCGTGAATCTTCTGGGTAATCTTCGGCCAACCGACCGGTGTCAGGGTGCTTGATGACCGGTGCGGACCCAACGGGTCTAAATAGGAATCGGACTGTAGAAACCGACGGCTAAATCGCACCTGCCCCTTGACCCCATGTCGATCCGAGAAACAACCGGTCCACATGGTTGCGTTCGATGTAATGGTATCCGATGGGAAGGCGGTGAAGGCGTTACTCATCCAGGTACCGCCGGACACAAACAGCGAATTGATGTGCGGGATATGTCCCATCGCAGCCATCTCGCGAATGACGTCCGGACGCAATCCATCCATGTAGAACACGACGACTTGCGAATTCGGCACGACACCCGCGGGCAACGCATCTCGTGTCGCTTGATCAAGACGAAAATCGACTTCCTGGCCGATCGTCGATTCCAAGGCCATTGGTCGGAGCACACCGACTTCGATATCAACGTGGAACTCGCCGTTGTTGTCAGCGTGGTGAAAGTCGTTGACTGCCAACGAGATTGGTCCGGAATGTTTCGCAGTCCAACTCTTGCCGCGTCCGATGAAGAATGGCGGATTGTTGCCAATGCGTCCGATCAGACAGAAGCACGGAGCCGGTCCCGAACCGGCTGCTGGTAGAGGGAACGCACGGCCGATGATCTCGTCAGTGTGGAAATAGGTTCCTGCGGGATCGAGACAAACGCCGGAGGCAGAATCGACGGTGATGGTCCCCGTTGCGGTGATCGTGATCGACTGACCGGACTGGACAACGACGTCAGTCGGAACCCAACCCGCAACCGCCGGGACTGATTGAACGACTAGCTGAGCGCGCGAACGTCCCACTTCGTCCGCACCCACTGAACGGCAGACGAGAGTTAGGCATATTGCCAACGGAATTGTGGCGGATATGTATCGCAAGAACACGAACTAACGCTGGAGTGTACGGTAGCGTGCCCACGGACGTTGCTCTCCGAGACACCGTCAATATTCCTCCTTTCGTACCAATCGGAACATTTATCGCGCGCGATGATGTTTTTCCGTGAGTGGTGCAAATCTTACTCAACCTGACAAAAAGCGACGCAAGCCAGGGAGGATAGGCGGACCGCAGCCGCCTTATGCTTGTCCAAACAACACTCGGCCGCCTTATGCTTGTCCAAAAAACACTCGGACGCCGTTAGGAGAGTTTCTCTTCTGTTTCACAGATGAGTTCATACACCGCCTCGGCCGTTTCAGCCGTCCTCAACCCTTGGATGAACTCGGGCTGCTGCAACATCCGCCCCAGTCTTGCAAGGACCTGAAGGTGGGCGCGGGCTTCACGACAGAGAATGAGGAAGAAGAGGTCACTTAGTGAACCGTTGGCGGCACCGAACGGAATCCCGTTCGACGTGCGACCGAACGCAATGACTGACTCACCAAGAACATGCGGCAATGGGTTTCGCGGGTGCGGGACGGCCACACCGAAATCGTAAGCAGTGGATAACGTATCTTCCCGGGCTTGGACAGCTTCTAAAACTGTCGCTGGTTCCCAAACATGCCAAGTCCGTCCGGCGACTTCCACCAACGATTCCAACACAGACCGTTTCGTTCGGCCCTCCAGAGGGATGGCAATGGTGTCGGGCGTGAGTAGTTTGGAAATTGGGAAGTCTGAGTTGATTTCTACAGACTTCTGCGAGCGTTCCAACGCAACTAATTCATTGTCGGAGAACGCTCGCATCGCTTGTTCGAGCCACTGCCGAATTTCCGACGGGTGAAATTGCCATTCACCAGCGACTTTCCGCCCCGGTATCCGTCCGCGACTGGCCGCCTTTTCGACCTCGCGACGGTCTCGGCCGAGTTCCTTCGCAAGGTCATCTAGAGAATAGGGATCGTTAGAAGTCGCCATGACAGGCTGCCTCGCCTTAACTACACAGGAGCAGCCACAAGACTGTCAAATCGTGAGCGACATTGGGCCAAGACCTGCTCGTAGTCGGACTTCCACAACTCCTCGGACCAGACTGAGATCTCGCAGTGTCGTTGATACCCAGCTTCGATGAATGCTTGGAGGATCTCCTCCAACGGGATTTGACCGTCCCCGATCAAGGCCTGATCATATTGCGACTGCGGCGGACGATGCCAATCACTAAGCTGCAGTAACGCCACGCGGGAGACAATCGCGGGGATTCTTTTCAGTAGGTCTTCTTCTTGCCAAAGATGATAGGCGTCGAAGACCATACCGACATTGTCATGCTGACAGTCGTCCAGGACCGAGAGTGTTTCATCGAGCGTCGCGAGGAAGGTCCAATCTCGCGCATAGAGCCGCATCATCGGTTGGACAGCTAACCGAATGCCGTAATCCATCGAATAATCTGCGAGTTCATCCAGTGCCTGAATCAATAGTCGACGGGCGTGGTTCGCTGTATGACCAGCTCGGGAACCACTCATCACGATGACCGACTCGGCATTAATCCGAGCGGCCATGCGGATCGTCTCTTTGGCTTCTTGGATGGCATCGTCGAAAGCGTAGCCGTGTCTGCCGGTGAACCCGCCC
The DNA here is from genome assembly GCF_984380535.1 of Thalassoroseus sp. Taxonomy (NCBI): domain Bacteria; kingdom Pseudomonadati; phylum Planctomycetota; class Planctomycetia; order Planctomycetales; family Planctomycetaceae; genus Thalassoroseus; species Thalassoroseus sp. Next base: position 93,295 of record NZ_CFHRBF010000015.1, read on the forward strand.
ACCCAAGAGACACTCGATACCGACAACCCAGATTCCGCGAGGACATCGACGGCCCGCTCTTCACCGAATTCCACCAGTTTTGGACACCATAAGCCGATGCCGTCCATGCCCGCGAGTTGATAACCCGCGATATCTTCTTCAAATTGCCAACGGTAGGTGGTGATTTGGTTCACCGACAGTTTCATATCCGGCAATTTTTCGAACTGTTGATTTGGGGCTGACTTGCTGGAAAATAGTTTCCGCACAAACGAATTGCGGCGTGAACTCGATGTCTTCGTTGGTGGAGGCTCTGTGTCACTTTCCAACTTAGAGTCTTCTTGTTCGAGCTTCTCCGCCGACCGACGCGACTTGGACCGCGATAAAAACTTTTCGAACACGCTTTTCCTCACATCACATCTATTTTAAGCCGCGAGATCAATTGCTGCTGTCTCACGGGGAGGGGATTGGAAACGGTCGCCGATCGAATCCATGCAAAGACATAGTCATTGTCTTGAGAGTGAGAACCCTCAATCATAACAAGACAATTCTCTATGACTTGGTTAAGCACGCTATGCGAACATTTCGTGATTGGTCGATCAAACAGAACAGGAATGTTCCGGGCGTTCTTCAAGAACGAAGGCTGCCGTCAAAAGAGTTCGAGCGACGCTCCGCAACGTCGCTCTTGAGGGAGTGTCACCGGTTAGGACGTCGAAACTTTCGTCGAGGGATCGTCCGCAACGTTGACCCAAACGTGCACGTGAGGATCGCCGCGGAAGTGCCAGACAAACGAGGGACCTTCCAATCGCCAAGTGTCCCAGACTTCATCTTCCCCGATATCGTCGGACTCGTAGAACGCGATGTGGCATTGGTCCAAACCACCCTGCGCGTTGAGACACTTCATCACTTCCGTCTGGTCCGAATTGCGATACGGCTCGACGAGTGTTTTCAGAACTTTCTGAACGTGTTCCTTCTGATCGCCGGTCAAGTCGCTGATCGCGATGCCATCGAATTCGCCTTTGGCGCCTTTGAAGTGGACGGCATCTTCAACAGGAGATGTTTTGACCAACGCTTGCTTACGTTGCTTGCCATCTTCGAGCATTTCGTAGAGCTTGTTGGCTTGCAATGCCTGCGGCCAAAATACGTTGCCAGGATGATCGGGCTTTTCTGTGAACCCTTGAGCCGCATGCCCGTAGAAAATGGGGCCACCGAAGGCGAAGTGTTCGGTCGAGTCACCGTCGCAACGAATTGTGAGGTGGCGACCGGTCATCACGAACTCGAACTTGCCACTGTCCGGTTCACCGAACAACGCGATTGACTGAGCTTTTCCATATCCACCGGCGTCATCCCGAAGTTGCTTCTTGATCTGCGGGTGCCATTCCGGATTGTACAAGCCCCAAAAAATCGCCTCGATCATGTCTTGTTGATCGGCGGTGTAGAAATCGCTATTCACCATTGGCTTTGTGATTTGCCAATTGTTTCGCACATGGAGGCGATAAGGAACTCCGTCTTTCTTGTGGTCCCAAGCAAACGCGACTTGCTTTCGTTGCCGCTCGTCCAGACTATCAAAAAGCTTTCGGACCAATTGCTCTGGCTTGGCTTTCTGGGTTGGCTTGGCTTCTTTCTTCTCTTCTGCAAAACCGAGTTGCGTCACTCCGGCGATGCCGATTCCCGCTCCAACCGTTTGAACGAACCGCCGCCGCGAGACATCGCCCGGCAAGTTCATATCGCTGTTCACCCGCGGATTTTCTGAAGTCATCGCCAGTACCTCTTTCCAGACTAAAGTTGATGGTCCGAGAACGAATATGTTGGGCACGTTGACAACATAACCAATCACAACAAACGCCTTGACTTGTTGTATTGGCCGATTCGGCGGGATAGAGATCCCAACCGGTTCGTCGCATGGCTACAGTATGCGCCGAACAAAACCCAAAAGGCAAATGTCAGACGTGCAGTTCTACGGATTTTGTGGATTTGGTCGATTAGGCCATTATGTCAAGGTACGTAAGCTTGACCCTGATACTTCTGTCGGCGTCACCGATGAGAATCAGTGAGCGGACGACCTTCGAATGCGACCAGGCAAGGCCACAAGAAATCCACCAGAAGACTGGCGTCGTCTCTTAGAAAATTCCGAGTTGGTCTCGGGCGTCGTCGGTCATCCGTTCTTGCGTCCACGGTGGTGACATGACGAGTTGGATCTTCGCTTCGTCGACATCGTCCAAACGCTCCAGAGCCATTTTGGCCTGTTGCATAATCTGCGGACCAGCGGGACACGCGGGGCTCGTCAGCGTCATCTGAACTTGGACTTGGCGATCTTCCTGAGCGATATCGTAAACCAAACCGAGATCGACAATGTTGATCATCAATTCCGGATCAATGACTTGCTTCAGGGCGTCTAGCAATTCGGTTTCTTCTGCCATTGCGATTCATTCCTAACCAAGTTCTTCAAATGTCTTTCGCACGGATCAAGCAAGCGGTGGCATCAAAAACCAACGTAGATGCCGTCGTCGCGAGTTTCGACTTGAAATGTGCGGATCGGCTCAGTAGCCGGCATGCATTCGGGCTGTCCGGTTTCCAAACTAAACCGAGCACCATGCCGTGGGCATACAATCGACTTCTCTTGCAGAGGCCCGTCGGTCATTTCTCCCCCGTCATGCGTGCAAGTATCTTCGACACAAAAGTAGTCATCGCCAACGCGAATCAACAGTGCCGGCAATTCGTCGACGATAATTGATTTCCGATGACCGGGAGCAATTTCGTCGCAACTTGCCGCCAGATTCCACTCGATCGCCATGAGGTTCTCTTCACTCCGCTGCCACGTTGAATTTCAATTCTCGAAAACCGCGCTTGGGTCAGTCGCCAATCCCGAGTTTTTGTTCGACCGCCTGACTGAGGACGGCACGCACGAGTCCGATCGGCTCTTGCTCGAAAGCACCCTGTTCTTCGATGTCTTCCCGATTGGTGACAAGTTCCACCGGAATGCGATCGTAGACCTGATGGAAAAATCCTTCGACGATCATGTGCATGGCTTCGTATTCGGAGAGCCCACGTGACCGACAGTAGAAGAGTTCTTCGTCATCGACACGTCCGGCAGTCGCGGCGTGGGTGCAGCGAACATCGTCGGCTTCGATCTCCAAACCAGGGATGGCATCGCACCGCGAATCGTCACTCATTAGCAGTGCATCGCTTCGCTGATATCCATCGGTCTGTTGAGCATCCGGTTCAACGCGAATCATGCCCCGCCACGCTACCCGCGAACGGTCTCGCAAAACCTCGCGATACAATAAGTCGCTGCGAGTGTTTGCCGCGTTATGAGCCTGTTTTGTGTAGTAGGACAACGTTTGCCGATTGGTCGAAAACGTCACGCCGTTGACTTCCGCTTCGGCTCCACGTCCGTCGAGGTGCACGTCTTGATGAATATGAGCCAACTTTGACCCCAATCCGCCAACCGTCCACTGTAAAAAGCCGTTGCCAGCCACGCGTCCGCATTGATGGGCGAGATGATAGGACTTCTCGTTCCAATTCTGAAGTTGGGTGTATCGCAACCGCGATCCTTGTCCGATCAACAGTTCCACGGCTCCGACGTGCAAACCAGCGGCGTCCGCGTCTGCGGAGGCGGTTTCTTCGAGGAGAGTGGCTTGGGCCCCGTCTTCCAAGATGACCAACGTGTGACTGAAGTCCGCTCCACCCGCTTCGGAAAGTGCAATCAAACTGTAGAGCGGAATGTTGACTTCGACATTTCGCGGCACATACAGAAACGTGCCACCGGTCCAGAAGGCTGCATGCCAAGCGCTGAATCGGTCGGCGTCCGGTTCGACGGCTTTCGTCATGAGGTGTGGTTGGATCAGGTCGGCATGTTCGTTGACCATGTCAGCGAGATTGCCAAACAGCACACCTTTTTCACGTAGCGAATCGTCGAGAGTGGAACCGCTACAGTGTCCATTGACGTGCACGATTCGACCGGCGAAATCGGTCCGGTCTTGCATCAAGCCACCAAGTTGGTCAGTCGCCGGTGCAGCGTCGACGAGCGAAAACTGCTCGGGACGGAACGTGCGAAGATTGACCCGTTTGAATTCTTCCGGGTCCAGAGGTTGAGACGACTTCTCTTGAAACACCGCAAACGCTGCGCGACGTTGGGCAGTCAGCCAAGCGGGCTCATTCCGTTGGTCCAAAAACTCTTCGAAGGATTTCTCGTCGAACGTCGATGGCATGGGGGCCAATTCAAGTGCAGAAGTCATAAGATTATGGGGGAAGAATCAAAATGAATTGCGAGCCTGTGAACTGACTATGGTGTGCCGGTTTCGTTTGGCTCTTCCGGGGGAAATTCTACTTTGGCGAAGAGATCTGACATGGCAAGCACACCATCAATCGCCGGTAACTCGATATTCTGTTCAAGGTTGGAGTACGAGGTCATCAACCATTGGTCCGTCCCTGTCTGTCGCGCGAAGTGATCGACTGTAGGACGATTTTGAGCGACTAAGACATACTCTTTCAGTGACACAATCGTACGATAATGACCAAACTTTCGTCCGCGATCGTAAGCTTCCGTTGAAGGCGAGGCGACCTCGAACAAAATCAATGGATTGAGGAGTGTATCAGTTCGCTCGTCAAGGCGTTCCGGGGAACCGCAAACGACTGTGACATCAGGGTAGGTGTAAAGCCCCGTTGGGCAATGCACCCGCATATCCTGTGGAAGTACTAAACAGTCAGTGTCTCGCAGCGATACATTTAACGCTGCCACAAGGTTGCCGGTGATGAGATTGTGAGCCAAGCTCGCCCCGGTCATGGCGAAGATTTCGCCGTCATAGTACTCGTGCTTAGTGTCACTTTCGCGTTCGAAGGCGAGATACTCCTCGACGGTGTAGCGTTTTAATGCTGATGTCGACATCGTACTTCGCCTCTCTCGAACACTCACAGCAATTTGCTAGCCGATTGAACCTTCCATTTGCAGTTCGATCAGACGGTTCATTTCGACGGCGTACTCCATCGGGAGTTCTTTGACGAGTGGTTCAATGAAGCCAGTCACGATCATGCTCGAGGCTTCCGCTTCCGAAAGACCGCGACTCATCAGGTAGAAGAGTTGTTCTTCGGCGATCTTCGAAACCGATGCTTCGTGTTCGATGGAGACATCGTCTTCATCGACTTCGATATAAGGATACGTATCGCTGCGGCTGACGCTATCGAGAATCAACGCATCACAGACGACGTTGCTCTTGCAGTGCTTGGCATCGTTTTGGACTTTGACGAGTCCACGATACGAACTGCGACCGCTAGCTCGACTGATACTCTTTGAGATGATCCGACTACTAGTATTCGGAGCACAGTGCACCATTTTCGCGCCAGCGTCTTGATGTTGGCCTTCACCCGCGAATGCAATCGAAAGTGTTTCGCCGCGAGCACCGGGTTCCATCAAATAAATGGCTGGGTATTTCATTGTCAGCCGTGAGCCGAGATTACCGTCGACCCACTCCATCAACGAGTCGCCGTAGGCCATCGCTCGCTTGGTGACGAGGTTATAGACGTTGTCGGACCAGTTCTGAATCGTGGTGTAACGACACCGGGCATTCTTCTTGACGATGATTTCCACAACTGCCGAGTGCAAGCTTTCGCTGCTATACGTCGGAGCCGTACAACCTTCGACATAGTGCACCGACGCGCCTTCATCGACGATGATCAGCGTGCGTTCGAACTGCCCCATGTTTTCGCTGTTGATGCGGAAGTAGGCTTGCAGCGGGAAGTCGATATGCACACCCGGCGGAACATAGATGAATGATCCACCGCTCCACACGGCTGTATTCAACGCAGCAAACTTGTTGTCGTGCGGAGGAATGACTGTGCCGTAGTATTCACGCAGCAAGTCTTCGTGTTCGCGAAGGGCGGAGTCGGTATCGGTAAAGATCACGCCCTTCTTTTCCAGGTCTTCCTGAAGCGAACCGTAGACCACTTCCGATTCGTATTGGGCTTTCACGCCGGCGAGGTACTTCTTTTCCGCTTCCGGAATTCCGAGCCGGTCGTAGGTCTTGCGGATGTCGTCCGGAACGTCGTCCCAGCTTTTTTGTTGCTTGTCCGACGCACGCACGAAGTAGTAGATGTCTTGGAAATCAAGTTTCGACAGATCTCCACCCCAATCGGGCATGGGTTTTTCGAAGAACGTCTCGAGTGCCTGCATCCGCATTTCGCGCATCCAGGTCGGCTCGTTCTTCATTTCGGAAATCTGAGCGACGATCTCACGATCCAAACCTTTGCGACTGGTGAAGACGTACTTATCAGTCGGGTCGTGAAAACCATACTGATAATCACCTACCGCAACGGAGGCCTCCGGATTGACACTCGTGTTGATTTCAGTCGACATTCAATAAATCTCCTGCAGTTCACCAGGAACCGCGGCTTGAATTCTACTCAAAGTGAGTTCGTGCAATACGTTCTCAACAGGGGGTAACTACTCAAACGGGGGTAATTAAGCGCCTGCTGTGACTTGGTCTTCGGCGGCTTCTTGCTCAGCAGCAGCTTCGGGGTGACGTTCGCGAACTTTCACGTAGCCGTTGCTGTGCAATTCGTGTGCGAGTTCCGGACCCGATTGACTTTCGACAATCCGTCCCGCCAACATCACATGGGTGAAGTCGGGCACGTTGTACTGCAGTAACCGGTCGTGGTGGGTGATGATTAACGAGCCCATGCCGTTTTCTTCGGAGAGTCGTCGCACACCTTCACTAACCACATTGACCGCATCAGTATCGAGACCGGAATCGGTTTCATCAAGAAACGCGAATTTCGGCTTGAGCATGGCGAGTTGCAAAATCTCCATGCGTTTCTTTTCGCCACCCGAGAAGCCCTCGTTGACGTACCGCCGAGCGAACTCCAAGGGCATGCCCAACTCTTCCATCCGCGAACGCAGTTCCTTGCGGAACTCACGCATGCCGATGAGATTCTCACCCTCTTTACGATCCGGGTTTCTCACGTTTGTGATAGCGTGACGCAAGAAATCCGCCACTTTCACACCCGGAATCGTGGTGGGATATTGGAACGCGAGGAACAAACCGATCCGCGCCCGTTCGGTCGCGTCAAGTTCGACGATGTCCGTTCCGTCAACCGTGACTTCACCGCTGGTAATTTCGTATTTTGGATGACCTGCCAACGCATAGGCCAACGTACTTTTCCCGGAACCGTTCGGTCCCATCAAAGCGTGTACTTCGCCTTGTTTGATCTCGAGATTCACGCCCTTCAAAATCGGAGTTTCACCGACGGAGACGTGGAGGTCTTTCACGGACAGAATGCTAGTCACACCAAAATTCCCTGTTCAAATCGCAAATTTCTGACTGTGTTACACGTCCAAAGTGGCGACGTGCGGAACGGCAACTTGGCCGCGATGGTGAGGGACGATGGTCGCGTCGACCACTTTCTCACCTTGTTTTCCGAATCCCGCCGTGCCCTGCTTCTTGCCAAGCCGACGAGTCTTGATTTTATCCTGAATTCGCATGATGCCTTCGAGCAACGCTTCCGGTCGCGGAGGACATCCCGGAACATACACATCGACCGGAACCACCAAATCGACGCCTTTCACCACGTGGTACCCGTGCTTGAAGTACGGTCCACCGCCGACGGTGCAAGCACCCATGGCGATCACGTACTTCGGATCGGGCATCTGCTCGTAAAGTCGTCGAACGCGACTGGCCATTTTGAATGTCACGGTACCGGCGACGATCATCAAATCGGCTTGTCGCGGGGTGGCACGAAACGCACCCGCGCCGAACCGGTCCAAGTCATAACGACTGGCTCCAGTCGCCATCATTTCAATCGCACAACAAGCCAGACCGAACGTCATCGGCCACACGCTGGACTCTTGAGCCCAGTTCATCGCCTGTTCCAACGTCGTCAATCCGACGTTTTCTTCAAATCGTCCTTCGATCCAAGTCATCGATCAATCCGCCTTTGGAATTTTCGGACCAGTGGTCGCAACTCGCCAATTCACATTCTTCACTGTCGATATCGTGACTGCCGCGAGTTTTGGCCGCATGGTCTTAGGAACGAAATCTCAACTCAAAATGGAACAGCACTTTACGGAGACAATCTCTCGGATGCAACGCGCCACGTGGCGGAACATCTTCGGGCGGTTTCTTCACTGCTGCTAAGCAGGCTCAAACTCGCAACAGGAATGACCATCGAGACAACACTGCGTCAGGCGGACATCCGTTCCCAAAACCCGGCGAAAGACTTCTTGTTCCAACTCACAGATCGAATCGTCTGCCTGAGCCAGATCGAGATACGGGCAATGATTCTCCCGCAGGATCGGCAGTTCACCAGACCCGTCCAACTCGACCTGAAAACCTCGGTCAATCAATGCGTCTTTGAGTCGTTCAAATTTCTCACCCAGCGTCTTTCCGTGCGACGCCGAGCTGAACCGCTGGACCAATGCATCCGTGATTTTGGCCAAGATGCGAGCACGAACCTCGACATCTTCAATTTCCGTCAGTTCTCTCCAAAGTATTTGAGCGAGATCGGCGTAATTATCGCCCAATTCCTTTTGGCCGGCGTCAGTGACGCGATAACGATGTGCGGGACGACCTCGCCCTTCACGCATCGCTACACGCTCGACCAAACGCTGGCCTTCCAAGCGACTCAGGCGTTGCCGAATCGCTGTGGCGGTCACGCCGAACTCCACGCACAACTCTTGAATCGTTCCGCCACCGACCTGGTTCAGGCGATGGAGAAACTCTTGATCTTGGGATTCAAGCCGGTGTTGCATGGAGAATTCTCGGGGGTGTCTGTTGGCCAAAATGGTTTCCATTCACCGCGTCTGGGAGGATTCTAGACATCTCCGACAATTTTAACAACGAAAAATGCGAAAAATAACCGTCTGTCGCCAGATTCCGGCTGTCGAAGCGAAAACACGATTGATTTTGTTGATGAGTTTCTCCTCCCTGGAAAGGTTGTTACACTGTGCCGACGCTCGAAACTCTTCACTGATCGGCACTTGGAGAAAAGGACGGAATCTGTGAGTGAGCAACCGAAGTCCAAGGAACAATGGGGTTCTCGGATTGGGGTGATTTTAGCGGTCGCCGGCTCCGCAGTTGGCTTAGGGAACTTCTTGCGGTTTCCCGGTCAGGCGGCTCAGAACGGCGGCGGGGCGTTTATGTTGCCCTATTTTATATCGTTGCTCGTGCTGGGGATTCCGCTGTGCTGGGCGGAGTGGACGATGGGGCGATACGGCGGTCTGAAAGGTTTTAATTCGGCCCCCGGAATTTACTCGACAATTTGGCGAAACCGCTGGTCGAAGTATTTCGGTGCGATCGCATTGTTGCTGCCGCTGGTCATTTACATGTACTACGTGTTGATCGAAGCGTGGTGCCTAGGATACGCAATTCGGTACCTCACTGGGGATCTCGTCGCAGGTTCCGGCGGGGCAATCGACGAGTTAGCCGCTCAAGCAAAGGCGGCAGCGGAAACCCCGATTTCAGACCAAGAAGCGTTGTCTGCCGCGTTCAAGTCTTTCTTCGATTACTTCGTCGGTGCTGAGGCCGATGGGGCATTGTTGTCACCCGGGCGACGAAATTGGCTTCTGATTCTAGTCGGCGTGTTTGCGTTCAACTTCATGCTGATTTATCGCGGTGTGACAAAAGGGATCGAGTCGTTCTGCAAAGTCGCTATGCCCGTGATGATCGTGTTGGCGGTGATCGTGTTAATTCGCGTGCTCACGCTTGGGACGCCAGATCCCAGCAAGCCAGACCAGTCGGTGTTGGGCGGATTAGACTTTATGTGGAGCCCCAAAGGGGAGGCGTTGAAAGATCCGAAGACGTGGCTTGCTGCTTCCGGACAGATCTTTTTTAGTTTATCCGTGGGTTTCGGGATCATCATCAATTACGCGAGCTACTTGCGAGAGAGCGATGATGTCGTGCTAAGCGGTCTGACATCGAGCAGCATGAACGAGTTTTTCGAGGTCTGTCTCGGTGGGCTCATCACGCTGCCAGCCGCATTTATTTTTCTTGGTCCGGCGGTTGGTGAACAAGGCACATTCGGCTTGGGGTTTGTGGCGCTCCCGAATGTGTTCGCTCAGATGACCGGCGGGCAGGTGTTTGGATTCCTCTGGTTCTTTATGCTATTCATCGCGGCTGTGACGAGTAGCGTTTCCATGCTGCAGCCCGTAATTGCGTTTCTGGAAGAGGGTTTCAACCTTCGCCGTCGTGACTCCGCTGCATTCCTGGGGTTGTTGGCCGCGATTGGCTGCGGAGTAACGTTGTACCTATCCAAGGGGCTTGTGGCGCTGGATACGATGGATTTCTGGGTTGGCAGCGTGATGATCTTTGTGTTGGCTCTGATCCAGTCGATTCTGTACGGCTGGGCAATGGGGATCGTCAAAGGCGAGGAAGAGGCGCACAAGGGGGCGAATATCCGCATTCCGCGATTCGTTCAGTACATGCTAAAATTTGTTGTGCCGGTCTATCTGCTCGTCATTTTTATTGCGTTCTGTATCAACAACGCTCCGGGATACCTGGAACAGATCAGCAAAACGCCAGCAGCGTTGGCATCCGTTCTGTTTATTATGGTGATCACGGGGTTCTTGTTGATGTTGATTCGCATAGCCGGTCGTCGTTGGGAACGCGAAGGCCGCCTGACATTTGGTCCAGAGCCAGCACCAACGGTTGCAACTCCAGTCTCTGAAGAGGAGGTTTAGCAGATGAGTTATGGCGCACTTGTTGTGATGATGCTCTCCGTGGGGGCGGTATTGGCTCTGGTCAGTTTCTGTCTGTATCGTGTTTTGACGCTCCCGCCAATCGATATGCAAGACATTCGCGGACCGCTCGAGATTGACACGAAAGATACGCAGTACGAGGATTAAGGCTGTGTTCACGCGATGGCATCGTCGCCATCGAAGGACCGTATGCCGCTAGCAAACGATGAAAATGATCACTCCCCCGCAAGCTTTGAAAAATGATGGCGACGCATTGCTTTTGACCTGGAGCGACGGCGTGACGCATCGGCTCCGTTGGGAGGTGCTACGGCGGGCGTGTCCCTGTGCAACGTGTCGAGCCGAACGTGTGCAGCCGCCGCCGGAAAAGCCAGTGCTTACGATTCTCTCGCCGGCAGAGACGCAGCCATTGCGTCCCGTCGCGATGGAGCCGGCCGGAAACTATGCCTATCACATTTCCTTCAGTGACGGGCATAATACAGGGATCTATACCCTTGACTATCTTCACGCCTTGGGTGAAGAGGCTCTCAATCGTGACGTCGGCGAATAGTGGTCGCCTGTGACTGGTTCGATCCTGCTGGTTTCTTGCTGCCACGATCGGGAAGCAGGGCGAAAATTTGACATTCAGTAAAGTGGTGCATCTCGCTACGATTGTGGCGAAATGATACATGCTGTTTCAATTTGAAACATACAAAATGCAACGCTCACTGATCGCTGTTGCGACCTGTGATGCAAATTTCATCAATTCGTTGTAAAAATTGGATGTGTGCTATCATGGGTCGCTGGCCGGATGGTCGTCAATCGACGTGGGTGACAGCGGCATTGCTCTTCCTCCTCTTTCCGCTGCTGTGTTGGTTGTGCTGGTGGTTTGTCAATCTTTAGCGAAGTTGAACCTGCCGTTAAACCCCGTGCAATCCCGCATTATTACCGGTTTTTTGCATCTTCTCCGGTAACTCTATCCGTCGTTCTTTAGCTAGCCCTGCAGGATTACCGAAACCGAAAGTGGTCTTCTGACTATTTTTCGCTTTCATGTTGTATTCCGCGCGTTGCCGTGCATTGGGAGCGTCCGGTGGGACACACACTCGTGGCCATTCCCACAGTTCAATTTCAATTTCGGCATACGATTCGCAGAGTTGGTCCGAGTCCGGAGAGATCCGTAGATAGTTTGTCTTCGGGTTGGTGTTCGGTGAAGAGAGAAAGTCGCTCGAAATATTCTGCAATGCAGGGCGTTTCGGTTCTATTCTTTAGAAGCTCATCTCTTCGGTGAACGTCTATTCTTCCGGCAAAGGCCGATGGCCATCACTGGCGAAAACAACGTGTCTGCGACCGTTTCGTCAGTGAACCACCAAGTGTTGAGAAATCCATTCGCGAAGCCAATTCCTTGATGTGGGTTGTTGTTTCTGAGTCTGCAACAGCTTCCATCATTCCTGTGGGGTGGGTGTCGCGAGATGAAATATTCTTCCTAAGAACCGATTGAACCATTCAATTGATTCGCCCCGGGTTCCGTGCGTAAGCGGTATCCTGCGGGGTCGGATTCCATTCATCCGGCCAATTTTCCATATCGATATTGCTCAGAGACCCACCAAGGATTCCGACGATGCTCATCAAGCACTGGCTTGACACTGTGTATTCCCGACTGGCGTTTCGTGGAAAGGGTGCTCCCCGCCCAAGTCGCAAACGACGTCCTATCAGTAAACGCCAACGGGGAGTCGGCACAGTTGAGTCACTGGAGGAGCGAGTTCTGCTCGCTGGTCCACAAGTGGTGACGATTTCCCCCAATACCGGTGGGACGATCGAGAACAACACCACGCTCGATGAGCAATTCCGCGAATTGACCATTCAATTCAGCGAAGGCCAAGAGATTGACGCGGCGACCCTTGGCGGGATTCGCGTCGTTCGGGCTGGCGCTGACGGGGTGTTTAATAACGCCAACGATACCACCGGCAACCCCGACGATATCGTGGTCACGCCTGGATTCATCGGCATCGGCGACCGGGGCAACGAAGTCATCGTGCGGTTCGCCGAAAACCTGCCGGACGATCTTTACCAGATCATCATCATCGGTGATCCGGCGTCCGAGTCGCCATTCGTCGGGCCTGGCGGTCCGCTGGCGAACGTGAACGGCGAACTCTTCCAAGACGGTAGTGACTTCGTCCGTAACTTCGAGTTGGATCTCGGCGCCAAAGTCGAAGGTGTGGTCCCGCAACCGGTCATTCGGGAAACACTGATTCGCGTCACCGACCCAAATTCCGTGCAAGACGGCGACACATTGCTCGTCACAATTGCCGGTCAACTCTTCGAGTTTGAGTTCGACACAAACAACGACGGCTCCAACAATGCCAATGCCGTTGTGATCCCGGCTATCAACGATCCGATCACACTCGCGACTCGGATTCGTAACGCGATCGAAACGAAACTCAACAATGATTTCGTCGGCCCCGAGCAAGCGTTGACCGTCACTCAGGACCCGACCGATCGTAGGATTGTTTCGCTGGTCGGCAATGCATTTTCGCCGGAAGTTTCGGTCACGGGCAGCGGGGTCGAACTCGACGATGGGGCGATCATCCCGCAACGGGATCGGATCAATGTGTACTTCAACACCAACGATCCGCTCGATCCGATCACGGCTACGGTCGCTTCAAATTATCGGTTGGTTGACGCGATCAACGGTGGAACGATTCTGCCGTCGAATGTGCTGTTCTATGAGTCCTCAAACACGGTTTCGCTGCAATTTGCACAACCGATCGACGGCGAGCTGTACAATCTGCGGATCGGTCAGGACTTCCAAGGTGGAGCCACGATTACGCCGTTCAACGAAACGAACGACGACAACTCTAGCTTCAACACCGCGACGGATCTTGGTGCGCTCGATCCAACTCTGGGACGCGTGATCAATGCATTGATCGAGCCGCAAGATGCGTTCGTGCTGCTACCGCCGGAACCGGGTGGCAATGATGAGCCAGGCCACCGCGATGTGACGCCGCAGAATCACTTGCAATTCAACGAAGACGGCACACCGCTGCAAGTGCCAAAGCAAATTCCCGTCATCAAGTACAACTTCCAGACGGTCTATGGCTTCGACCAAGGTGGTGTTCAACAAGAGAACACGATTTCCGAACTGCAAAAACAACGCATTCGGGAAATCTTCGACTTGTTCAGCTATTACGCTGGTGTTCAGTTCGTGGAGACCGAATTCAACGGGTTGACGATCGCCGTTGGTCAGATCAACGTCAGCCAGTTCCCTGGTGGTCCGCAAGTCACGAAAATCGAGCCGCGAGCTGGGGATCAGGTCGAGTACGCTGTCATTCCGCTGGCACAGACCAACGGTGCGATCAACCCGTTCTCGACCGGTCTGTTGATCATGGACGGCAACGAGTCGTTCAACCAAGACAACAACGAGTACGGCGGATTCTTCTTCCGTCAAGCGATGGAAGGAATTGGCCAAGCGATCGGTTTGGGCAGTTCGTTCGAACTCGCCGCCATTATGGGTGAAGAGACCGTCGGTGTGCAGGGAGCTAACCCGATCGGCGAACCGGTCTTCCCCGGCGATCATGACATCACGCACTTGCGACGGTTGTACCCACGTCATGCGACCGATATCGATCTGTACCAGTTCAATCTCTCGGCAACCGGGACGTTGAATGCCCAAACGTTCGCCCAACGTTTGGTCAATCAGAACTCTGCCGACAACGTACCGGACGGCACACCAGAACCAAGCTTGTTGAACACAAGTCTGATCTTGTTCGATGCCAACGGAAATGTGCTTGCACGCAACGACGACTACTTCAGCAAAGACTCGCTGATCGAAGTCATGTTGCAAGCCGGCACGTACTACATCGGTGTGAGTGCCGCTGGCAACGACGACTACGACCCGAGTGTCCGCAACAGTGGTTTTGGTGGACGAAGCGACGGAGAATACGAACTCCGTTTGGGCTTCACGCCGCAACCGTCTAATACGGCAACGATTCTCGATGCTGACGGCAATCCGACGCCGCTCGATGGCGATGCCGATGGTGTGGCCGGTGGAGAATTTAGTTTCTCGTTCCGCGGCAACGACGGCACGAACACGATTCACGTCGATGTCACGAACACGCAGGCGGGTGACGGAACCGCCGGCAATCCGTTCCAGAGCTTGGCCGACGCGTTCGCCGTTGCCCAGCCCGATACGATTGTCCGCGTGAGCGGAAACGTTTCCGACACGCCTTACATCATCGGTGTGGACAACAATGGCAACCCCGTTGCGGGTGCTCAGTTGACGAACTTAGAGGTCCCCGAAGGTGTGACCTTGATGATCGACGCCGGTGCGATCTTCAAACTGAGCAATGCCAACATTGATGTCGGTTCGGAATCGGCGTTGGTCTCGCGTGAAGGGGCGGCGCTGCAGGTGTTGGGGACGACTGATGAGGACGTCATCTTCACGTCGTACCGTGACGACCTGTTCGGTGGCGATAGCGACGGTGTCGGGCCGAACGTGCGTCCCGACGACTGGGGCGGTTTGGTCTTCCGCGAAGACTCCGACTTTGACAACTTCCAGACGTTCAACACCATGAACCCAGGACAGGCCGAAGCGGTCTTCCTGAACTACGTGAACCACGCCGTCATTCTCTTCGGTGGTGGTTTGGTGGCGACCGGTTCCGGATCGGCCAGTTTCGATCCGATCACGTTGTTCGCTTACTCGCAAGATGAAGCGATCGCGCTGGACAGTGTACCCACCGGCAGCGAGTTCCGTGGCTTCGGTCCTCGGCCGACATTGTCCTACAACACGATCTTCGACAATGCCGGAAGTGCGATCTCGGCCAACCCGAACAACTTCAGTGACACACTGGGGCGGATCGGTCCGGACATCCACGACAACACGATTCAACGCAACACGATCAACGGGTTGTTCGTTCGCATCAACCAGTCCGGCAATCAGGCGTTGGACGAGTTGGAAGTCGGTGCGCAGTTCGACGATACCGACATCACCCACGTGATCACACAGAACCTCATTGTCTCCGGCAACCCGGGTGGGGTGGTTGAGTTCAACAATGTGACGCGACCACGGTTCTCCGGTCGTTTGAGCATTGATCCGGGTGTGATCGTGAAACTCGGTTCCTCACGCATCGAAGCCGAGCGTGGTGGTGCCCAAGTGATCGCCGAAGGGACCGACGACAACCCGATCATCTTCACGTCGATCTTCGATGATACCTATGGTGGTAGCGGTACCTTCGATACTAACAACGATTCCAGCGACCTTGACCAAGACGGCTCTTCCGACCTGCCGACGATGCACGCCGACGTGCTCGAGGGCACGACGAAGGAAGAGTTTGAAGCGTATGAAGCCGTCACCGGACACTCGCGATATAGCACAAAGACGCCTTCGAACTTCGGACGAGCGGATGCTCGTCCTGGTGACGACATTCTCACGTTCGTGCTGGACTTCAAAGAAGTCGGCGAGGCCACCAGTTCGGACATTTTCAACAACGTCGTCGACGCAATCGATCTGGCCGCGTTCGGATTCACTCCGGCCGACTTCGACACGATTGCTCAATCGGTTTTGGCGGCAGTCGAGTTCGACTACTTCGGCATTCCGCAGGGAACGACACCGATCCCTGTTGGTGAAGATTTAGTCATTGACTTCATCATCGGCGACATCGGCACGGCACCGGTTGGAGTCACCGAGTATTACTACATTCAAATTGGAACCGGTGTTTCCGGTCCGGCGTTCAATGGTCCGTTGGGTGTCGCCGGTGGGTCGGTTGTCCGGAACGCCGGCGGTGCTGGCCCGAGCTTCGGTATTCAAACGGGCGATGTCGTGGCGACCGTCTTTACGGACATCGTTTCCACACTCGCAGGGGTCCAAAGCGACCTGTTTGCAACGACAAACGCGATTGCCGGCACGACTTCGCACGAGATCGGTCATACCGTCTCGCTGGACCACATCAATAAAGCAGGTGTCGTCACTCCAACCGGCAAACCGCCGATCATGGGGACCGGTGCGATCGATCTGCCGAACAGTGATCGTATTATCGACCGCGAGTTCTCGTTGAGTGGTCAAAACGCGCAGGCGAATAACGCGACTCAATTCCATATTCAGCAGCTTGTGGGTGCACTCGGGACGCACGTGATCGACACGGGCGGCGGATCACCTCCAGTCGTGATTCCCGGTGCAGCCCGTGGAACCGCGGCTCCTGGTGACTGGGCGGGCATTGTGTTCAATGCAACCAGTTCGGGTTCTTTCAACAACGTGCGTGTCTCCTACGCTGGTGGTGGTTCACCCACCGAAGGTGACTTCGCCGAATTCAACCCGATGGAAATCCATCAAGCCCAAGTGCGTGTCGTTAATAGCGACTTCCGCTTGAACGCTGATGGCACCGGCCCTGCTGGTACGGACCTCGACCGCAATGGTCGCGGGGAGAACTCCGAAGCGACGATCTTCGTTCGCGGTGCTCAGCCGATTATCATGAACAACGAGTTCCGTGATAACGACGGCAACACCATCAGCATTAACGCTAACGCTTTGATTGCTGACACCATCGACGATACCGGCAACGTCACTGGTTTTGCGTTCTCGGGAGCTGAAGAACGGTCGTTGTTCACGCAGTTTGCGAACAACCGCGGTCCGTTGGTTCGCTTGAACCGAATCGATGGTCGCGACGATGCTACTGCCGGAATCGACGTAACAAACGGCATGGAAGTTCGTGGTACGGAAGGTTTGGCCTTCTCCGATCCGAACATCGCACCTTCGGTCATCACGACCGATACCGTGTGGGACGATACCGACATTGCCCACGTCGTTCGTGACGAAATCCGCACGACGAACATGCACACGTTCGGCAGTCTGTTGCTGCAAAGTAGTGCGACATCGAGCCTTGTTGTGAAATTGCTTGGCCCGACTGCTGGTTTCACTGCTGATGGTGAACCGCTCGACATTGACGACCGCATCGGCGGTACGGTGCAAATCGTCGGGGCTCCCGGGTTCCCGGTTGTGTTGACCTCGCTGAATGACGACTCGGTGTCCGCTGGTTTCCGTCCAGATGGTTTCCCGAACCGTGACACCAACGGTGACCGCGAAGATGCCGGGACCGCCGGACCGACCATCGGACCGGAAGTGAACCGTGGCCTGATCATCGACAACGATATTCTCGCAACCGACGTTGGCTACTTCGCTGCAGAAATCGGTAATGCCGGTGCCATTCCGCTCGGGAACATCAGCCAAGTCACAGCCCAAGGTGCTAGCCAAGTCTTTGCGGCGGCGGACTTCGTCTTTGAGTTCCTTAATTATGTCGATGTCGGGATCAACGGAAGTGCGATCGATCTGAGCACGTCCACCATCACGGTGCAACCGACGCTGATCGCTCCGGATACCGTACGAAGCCAAGGAACCTTCGATGGTGAGAACGGCTTGATTCGCTGGACTGTGACTTCTAGCTTCGCAAACGGTAGCGAGCGGATGATAAACACGATCACGTTCGACAGTGATCAAGCTTTGGGGAATCTGCGATTCATCAACTACTTGGACGAAGACGTTCTCGGAATCTCTGGCGACGTGCTGCGGCTACAGGGGACACCCGGCGACTCTGACTTCCGGGCCTTCACTCTCAACCAAGCCGAACGTGTCGGTTTTAGTCAGGGTGGAATCTATCAAGCGACGACCGGTCTGCTCGAAAACGCGACCTACGATGGTTTCGCTGCCGATCAGTTCTCTGACCTGCAAGATACCATCCTCACAGGTGGCTCGCAGTTCTCCATCAACGGCACGATCGACACAAACGACTTGCCGGCGATCGTTGATCCGGTTTTGGGAAGCGTCTTCGGTCCGAACGACGTGACCACGGCTTTCTCTTGGACTGTCGATCCGGCATCGACGACGGCTACGATCACGAGTTTCCTGGAAGTTATCGCACAAGATGCGTTTACGCCACCGTCTGACGGGGCCGATCCGTCTGCCGGGGATTGGCGAAGCATTCGCTTCAATCAGTACGCCAACGATCGGAACGTGGACATTGTCCTCGAAGCCGAACGTGGGGGTGGTGTCGGTCCCGATACGAACGCTCAACGGACACTCGCCGAGCCACTCGGATTGCTGGCTAGCAACGGGACGAAAGGGTCCGATGCGAACAACCGAGCCGGCTTCGAGATTCACGGAATCATCAACCCCGACGGCAACGATGACCGCGATACCTACAGCTTCATCGCGGAAACCGGAACCGAAGTTTGGATCGACATCGATCGTACGGATTCCTCGCTCGACACATTCGTCGAATTGATGAACTCCGCTGGTGTGGTGATTGCAAGCTCCGACAGCAACAACGTATTGAACGTTGACCGCTTGGGCAATCCCCGTGCCGGTGCCCGGGCTTTGCCGCTCATCAAAGACGCCCGCGACGGTGGCGACTTCTACGGCACGAATCCCAAAGACGCCGGGATGCGGGTCATTCTGCCGGGTATCGCCGGTAGCGACAACATCTACTACGTGCGGGTCAGCAGCCGTGGAACTCCAGCGAATGGAGAGTACACGTCGGGCGAATACGAGCTTCAAATTCGTCTGCAACAACGCGATGAGCAAGCCGGTTCGACCGTGCGGTTCGCTGACATGCGGTACTCGACCGATGGGATCGAAATCAGCGGTTTGCCGAAGAACTCGCCGTTGGCCGGTGAAGCTGGCGAAAGCGGTCTCGACGGAGCAGAAACGAACGACACGTTCGGCAACGCTGATGCCCTGGGTAACCTGCTTGCGACGAATCGGGGAACGCTCTCGGTCGCTGGAATTCTGCCGAACGACGCGGACGTCGACTTCTACCGCTTCACCGTAGATTACCAAGACATCGACCCAACGTTCGATGGTGGAGAATTCGAACGCCACGCTGTCACCTTCGATATCGACTACGCCGAAGGTTTTGCGGGTGGGAATGTCACGCTGTTCGTGTTCGACGACACCGGTCGATTGGTGTTGATGTCGCAAGATTCACGGAATGCCGCTGACGTTCCGGCTCCATTGAACGGAGCAGACACCGACGATCTCACGCGTGGTACAAACAGCTCCACGGATCCGTTCCTCGGTCCAGTCGAGTTACCGCAGGGCGACTACATCGTTGCGGTCGCAACCGACTTTACAGACCAAACGGACTTCACGCGTCGCCCCAGTGTGCCGCAGGTGCTCACACAGTTCACCGATGCGAACTCTCCATTCCCGCTGACTCGACTTGAGCCGAACCTGGCTGTCGATCGGATCGTCGAAGACCATATCGATGGCAGCGGTTCTTATACGTTGCCAGACGGAGACGAAGACAGTTCGTTCTTCTCGAACTTTGTCGCCCAAGGCGATCAAACCGACCAACGCAATTCCGAGTTGACCCAACTCGTCGATACCCGTGACGGTGAAATCGAACTCGGAAGTTCGATCGTGCCATGGCACTTGGGTGACGTGAGTTTGTTCGTCGCTCAGAACTTCGGCGGTAACACGACCGACTTCTATGTCGTCAACCCGTTCACGGGGGCAACTCAGGTCGTGGTCGGTGAAGTCGGTGACCGGTTCGAAGACTTGACCATCGATATGGTTACCGGCGACCTGATCAGTTTGGATAGCCATGGTGGTGGCGGTGCTCCGAACGATAGTAACACCGGTAACTTCTACCGCATCGATACCACGAACATCGCCAACGACGATAATTCGCAGTTCAACGATATTATTTCCTCGACCAACACCAACGCGGGGATTCAAACCTACGAAGCCGACAACACGCGTTCGAATAACGGTGCCGGTGTCGGCTTCACGTGGACAGCGATTACGCCGACCGAAAGTCGGGATGTCGGTCTGAACGACAACGAGCGACCGGGTGGACCGAACGATGGTTACTTCGCGATCGGTCAACGGAACAACCGTGGCATTGAGAACGTGTTGTATCAGTTCACATCCGCCGGTGCCGCCAGCGGTACGACACGACCTGCCAACAGCCTGGGACAACCAGCCGGTACGAACATTCGCGAACGCGGTATTCTCGATACGGACACCGGCGGTAGCGGAGACGACGTTCTCATCGTTCCTGAAGCGGCCAACGTCAACCCCGTGACCGGAACGAATTTGCTGATCGAAGATGGTGACATCTTCACCACCAATAACGGCGTCGGCACAAATACGACCTACGAGATGAATCTCGGAACGCTGTTCAATGTCAGCCTGAACCCGCAAGCGAACGTGAGTGTGGAAGACGGCGATCTGATTCAGTACGCTCGTGGCTTCATCGAGTTCGACACTGGTGCCCTGCTGGTTGTGACTGCCAACGGTAGCCAAATCAACGAGAACGATTTCTTCGATATCACGGGCGGACCAGCCAACAACCGGACGACACTCCGCTTCGAGTTCGTCGCCGATACGAATAATCTTGGACAGCCACCGGCCACAGTCGACCGACGAGTCGTCATCGATCGCGCCGCTGTCGGTGGGTTGAACGCCGGTCAGCTGACGGACTTCTTAGTTGCTCAGATCAACGCTCAGACAGAGTTTGCTTCAAGTCTGCAGGCTGTTCGAGACCTAGGCAACGAGACTCGAATCAACCTGATCCCACAAGCCGGAGCTCCGGATGGTGATGCCAACGTCCGTGCTGGAGCAGGTGCATTCACCCGCGAAGGCACCAACGGAACGTTCGCGGTTCAAGCCGCACGAATTCCGGTTGAAGAAACCTTCACTTCGGCCGAATTGATCGCAGCTATCTCGACGGCATTGGCCCCTGGAAACGATGGGCGATTTGCCGCCGGCGGCGAAGGCACGCTATTCAACATTATTGATCCGTCAAATCCTGGCTCTCCGTTTGCGAACGCAATCTTCCCGAACGGAGCTGGAAACTACCTTGTCGCCACGGACTTTGGTGGCATCGATCCAAGTTCTGATGAGCCGGTCGATTACCTGATCAACGATACGGCTACGCAAATTCGCGACCGCATGGTTACTGCGATCAATTCGCAGTCCGGGGCGACCGGCGTTAACGCCTTCGCTCTAGGAAGTGCCGCTGTTGCCGTCTCCGATAACTCACCTGGCACTCCGCCAGACGCGACCTTCGTGCGTGCTCTGACCGATGACACCGGAGACGTTCCACCAGGACCGTTCATCTTCAGCGGTGTGGCACCAGGGGGAACCATCACCGGGGCGTCTGTTACCAACGGTACGCTCTACGTTGTGACTGACCGTGGCGGTTTGTACTCGGTAAACAATCCGGGTGGCGAACTCTCGGCCAGCCTGACTTATATCGGCTTAGTAACTTCTCAGTTCGAACCAAGCGGGATTACCTTCACTGGTTTGACTGGCGGTCCGGAACGCACTGAAAACGGTGCGTACGAAGACGTCTTGTTCGCCACAAGTGCATCTGGCAGACTGTACGCGATTGCGATTGGCGACAACCCGCTGACGCCGACCGTCGAAGTGCCGACCGACTTGTTGCCGATCTTCGTCAATGCACAGACCAGCGTCGATCTCGGAATCTCGGGTATCGAAGGCTTGGTGTTCTCAAACCTCACGGAGAACCTCTGGCACCTCGATAATGACCCCGATCGCGCGTTCGATCCTGGACATGGTGTCGATACAACATTCGATCGTCGCCGTGCGTTCGACAATGGAGCCACAGACCGCTACGACCCGCGGAATCCAGAGTCACTCAATGGTGACGTCGCCACGGCAGGTGGCAGCACGCTGATGTTCGGTGTCGATGACGACAGCAGCTACAGCTTCGCCGGTGGGGCATACGGGACCGTTGAAACCAACACGTTCGATCTCACGGGTTACTCCGCACTCGATCAACCCGCGTTGTACTTCAACTACTTCCTGGACACCGAAAATCAACAGTACGACCCGTTCGCACTCGATCAGTTGATGCTCGACTCGTTCCGAGTTTTCATCACCGACGACTCCGGTCAATGGGAGCTGTTGACGACAAACAACGAATACGATGAGTTCGATGTTGAAACCGCAGACGAACTCAACAACGTTTCCCCGTTCGACGTTCAGCAAACCTTCGACATCGAATCGCAACGAGCTTGGCGACAAGTCAAAGTCGATCTGAGCCCATTTGCCGGACGTGAGAACCTCCGTTTGCGGATGGACTTTAGCACCTTCGGTTCGATGGCGACCGGTGTGATTGACTCCGTCGGTGAGGAATTGCGAGCGGTCAATGGTTGGCAAATCACCAACGGTGAAACCTTCACGATCGCAGGTGCTGGAACTGTAAATTCGCCGACTCCGCTGCAGATTCTGACATCGGCTCAGAACGTGGACAACGCCGGCTGGAACACGTCGAACAACCCAGATGTTCTCGATTCGACGACTCGTCCGCATATCACGATCAACGGGACCGGCAACGGCACGTTCGATTACTATCGCTTCAGTGTCGCCAATGCCGGGGACGTTGGAACGTTCGATATCGATGGCAACTCCTTCGACACTGAACTCTTCCTCTACGATGCCGCGGGTAACCTGCTCGCCTTCAATGACGACAATAATTCGGACGGTGGTGGAACTGGTCTCGCATCATTGATTCAGAACTTCACCTTCCCAGCAGCCGGGACTTATTACCTTGGCGTGGGGGCGTTCAATTCCTTCGACGGTGGCGGCTTTGTGACAGGGGCAACTCCTCCGAATGGCGGTGTCTACACCTTGCACATGTCGTTGGACAATCACCCAACCAACGCTGGCCCGAACACGATTGCCGAAGTCGAACCGAACGATCCGTCGGCTGTGAATGGCACGTTCGAATTCGACAATGACTTCACCGTTATCTTCCCGACTGGGTCGCGAGTTAACGACGGTGACACCATCGTCGTCAACGATGTGCAGAACTTCACGTTCGAGTTTACCCAAGATGCTGCCAACTACACCGGGGCGAACGTCCCAGTCGAGTACAGCAAGACCGATACCGCTCAAGAAGTTGCTCGGGCCTTCCGCGATGTTGTCCGGGCAACGTTCGGCAATGACTTGGTCGTGAACGACGAACTCGATCAGCCACAGCGTGTCAACCTCTTCTCGGTCGCCGACGCGATCGATGTGACCGTCAATTCCACTCAGATTGCTGTGGAAGGGCAAGCAGGCTTCCTCGGCAGCAATAACCGCATCCGGATTCACTCCGGTATGAACCGGTTTGACGATACGGTACCAGGGACGAACTTCATTGGGTTCAACGGAACTTCCGTCAACTTCGACGGCCTGGGAGCCGAGAACCCAGCGTTCTCTGACGTGGCGACGCAGATCAAAGATGCCTTGGTCAATGTCTTCACCGATCAAAATGCCGATGCGTACTTCCGCGAGTCAGTCTTCAAGAATTACCGCGAAGTCATTCGCATTATCGGTCTCGACGTCACTGACGCCGGTCCACTGGGATTGACCGAGATCAATCGCACCGAAGGCGGAGACGTCTTCAGTAATCAATTGTTGCCGATCATCGGCGGTGAACTCGGCGTTGCAATGCCTGGCGATAGCTTCGGCTCGCGGGCCAATAGCAAAGGTCTTGAGAACAACGGATTCGAAGGCGTTTACATCGACGACATCATCATCGGCTTCGCCGGCCGAGGTGAGTATGTCACCGGGACCGACGTTTACTCGCAGGCCCAGAACACCACCTTCACGACAACGGCCGCAAGCCAAATCGAAACTGGGTTGTACCAACTCGAAATTCGACGAGCGACCGAATTCGACATCGATCGTCGTGACGATGCCTTCGAAATCTTCCAGCAGAAGAACAGCAACACCAACTACGATTCGACGTTGGACTTCACGATCGACATCAAGGATCTGCAAACCGGATCGGATGTTACCATCGTTGCACCACGTGGAGCGGAAATTGCCGAAGGGCAAACGTTCCGGGTGAGCGATGGCGTGAACACCTTCACGTTCGAGTTTGCACAAACCGCACTCGCCGCCGAATTGGCCCGTGGCAACACGCTCGGCAACGGTAGCCTGTTCACGCTAACGAATACCGGTGACACCAACATCGCGACGGTCGACTTGACCTTGCCCAACGGCCTTGTCTTCGACATCAACGATGTTCCACTCACGGTTTCCTCGGGCGGCAGTTTGACGGGAATCAACTCGACACCGATCTTCTTGGACGGTGTCGGACGAGTCATGCGGGTGTCGTTCAGCAACTTCGAACCGGGTGAAACCGTTTCCTTCGGTCTCGACGTCGACTTCAACGACGGCGATCCGAACAACGGCGAAGAAACCGTCACGGGGCAGAACATCGTCGGCACGCAAGTGCTCTTCCGCGATGTGAATGGCGTGGTCGTTCTCAACGAATCCTTCCAGCCGGTTCCCGATATGAACGGACCAGCCGGCCGAATTACCGGTGGTAGCAGTGTCCGACCAGGACACGTTGCGGTTCCGTTCTTCGTGGACGACCGAGCGAACCAGATTGCTGCTGCGATTCGCGATGCAATCAACCGAGTGTCGAAATCGAATCCGAACCCGCAACCGCTCAACCCGCTTGATCCAGTCTTGCTGGACGTGGTCGCCGGTATCGATGATGGAACCGACGCAAGTGCCTCTTCCAGCACTAGCAACCGAGTCAATCTGTTCGGTGCGGTCGACTTCTTCGCTCCGAACGGAGTGAACATCGACCTGACTCGTGGTGTAACGGGTGCGGTCAATCGTGGGATTCGTGACGACTCGTTCGCCTCGAACCTCGATCCCGGCCCGCTTGGGGTTCCGTTGTTCGAGTCCGGATTCGGAACGTCACAGTATGAGCAATTCTTGGCTGACTTGTTCACCTTCACGAACGATTCGCCGACCGGAGAATGGATTACGTCGATCACGTTCGATCTCACCGAAGCACGACTTCGTAGCAACGAACTTGGTCTGACCGCTCCGCTCTTCGATCCGTCTGCAACCAGCTTGTCGATTCGCGGCACGACTTCGCCGATCAACTTGCCTTCGCCACAAGTGCAGGTCGACGCGACCGGAACGACAGCGACGATCGACATCCTCGATTCCAACCCGTTCGAAGCTGGTGAAGAATTCAACTTCGGTATTCCGTTCATCACTGGTCTGCCAATCGGACCGGAACTCATCGATACGATTGTAACGTTCGAGTTCGAGCATCCGATTACGGGAGATACCCGAACGGTCTCGGGACGCTTCAAGGAAGGCACTGGCCCGAACTACGCGGTGTTCGTCGCGAACACCGATGCCGGAACGGGTGCGAACATCGGCGAGAAACAAAGCCCGCTGTCCTACATCGTGAACACCGGCAAAGGTGACGCGAACCTGGAACGTGAGCAGGGACAACTCGTCATCTCGCAGAACAAGATCACCGATACCCTGAACACCGGCATTTCGGTCGACGCTGGCCCGCAAGGGGCGATGGGTGTGCCGATCAACTTCTCGCCACAGAACACGCAGAACCTCGTTCCTGGGGTGAAGATCGTCAACAACGTTGTCGCGACCTTCGGTCAGTCCGGGATTTCACTCTCGGGGAATGCGAACGCGGGCAACGTCGGAGACGCCGTGGTGCCGTTCGCCCGAGTGATCAACAACACGATCTACGGTGGTGAAACTCCTGCCGGAACCGGGATCAGCGTTAGTAACAACGCCAGCCCGACGATTCTCAACAACATCTTGGCGAACTTGACCACCGGGATTGTTGTCGACGCATCTTCGAACGCGGCTAACACCGTGACCGGGTTCAACCTGTATAGCAACAACGGCAACAACGCGAGCATCGGCGGGGCGATCTTCGGACCGAACACCGTTGTCGGCACGCAA
The DNA here is from genome assembly GCF_984380535.1 of Thalassoroseus sp. Taxonomy (NCBI): domain Bacteria; kingdom Pseudomonadati; phylum Planctomycetota; class Planctomycetia; order Planctomycetales; family Planctomycetaceae; genus Thalassoroseus; species Thalassoroseus sp. The sequence continues at coordinate 119,679 of NZ_CFHRBF010000015.1, forward strand.
GACATCGTCGCCGATCCGGCCCAGCAGTTGTTTGTCGATCCATCGACCAACAACTTCTATCCTGCCGACGGTTCACCGGCGATCGACAGTGCCACCAACTCGCTGCCGGACCGAGCCAGCATCACGTCCTTCGCGAATGCTTTGGGGATTCCGGAATCGACGATCTTGGCTCCCGATATCGACCGCTTCGGGCAGACCCGAGTCGATGATCCTCAGCAAAACCCACCGTTCAGCGGCGGGACCGAGGAAATCATCAAAGACCGCGGTGCTGTCGAACGAGCCGACTTCAACGGACCGACCGTCGAACTGATCGATCCAGATGACAACGGCAACGATCCGTTGGACCTTGATCCGGCTGATACCGTCGTCCGCTTGGACAACCCGGCCCAACGACGATTCGTTATCAAGTTCAATGATCTCGGCATCGGGATTGACGACGACAGCGTGACCTCCGATCGGTTCACCGTCATCTTCAACGATGGCACCGGACCACGCACGCTGGCACTCACGGCGGACTACCTGTTCTTCTACAACTCGAACACCAACGAAGTCACGTTGGCTCCAGTTGCGGGACTGTATCCGTTCGGAACCTACACGATCCTGATCGACAACTCGGTCGATGGTACCGGAGCGGCCACCGGCATTCGTGACGAAGCTGGCAACCCGCTCGTCGGCAACCAAGGTGACGGGTCGGTTCAATTCACGATCCAACTGCAAGCCGGGGGCTTGACCATCAGTGATGCTCCGATGATTACCGAAGGCGACTTCGGCGAATCGTTGGCCAACTTCACCGTGACTCTTAGTTCGCCGTCCGCTTCGACCGTCTCGGTTCAGTACCAAGCAATGGTCGATCCGAATGGTGGCATGACCGCGGCAACAGCGGGCGTCGACTTCCGAGCGATCACGGGGACCGTGACGTTCAACCCAGGTGAGACGACGCAAACCATCACGATTCCGATCATCGGTGACTCGCTGATCGAAGACGACGAAACGTTCCAGGTTATGCTGAGTAACCCGGTCAACGCTCGATTCGTCAACCCGGCCGACCAAGTCGGATTGGGAACGATTATCGATGACGATCCGAAGTTCTCCTTCCCGGTTGGCGTGAGCGATCCGACAGCTCCGGAGAACAGTGGCGAAATCATCTTCCAAGTTGCGTTGCTCGATGACCCGAAAGCCAGTGTGGCCGTCGATTTCGCGACCGAAGACCTGATGGCGACCGACGCTGCAACCGCCGGGGCTGATTACTCCGCTGTTTCGGGCACCTTGGTTCTCAAGTACGACGTGGATAGCGATTCCTACCGCGTGTTCATTCACTCGGGTGGCTCGACGCGGGAATTGAGTCCGATCGATGCATCGAACGTGTCGAACTTGGTTGTACCGATTCGCGTGGAACTGTTGGACGATTCACTCGTCGAATCCGCCGAACGGTTCAACTTGGTGCTCTCGAACGCTCGCCGAGTGTCGACCGACGGTTCCGGCCAAATCACTGGAACCTTGCCGGGAACGATCGGAGTTGCGGATGGAGTAGCGACGGGAACCATTACCGACAACGAGCCAACGGTCTCGCTGTTCTCGGCAACGGTCATCGAAGGTGCTGACGGTGAAGACCGCTTCCTCGACTTCCGCGTGGAAGTGCAAGGCGAAGTTGTCGCACCGTTCCAGTTGAACTTCCAAACGGTTGACGGAACGGCTACCGGCTTCCCAGCTGCGAACGCCGACTTCCAACTGCAAGACGCGATGATCACCGTGACCGCAGCGGGAACCTACAACGTTCGCGTCAAAGTCTTCGGAGACGATATCGCCGAAGGGCCTTCGGAAACGTTCTCGCTGATTATGTCCCTGCAGAACCCCGGTTCGGCGAATTTGGTCGGCGGGCTCAACAATCAAGTTGTGGTCTCCGGGACGATCATCGATGACGACACCCCATCGTTCACCATCAGCGATGTTACGGTGATCGAAGGCGACGATCCGAACACACCGGCAACGGCTGTCTTCACCGTGACGTTGCTCAACCGTCCCGCGACCGGCGACTACTACGTCGATTACGAAACGGTTCCGGGAACGGCAACAGAATCGGATTACACTCCAGTGATGGGTCGATTGGAATTCCTCGAAGGTGTCGGACCGGACTCGCAAACGATTTCAGTGACGATTACCAACGACGATATCCGCGAAGGCGACGAAGAGTTTACGATGCTCTTAACGCTGCCGGGACCGAACGATCCGAACATCCCGAACCCACCGGCGGTTTCCGCAATCTTGCTCGATGGGGAAGCGACGGGCACAATCCTCGACGATGATTCGCCGAAGTTCATGGTCAACGACGTGACAGTTGTCGAAGGCCAAGTTAACTTCGCCGAGTTCCTCGTCACGATGACCGAGCTTCCGCTGCCTGGCGAAACCTCCTCGGTTCGCTTCCAAACACGAGACGGTTCCGCAAACGCCGGTTTGGACTACCAGTCCACCAGCGGCATGCTGACCTTCACGGATGCGGACGCTGCAGGCCAAATCGTGCGGGTGCCGATCAAGATCGACGATGTGGACGAATTGTTCGAAGACTTCGAACTCGTCCTCAGCGACGCCATGAACGCCGGCATCATTGATGGTATCGGAGTGGGTACGATTCTCGACCGTGACACCACGCTTGCGGAACTGATTCAGATTCCGAACCAAAGCATGTTGACCACGGAAGACATTCGTGAAATCACTCTCCCACGAACGGATGCGACGGGTGAAATCATCACCTACACTGCTGTGAGCAACAACAACCAAGTCACGGTGACGGTGACGGAAAATCGGATCGTCCTCGATCCGGCTCCGAACTTCATCGGAACCGCAGACATCACAGTGACTGCCACGACGACTAATGAAACCGCCACCGACACCTTCCGTCTGACAGTTCTGTCGCGACCGGAAGCCGTCGTGACCGATCAACCGATCGATCGGTTTGCGATCAACGGGTTCCCACAAGTGGTTCAAGGTAACTTCGACGGTGGTGATGGCGGCGAAGACTTGTTCTTCTACAATCCGCTCACCGGGGCCAACCGCTTCGTGATGAACGGCGTTGCCGGATTCACGAATCTGACGAACGCCATCGATCCGACGGCCTTGAACGGTAACGACTTCACGCAACTCGTCGCGGGTGACTTTGGCGGAGCAGCCGGCTTTACCGACCTGTTCTTCTACAATCCGCTCACCGGGAAGAACCGCATGGTGACCTTCCAAGGACCTGGTGTGCTGAAAGTCGATACGAACATCGTGGATCAAACCGCCATCAACGGCAACGACTTCACGAATGTGACATCCGGCAACTTCTTGGTGTCTGCTGCGAATGACGGTGACGATCTGTTCTTCTGGAACCGAACGACCGGTAAGAACCGTATTGTGGCCTTCAACTCCACAAGCCCATCACCGACGCAAGCAGCCGTTCAAACGAACTTTGTCGACCCGGCGGCGATCAACGGTAACGATTTCGATACCGTCGTCACTGGCAACTTCAACGGAACAGGACTGGACGACTTGTTCTTCTGGAACCGAACCACTGGTAAGAACCGTCATGTCACGCTGGTTCAATCCGGCGGGCTGGGATCGCCGGTTATCCAAGATACGGTGATGACCAACGTCATCAGTGCTGGTGCACTCAATGGCAATGACTTCATCGAGCTGACGGTGGCCGACTACGACGGTGATGGCGACGACGACTTGTTCTTCTGGAACCCACAAACCGGACGGAACCGAGCTGCCTTCGTCGATAACACCAACGGCATCAGCTACGGCCTGGAAACCAACGGCGTCGCCGCTGGGGCGATCAATGGTGGAACGTTCCAAATTGTAATTGGTCTGAACTTCAACGGCGGAGCCGAAGACGAATTGTTCTTCTTCGATCCGATCGGTGGCTTCAACCGACTCGCTAGCCGAACGGTCTAAACCTGTCCGATATTGATCAAACACAAGCCGCTTCGTGACTTACGAGGCGGCTTTTTTTGTGATGATGCTGTTTTTTCGATCGTGGTTTCGCGTGCCATTGCCGAAAGAATTCGGGGGTGACACGGTCGTCACGAAGAATTAATATCCCGCGCTTCACTAGAACGACGCGCGGGCATTGTTTCATGGACGAAACGCCATGCGGACACGATGGATATTCACCATTTTAGCCATTCTTGCCACTCTACCGATGGCAGGCTGTGCCACGTCGACCGGGAACGGAGCTTTGTTTGGCTCCGGTCTGGGGGCGACGACGGGGGCAATCATCGGTAGTGCAAGCGGCAACGCGGGCAATGGGGCGTTGATTGGAGCTGCAGCCGGTGCGCTCAGCGGAGCGTTGGTTGGAAACGCTGAAGACAGTGCCCGTCAACGTGATGCGGCTTGGGCGCACGCCTATCAAATGGAACAACAACAGGTCGCGGCGCGGGCTGTGACAAACGCCGACGTTGTGACAATGACGCAAAATGGTCTTAGCCAGGACGTGATTATCAACGCGATTCGCACCCGCGGCGGGCAGTTCGATACCAGTCCAAACGCTCTCATTTGGCTGAAGAACAGCGGCGTTTCCGATGCGGTCATCGCGACCATGCAAGCGGGCGGACCGCCGATCACACCGGTCACGACGACCACCGTCCTGCCACCACCGCCGATCCATAGCCCGGAAGTTATCGTTGTCGAACCACACCCGGTACCGATCGTCGTCCACCCGCCGCCATTCTGCCATCATCCGCCTCGTCGCTGGCGTCCCTATCGCCGGCATGGCCACAGTGCCCACCTACATATCGATCTTTAGGTGGCGAATGTCCATGCTGTCGGTCTTCACATCGAGGCGTTCAACGAAACGTGTCGGTATGGTGTTTCGAGGATGAGCAGACACATCACAGTCAGATATAACCGACCGGCCTTTTCGCCGTACTCGTAAGGATCGCCCGCGGGGATCGGTGACCAACTGCCCCGCGTCGCACGACCGCCACCAGTAAACTGATGGTCGAGAATCTCCGTCGCCGTCCGTTGGTACCATTCTGTGAAGCGGTCGTCGTTTAAGTTGTGTAGCACTTGGCCCGTGTAATACCACGAATAAACATTTCGTTTGCCCCCGGTCCACACCGGTTCGTTCGGTGGTGAGAGCAAGTAGTCGACGCCGCTGCCAAGTGCCGGTTCTTTCTGCGTCCAGCCGAAGTACTGGCGACAAAGCAGCCCTGCTCCGGTCATTGCATAAGTCGCATCCCACCCGGGTCGCGGTTCGTACTTGTACCGTGCCCCGTCTTCGAGTTGCACTAAATCCAGAAACTTGTGTCCTCTTTGGAATGGTTCGGACGGCACACGCAAGTTTGCCACGCGAGCGGTGTGTAGTGCCATCAGTGCCCAACCAGTGACGGACAAATCCCCGACCGATTGTTCATCCTGCGGCTGATACTTCCATCCCCCTTCGATCGGTTGCTGACTTTCCAGCAGAAAGCGAATGCCCCGTTCGGCTGGATCGATGAGTTTTCGGTCGCCGGTCATCGCGTAGGCTTCGCAAATTGCGATTAATGCCTGCGAGTGCGCGTAGTAAGCGGTTTGACGACCGAGTTCGTCCCAGTCGTGAAAATCGCCGTTTGGCTTTTGCGTATCGATCAGCCAATTCAAGCCTCGTGCCACGGCATCGCGTGTGGATTCATCATCGGCGTTCACATGAGTTTGACCATGGCCCAGGAATGCGAGAAGTGCTAACGCAGTCGCACCGGTATCGGTTTTCAGCACGACTTCGCTTGCGTTCGGGTACCCGGTATGGAGCTGCCAATTTCCTTCAGGTTGCTGATGGCGTTTCAACCAGTTCAGACCGGCCGTCACCGCTTCGTCGATGCGTTCGGCTCCTTCAAATTTTGCGAGCGTTTCGCGGCGTTTGTCCTCCGAGCGTTGTGCGAGCAATTCCTTGACGTTGGCCAGTGCCGGAGTTGAACTTGAGAGTTTCGACTCATCATCCAATTTTTGCGATGGGTTTCTGGTGGGTGGGGAGGTCGCATTGGCATTGAAATCGAGTCCCTTGAGCTCCACAGTCCCTGTTTCTTTGGGTTCGACGACCACATCGGTTTGTTCGCGTTCGGTGATCCATCCGCCCTTGATCTCGATTCGTGTTTGATCGAGCAAACTGATCTTGAATAGCCAAAGAATGCCGAGCAAAAGAGCGTGGGCGGCCAAGCTGATACCGAGTGCTGGTAGGCTGCGTTTGGTTTCCTTTTCGAACGATTCGGTGAATGTGTCTTCGGTACGGAGCAAATCATCGGGATCGAGTCGCACACGAACACGTTTGGGGTTTGTCCCGGTCGGTGCCCCGCCGAGCGTCTTCTGCACACGACGAAGTTCGCGTTCGCTGAGCCGAGTGGATGTGAAATGGCCGAGGTCTTGTTGAGTGATCGTCGCATCTTGGTAGTCGTGGCCGAGGCCGATGGCGATCAGTTTCCACGCAAGCACGACCAATCCCGCGACAATCAGACCGACAGCCAATGGCCCGGTGTACGTGGAGAATCGATCCGCCAGCACGAACGCCCCGAACCCGGTCACCAGAACCCCGTAGAGTCCTGCGGACATCCAGCCAATGTTCGTTGCGGAGTAGCCAAGTCCGACCATGACTGCGAACAACAACACAACGACGCTGGTCTGCAACGGTCCCGCCGATGCAACGGCCATGCCGGTGGCGATTGTCAGTGCGATCAGTAAAGCGGTCCCCAAACCGATGAGAAGCGAATTGCGTTGGGGGCTGGCAACAGGGGCACGCTGTTGTGTGGGCGTAGAAAATTGAAGGCCGCGGATTTCTTCCGCCGGTTTCCAACGAGATTGGTCGCGGCTGATCTCGTCGGTCGGTTGTAGTTGTCCGTCACGCGCCATGCGTTGTAAGTCGGACGCGGCGAACGGTCCACGCACGTTGTTGGCGGAGCGAACCCAAAATTCATGCGGCATTCAAACACCCTGGACCGGACCGGTTGCGGGTTTGCGGGAGGTGAAAGCCTTCAGTCTATCGGCGAACGAAAGAAGTGCCAACGCTTACACGTCGAGGCCGATCATCCGCATGAGTTCCAACGCATTACTTTTCTGAACCACGCCCGGCCGAATTTGATAATCGAATGTCATCTCGCCGTCTTCGATGTGGTCTTCGAAATGCGCATTCTCCGCCGTGCCATCGAGTTCCTGCACGATGTCCGTAAGTGCCAAGTCGTGCGTTGTGACAAGCCCGATCGCACCTTTCTCGATCAGTTTCTTAATCACGCCTTCCGATCCGACGCGACGGTCGTGAGAATTCGTGCCTTGCAAGATTTCGTCGAGGAGAAACAGTAACGGCCGATCACCCTCGGCCAAGTCCACAACGGCTTTTAACCGTCGTAGCACCGAGTAGAACAGCGATCGCCCGTCTTGGAGCGAGTCGCTGATTCGCATCGCTGTGCCCACCTGCAACGAAGACAACTTCAGCGATTTCGCTCGGACCGGTCCGCCCGCAAGTGCCAAGACGACATTCGTCCCAACGGTCCTCAGCAACGTGCTCTTACCGGACATGTTCGAACCGCTGATCAGCACCAGTTGCCGATTCTCGTCCAACTTCAAATCGTTGCGAACGCACTCCGCGTCCGGGAGGAGCGGGTGTCCCAACGCGACCCCATCGAACACGAGTCCCTCGGATGTGACCGTTGGAAAGGGATCGTCGGGTCGTTCATAACTGTGCCCCGCCAGCGAGGTCAGAGCTTCGAATCGACCAACGACATCTAACCACTGAGGAATATGCGAACCGACGTCTTCCCGCCACTTTTCGATGGCATGCACGAGATGTAACGGCAAACACAAAACGAAGGCAAACGGAAAGAAAAACTGGTTTTGCAAACTGTTGTTCAACCAACCGGTCAATCGACTCAATCTGGCGATCTGTGCCGACGGCGGCAGATGGTCGGTTTCCAGATCTTGACGACTTTTGACTAACAATTCGGACTCGAACTTTGATGCTTCAATGACGACTAGCACGTCGGACAAGATCTGGAGCCCGACGTTGCCGATGTCGACTGAGTCGAACACGCGGCGGATGGCTCGTGCAGAGCTGGCAACAAAGACGATCTCGAGTAGCAGCGGCGCCACAAAAAGCGACAAGCGGCTTCCAAAACCTAGCCAAAGAATCAAGCCGGTTAGTGTCGCGACTGATAGAACGATCGCCAGAATTCGACGCCAAGGTTCGATGGGGGCAGGCGGTTCCGTCGACCATCGCCGAAGTCGGTTCTGATCGAAGTCGTCGTGAACTTCCGCCCGGAGTAATGCGAGTTCTTCTCGCAAATCCAGTCGCGGACTAAGTTCTTGCACACTTTGCTGACGCTGTTCAATTTCTTGCGGATCGGCTGGCGACAACAGCCATTTCGCCAGTTCATCTTCCCCTAAACGAGTCCGTGCGCGACAAATCAACTGAAACAGCGACCCATCCCCGAACAAGTCCAAATCGCCCGAGTAGACATGGTTCGCGTCCCGGTAGCGTTCGCCGGCAACGCCGGTTCCAAACCAGTCGTCGTCGAGTCGTTTCATTGCGAGTTCGTAATAGGTGACGGCAAGCCGGGCCGCTTCCAAGCGTTTGAGAACACGAGCGTGCCACACGACCAATCCCACAAACACCGCAATAGGGAGCAGGATTAACGCGGGGGGTACGACTTCTTGAAAGACGAGAATCGTCAGCACGATTCCGGCAATGAAGACAATGCCACGCGCGGACGCAATCCGACCGTCGGTGACTTGCAAGGCCGATACAACGGCGGCTCGCGATTGCAATCGGTCAGAGTATTCGTTGCGGGGCGTGGTTCGCAGTGTGTCCGGCATACGTTCTAACAATTGGAGCAGCAATTCCGGGTGTTCGCCTGCAACTTCTAACGAAAAACCGCCCGGTGGACCAGTCCACACCGCGAAGAAGTTTCTCTGACTTCGCCAAACTAACTACCGGAGGACGATTGCGGACGGAATCGATAGCCAACACCGCGGACGGTTTCGACGCAGTCCGCATACGGTCCGAGTTTCTGACGCAACGAGCGAATGTGGACATCGATCGTGCGTTCCAATGCGTTGGCATCTTCACCGCGACTTTTGTCCATCAGCTCATGTCGAGTGAAAGGCCGGCCGGGTTGCCGGGCCAACTCCCAGAGCAGTCGAAACTCCGTCGGCGTGAGCATCACCTCTTCACCGTCGATCCGACATTGATGATTCAACTTGTCGATTTCGATGCCATCGACGGCGACTTTATCGACATTCGTGGAGTCGCTCGCTGGGCGTCGCAGAAGCGCTTTGATTCGATGAATCAACGGCTTCATTTTGAACGGCTTGGTGACGTAATCATCGGCTCCCATGTTGAACCCGACAATCTCGTCGATTTCTTCGCTGCGGGCGGTGAGCATCAGCACGCGGATATGCTGTGTTTTGGGGTCGCTTCTGAGTTGACGACATACCTGCAACCCATCGGTGACCGGTAACATCAAATCGAGAATGATGAGATCCGGCAACTCCCGCTGTGCTTTTCGCAATCCATCTTGCCCATCGGTCGAACTGACGACAACGAAACCTTCATGCGTCAGGTTGTACGTCAGAACCTCCACGATCGAGCGTTCGTCCTCGATCACCAGAATTTTTTGCTTGCTCATGTCTTTACTGGCACGGGGGGCTGAGGTGGGTTCAATCTTGGTGTTTGTTATCATTGGTCGAGTACTCGGACGGCGGTTTGTGGCGGATGATCTCTCCCTCGACGAGATAGACGACATCCTCCGCAATGTTGGTGGCGTGGTCGGCAATGCGTTCGATATGGCGAGATGCCGAAAACACATGCATCGCCGGATCGATCAGGTGAGGTTGTTGCCCCATGATTTTCAGCAATCCGTCGATCATCTCTCGATTCATCTGATCAACGAAATCGTCTTCGGAGCAAACTCGTCTGGCAACTTTGGTGTCGAGTTCCACATAGGAGTCGATGCTGCGATGGAGCATGTCCAGGGCAACCTGGGCCATTGTTTTCAGCTTCTCCGGGACATGAAGTTCCGGGTAGCCGATCAACCCGCAGGCCCGTTCGGCAATATGTACTCCCAAATCCGCGACACGTTCCAATTCCGCGGTGATCTTCATCACTGCCATAATCCGACGCAAATCAATGGCAACCGGTTGGTGCAACGCCAGGATTTTCAGGCATTCTTCTTCGATCTGAACGTCCCAAGCATCGATCTTGAGATCCCGCTCGCGAAGTGTTTGCACACTTTCTTGATTAGGTTCGTTTAGACTGTCCACCGCTAGGTGAATCATGTCTTCCACCTGCGCGCACATCGAAAGAATGTCGCGGTGAATCGCTTCTAAATCTCGGATCAGGTGTATCGTCATGCTTCAGTCGCCGACAAGAAAAGAACAAAGGTTCCGTGGTAAGAGCTTAAACCATACTAGCGTCTTCTGGATTTGTGGTGGCCGCGAAAAACCTGGGTTTACGGACTACCACCTGACAGAATCCGCTACGGTGAAACGTGAACTGCTCTCGTTGGAATGTTCTATTCATAATCGCAGACGAGGAGAAAAACACAAGGGCCGATGGGGCTGGCATAACGCCTGGTCCAATGACGGCCCGAATGCGAACGCCGATAACTTAGACGGAAACTGTTAATTTTCTGCGAGCGAATGGTGTGGATTCGCCCGACCTTCAAAATTCGCTACCATTGATCACCGCAATCGGGTGTGATATCTCTACGCCTGACTTCGACTACAATCGAAATTTCATACGGCGGTAACAGACGAGCTTTGAAATTGGCTCTCAACTGCAAAACATTTCGGCATTGACGATTATCCCCGGCCTTTCCAACTGATTTGATACCGAGCGTTTCGATCAGTCGGTTGGTGTCGTGAGAAGGAGCGGAAAATGAAGTTGTTTGAAGGAAAAAAAGGTCTGGTTTTTGGTATCGCCAACGACCGGTCCATTGCCTGGGCCATCACGGAGGAATTGCACCAACACGGTGCGGAAATGGGCTTCACACACCTGCCCGACAAAGACCCCTCACGACCGAAGAACGAAAATCGACTTCGAAAACTTGTCGATCCGATCGGTGCGAAATTCGCAATGCCATGCGACATTCAAAATGCCGAAATGGTTGATGCCGTCTTCGATCAGGCCAAAGAATCGTTCGGCAAGATTGACTTCATTTTGCATTCGATGGCATTCGCAGCGATCGATCAACTGAAGTGCCCTGTCTATGAGGTTTCCCGCGAAGGGTTCTCGCTCGCCATGGATATCAGTGCGTATAGCCTGATCGAACTGGCTCGTCGCGGGCGGGAGATTCTCAATCCGGGCGGCAGTTTGCTTGCGATGACATATCTCGGCGGCGAAACGGTGATTCCCGGTTACAACTTGATGGGCATCTGCAAAGCCGCTTTGGAAAGCACGATGACCTATCTCGCCAGCGAACTGGGACCGGAAGGTTTCCGCGTCAATGCGTTGAGTGCCGGTCCGCTGAAAACGTTGGCAGCGTCGGCCGTGGGTGATTTTAGCCAGATGGTCAAGCTCTACGAAACCTTCTCGCCGATGCGTCGCAATGTCACGCATAGCGAAGTCGGCAAAGCGGGCGCGTTTCTCTTGAGTGATATGGCCTCCGGCATCACCGGAGAAACATTGCACGTCGATTGTGGCTACCACATCATGGGCGCACCCCCAGTCGACGCCGAGGAAGCGTAACGGCCGGTTCTTCGAACCGTCGCCACCTCGGCAGACCGACCGCATGCGGTCGGTTTAGGCGGGGAGTAGGTCAGGCTGTGCCTGACGGATTCCATTGAAATGTCAGGCACAGCCTGACCTACAATTACGATCGTGAATTCACAGTACGCCCAGACGTTCGCCGAGTTCTTGGAGGACGGCGATGTCGCTTTCGGGACGGGTGGGGCTGTCGGGATGAGTCTGATTGGTTTGCGTCCAACCGCGAAGTTTTAGGAACTGAGCGGCAGAGTGTTTATAGCCGGCTCCCGGGGCACGGAACGTGAAGTAACCCAGGTATTGCAGCTGATCGTTAAGTTCATAGAACGCGGGATCGCCGGCTTCCCACATGCCATCCCGTTTGGCGAACAAATCCGGCGCGAACGTGCTGAGTCCGAGCAGGTAATCGCTGCCGTACATGATCATGTCGATCGCGAAGTCGTTGCCGGTATAGACGGTGAAGTCCGGCCGGTTCTTGTCGCGAAGTTGCAGACGTTCCCACTCGGGTTCCCGATGGAATGACGAATGTTTCGCCCCGATGCACTGCGGAATGGCCATCATGCCGGCATACGTTTCCAGATCGTACACTTTGCCGAACGGTGCCAAGTCCTGCGTGAGTTCAAACCCCAGGAATCGATCCACACTTCCCGCGAGTGCCTGGTATGACTCGACGATCTCCGGGCCGGCTTGTTCGATCAACCCGAACGACTGGAACACGACCGGCAAACCGCCGTATTCTTGAATCGTGGTCATTTCTCGGGCGTAGATGTCGAAATTGAATTGGTCGCCCGGTTGGTCTTTAACGAATGCTCCTGCGACAAAAGACTCCCCGGACAACACTTCACGGGTCTGCTTTAAAACATCGAGTTTCGTTTGCCCGTCAAGCAGGTGCGTGTAACCGGTGTCCATGTTGACGGCCGGGGTCAGTCCGGCATTCATGGTTCGCTCGACATGGGCGTTGAAACTTTTCCAGTCGACCTCGCCGGAGTCAAGAAAAGGCAACAGAATCGCAGAAATCCCCGAGACTTTACGAATGGGTTTGATCATTTGAGTGGGATCAATCGCAGCAGATTTCATCAGTCAATAATTCCTCGAAGTTCAAGTTTACGGTCGCCAAAGTCCTAAGTAGTGCATTACGAGATCCTCCACGATGGGCGAAGATTCCATTAGCCAACTTAACGGTTGGTAAAGCACACCGATGATTTGTGCGGTTTGGTCGCTCATATATCCACGATCATACAACCACACGACAGGTCCCAAGCTCAGCGGCCAAAGCAACAGTATGATCGCTCCGAATGCGAGCACACCAAATACGCGACGTTGCGAAGGAGTCTTCTCCGGGGATGAATTCGTCATGGTTTCAGTCCGACGATTCAGGGAGTTGCAGCGGATCGCCGCCACGTCGCAAGCGAATCCAATTGACGGCACGATAAATTGCAGGTCGGCGGATGATCCACAATTCCAGTTCCCGTTTGCCGGGGAAATTCAGTAGTGAGATGCCAATCAGCATCGTGAGCAACCCTTGCCCGGGAAGTGCCAACATCATGATTCCGCCAAGCAGCAAAACGAGCCCCAGAACGTTCTTTGCGATTAAAAACGCATAACGCAGAAACGGGTGTCGGGCGGTGAATGCGGGTGCCTTTGGCTCTTCGGTGATGAAGTAGTCGGAACGTACCTTGGTAATTAAGAGTGGTACGAGGATCAGGCTCGCAATGAACGTGACCACCGACAAGATGGAGACCGTCCAAACGAACGTGGAGTGTTCGTCCATCCAATCCGTGACATTGAAGACCAGTTTTGACAACATTCCAACCCGCACCCCATTGAGGCTGACCGCAAATCACCTGCCAGGAAAAATCACTGCGAGTTCAGTGTAGCCAGGGAACGGGCGATTGCCCAGGAGAGCCGTTTTATAACGCTGACGGCCAACAGTGACGGGGGATTCGATCCCCGGTGCGACTTGTGAAACCAGGGATCGGAAGTACAGACCCGAAGAAAGTTTCCAAAATCTCTATTTATTCTAAAGATCGCAGTTTGACAGTTCGCTAGCGTGACCTAGGTTTGACGTGTCAGGCGGATTCAATCAAGCCTGGCGACGTAAACGGTTTCCTGAAAATGATTTAGGGGATCGGCTTTCGAACGTTCGATCGACATCTGTTTGATAGTCGTTTGAGAGATCATTCTGTGGATAAACCTCGCGGTGAGGTTTTTCGGGTCGCGGTGTCCAGTGAGTCGGAGGGTCAGCCGTCTCGCTAAGGTCCGCAAACAGGTCGTACCCCAATTGGGGTGACACAAGTCCAGAAAGGGCAACTCATGAAGAACATCCTCAGCAGTGTCAAACAATTCCTGGTCTCCGAAGATGGCCCGACGGCCGTCGAATACGCCGTCATGCTGGCGTTGATCGTCATCGTCTGCTTGACAGCGATTGGTGAAATCGGCACCAACGCCAACACCAAATTCGAAGGTGTTCGCGACGCGTTGACATAATCGACTGAATCGACGCGATTCATTCGAAGCCAGCCGGCCCGCTGGTTGTGTCAGACAAGTTGCGGGGTCAACGGGTTGGGCCGCCCGATGGAGTTCTTTCGGACTCCATCGGTCGGCCTCCCTTTACGTCTATTCGTCTTTGAACTTCCTTTGAAACTCTACGACGGAGATCTCCGGTATGTCTGCGTTTTGGATCGATTTCTCGACACTTTGGCAACTCTCGCCTGTGTTTGTTGCGGTCACTCTTTGGTTGGCATCGCTGATGTTCGGTCGCGGAACCGCTTGAAAGCTTTCTCACGTCAACGGGCCAGACAGTGAGGACCGCCGCCGTCGACATTACGGTGGCCGTCCCCGGTGTCTTGCGACAATTCCGAGTAACTCCCCTCCAGCCATGCGGCCTACGGCCGACGTGCGGTACTTGCAGACGCAATCAACGCGGAACGCCCTTTGGCTTCCCGGAAACCGTCGAGAGAACCATGCGATGGCGAAATGATTGAATAGAAAGGCGGCAGACAATGGACTGGCAAGCTCTCTTGACAGAGAACATGCACGTAAAGTTCGTCGCGGTCGTGTTGATCGTGGCGGCTTGGATCGACGGCAAGGAACTGCGTGTTCCCAATTGGTTGACGTATTCCATGGTCCTCAGTGGACTTGTCTATAACACCGTTGTCGGTGGATGGGGCGGTCTTTGGTTTGCGTTTCTCGGGATGATCGTGGGGTTGCTCACGCTTCTACCATTGTATTCCGTTGGCGGAATGGGCGCGGGCGACGTCAAACTCATGGCGGGGATTGGTGCTTGGCTGGGTTCCTACATTACCTTCTATGCCTTCGTGGCGACGGTTGTCGTCGGTGCGGTCATGGCTGTTCTCATGGTGCTCTATAAACGAGGTTTTCAAAAGCACTATGCACAGTTTTTGATGATCATGAACGAGTGGATGACCGTCCGAAACCCTGCGGAACTCTCGAAAATCGCCAAGGAACGCAAGCCAACCATGTTCCTGTTGCCATACGGCATTCCGATTTGCATCGGGTCGATTGGCTACTTCTGCTACGCCGGCTTGTTGTATTGAGACTTCAGCCGTTCACTCGTTCACGGCCCGTTCGGGTGAAACGGTCTTTTCGGCCCACTCTACTTTGTATCGATTGAGAGTCTTCCTATGAGAATGAAATCCTTTGTCCTATTGGCCTTCTCGGTCAGCATGGGACTCGTCGGCGTCGTGCTGGCCAATAAATACGTTTCCAAGGATGGCCCTGCGGAAGACGAATACGGACAGGTTCTGGTCGCGTTGGCAAACATCCAACCCGGTATTCCGCTTAATGGAGACAATGTCGCCTTCCAGAAATGGCCGATCGACGCCATTCCGCCGGGAGCCGTCACCTCAGAAGAGCAGTATGCCGATCGCTCTCTGAAAGCTGCCGTCGTTGCCGGCGACCTTGTGTTGGAAGCCAAGCTGAACCAACCGGGCATGCACGGAGCTTCGTTGGAGATTCCTGAGGGCATGCGGGTGGTTTCGGTGCCGGTGGATGCGACCAAGACTCACTCCGGTCTGATTCAAGCCGGTGACCGGGTCGATGTGTTGGTAACTTACAAAATCCGCACCGAGCGTGGGATGTCGAACAAGACCAAAACCATCTTGGAATACATCGAGGTTTTCGCGTCTGATAGCGTGCGTTCATCCGCTGTGACAGAAGAAACCGAACACGTCGCCAAGAACATCTCTTTGTTGGTCGATCCGAACCAAGCCAATCTGGTGATGCTTGCCCAGAACAAAGGACCGATTCACTTGGCATTGCGGAACAAAATGGATCAGGGCACTGTCCAAACGGAATCGGTCGACGATGCGATCTTCGAAGACTCCGGGACCAGCATGGGCCGCTTGAATGAAGACATGTTCGGCGAGACGGACGACGCGAACCCGGTCGCTTCGTCAGCCATGAGCGTTCAGGAAGCACTGAAAATGGAACTCGAGCAGCAACAAGAACCGGCTGCTCCGGCGCCGGCCCCTTCGACCGAACCTGCCCCCGTCGTCCAGGAAAAATGGAAGATTGAGATTTTTTCCGGCAATGATCATCGGGTCGAAGAGGTTGATTTGGATTCGAATGAAGAAGATTTGACGGAAAATGGGGTTGCAGCGGACATGCCGAAAGTTCCGACCCTCTGATAGACGATAGAGTTGGATAACGGGCCGAAAAACCGTTTATTGATCTTGACACTTGCTCTAGGGTGTTTTTGACCACCCCACGAGTAAGTGTTTTGATCAATTTCCCATCTCCGGCTCTGGCGGAGCCGAAATCCAGCCAGCGTTATTACCTGTCTGAGGTGCATGGATGCAGAGAAAACCCGCGGACCCGCGTTGGGCACACACAACAGGCAACACAGACAGTTGCCTCACTAAACGGACACGGCTCCGCGTTACCGACCCTGGCGTCACTCGATTCGTGACCCGTTGGACGCTCGCCGTTGCGGCGATTCTGGCGACTCCCATGGTTGGATTCGCCCAGCCGGCGGAAGTCGATCAATCGGTATCGTCGAACGATCCGGTGTTCGTCGTGAACAAACCGGAATCCCAGACTCAAATCACCGAGAAGTTTTCGAAGGTGATTCAACTCCCACAGCGGATTTCCCGCGTGGATGGGTTCGACCCGGTGGTCTTGAATGTCACCGCATTGTCGGCCACGAGTTTTCGGTTGCAAGCTCTCACGCCGGGCGTAACAACCGTGGTCTTCACCGATGAATTCGGTGCCGTCTACACGGTGGAAGCTTTCGTCGCAGGTGACGTGCGACACTTGCAGGCCTACATCGATCGTCTGTTTCCTGGCTCTGCCGTCAAAGCGGTCGCCGTTCAGGACAGCGTCGTGCTGCGTGGGTGGGTCACACGACCGGAAGAAATCACCAAGATCGTCGAGATCGCCGAGCGATTCTACCCGCATGTGTTGAACCAAATGTATGTCGGTGGAATGCAGCAAGTCATCTTGAAATGTCGGGTGATGGAAGTTCAACGATCCAAAATCCGCCAGTTGGGGATGAACTTCCTGTACGTCAACGACAACGGCTTCGTCGGTTCAACGCCGGGAACGCTGGTTCCACTATCGAACTCGACCGCGAACTTCACCGGTAACGGCGCTGGTGGACAGGGGCTAGAGATCCTGAACACCGCGTTGAGTTCGTTGTCGCTCGCCGGCGGGATTGTCGACGACAACAATATCTTCCAAACCTTCTTGGATGCGTTGAAACAAGAACGACTCCTGAAGATCTTGGCGGAACCGACACTCAACACCACCAACGGTCGGCCGGCTCAGATGTTGGCCGGGGGTGAGTTCCCGATCGTGGTGCCACAGTCTCTAGGGACAACCACAATTGAATGGCGGGAATTTGGTGTCCGCATGGAAGCGGTTCCCACGATCCTTGGTGCGGGACGCGTCCGATTGGAACTTCAACCGGAAGTCAGCGAACGAGACTTCTCGAACTCCGTCAACATCAACGGTTTCACCGTCCCAGGTTTGACGACTCGTCGTGTGAACACACAGGTGGAAATGAAGTTCGGCCAAACCTACATGTTGGCCGGTCTGCTTTCTCTACGACGGACAGCCACTACCAGTAAGATTCCGTTCCTCGGTGAGTTGCCTTGGATTGGAGCCGCGTTCCGCCGAGTCCAATATGACGAAGGCGAAACCGAGTTAGTGATTCTTGTCACCCCCGAGTTGGCTGGCCCGCTCGATCCATATGAAGTTCCCGCCGGCGGACCTGGCTTGAGCACAGACGTTCCGACCGATCGTGAACTGTACCGTGATGGCTTCATCGAAGTCCCGAACTATGGCGGAGTGTGTCCAGATTGTGAACCGACCGGAGCCGGCGTGCCGTTCAGCCGCATGCACTACTCCGGTGCGGAAATGGGCGACGCAGCGATGCGTGCTGCTCCTGTGATGGAACCGGCCCCGCAACCGATCGGACCGTCGAATCCGGTCTACGAACCAGCGATGGAGTCCGCACCGGCACAACTCCCGGCCATGGAACCGACAGGAACCGTGCAACCCGTCCATCCGCAACCGGATTCGGCATTCGAGTTGCCAAGACTTGGTGTCCCAACGCCGAACGACGCCGTTCAACCGCCACCACTTCCGACGACACAACGTCAAGGTCGTCCGAATTGGCAGCCGACAAATCAGTCTCCGGTCGTTCCTGCCGGCAACCAGTATGCAACGCCCCAGCGGCGAGGTTTGATCACTCCCCAATAAGCGAAACGTTCGCGGTTCCGCCGATCCATCGCCGATGACGTGCCCACGTCATCGGCTTTTTTCGTTGGGAACGAGGAATTGCAAAGTCGGTTCCTGCACAAAACTCAAGACGTCCTTTCACATGATTCGGGTTCGCTGCAAATTCTCGACATCAATTTGATCCACGATGACATTCATAAGCTATGTTTAGGATAACCAATTCATGAGATCCCTACGGTTCCGGCTGCATTTAGTGCGCGTCGGGATTGGGATCTTGGCGGTTCTCGCCGATTTCGCATTCCGATCAACACACGTTTGGCAGATCGTCGATATCGATTTGGTGAGAGAACACGGTTTACCTGGGAATGGACGGACTTCAAAATGAACAACGTTGTGCGTGTCGCGATTGTCGACCCCAATGATGCAACCCGCGCCTCGTTGAAGAACTTGTTGTTGGGAATCGATCAGGTTTGGCTTGATGCTGATTGTTCCCGCTACGAGTTTTTCTCCGATGTCGTCAGTCAATCACACCCCGACATCGCTCTGGTTTGTTTGGATAGCGATCCAACCAAGGCTCTTGCGTTGGTCGGCCAACTCACCCGTGATATGCCTTCGACGAACGTGCTCGTGGTCAGTAAGTCCAACGAAGGCAGCGTCATTCTGCAAGCGATGCGAAATGGTGCCAAAGAGTTCCTAAGTTCGCCGCTCAATTTGGATGACTTTCTTGCGGCCCTTGATCGTATCAAACAAACATTAGGCAAAGGCAATAGCGACGGAGCGGTTCGCGGAAGCCAAGTCATTACGGTTGCTGGGGTCAGTGGCGGTGTCGGATGCACGAGTTTGGCGATTAATCTGTCCTGTATTCTTGCGAAGAATCCAGCGAATAGCGTTGCCTGTATCGACTTGGACTTCGCTCTCGGCGACGCCGACGTCTGGCTCGACATCATCCCCGATTACACGATTCAAGACGTCTCCGAAAATATCTCTCGGCTCGACTACTCATTGCTCAAACGCTCGTTGACGAAACACGAGTGTGGTGCGTTCTTGTTGCCGCGACCGGTGCATTTGGAAGAAACGCCGATCATGTCGCCTGAACAAATGCGGCGGGTGATCACACTGCTGAAAGCCACCTTCACACACCTCGTCATCGATGTGACAAAAACATTCGGCCCACTCGACTTGGCCGCGATGGAGGCTTCCGATGCAACATTGTTGGTCACTCAACTTGACTTGCCAAGTTTGCGGAATGCAGTACGGCTTCTTCAGTTCTTCGATGGACTCGAAACGTTCGGCGATCGAGTACAAGTCGTGATCAACCGGTTGGGTCTGGAAGAATCACAGATCAGCTTGAGCAAAGCCCTGGAAACACTGGGTCGAGACATCTCGTTCGAGGTTCCCAACGATTACGCCACGATGGTCGACTCGCGGAACAACGGAATCCCGCTGATCCAGAAAGCCCCGAAAGCAAAGCTCACCAAGGCCATCGAAAAGATCGCACGGGCGTTTGACAGCACTGCCGAAGAGGTTGCCCCCGAGGACGACAAAAAAGCTCGCAAAGGGCTGTTCGGCTTATTCGCAGGTGCGAAGTAATTCGGTCATACGGAGAACTCTCGAAGTGTTTCGAGAGTTCGAAAATGGATGTCGACGATATCGTCGATGTTCGGTGAATATCCGCCCGCCATGCAGACCGCAACCGGAATGCATCGTTGTCGACAACTCTGGATCACAAGCCGATCGCGTTTTGCCAAACCGTCTTTGGTTAAGCAAAGTCGCCCGAGTGAGTCGTCACGGTAAGGGTCTGCCCCGGCAACGTAAATCACCAGTTCCGGTTGCGATTTCGATAGCGTTTGCTCAACGCCCGATTTAAGGGCCGCCAAGTATTCGGCGTCTTCAGTGGCATCGGGCAGACCAATATCGAGATCGCTTTGCTCCTTCCGGTGCGGCCAATTCTTTTCACCGTGGATCGAAAACGTGAAAATTGACGGGTCATTCGTCGCCATCACGGCCGACCCGTTGCCCTGGTGCACGTCGCAGTCGATGATCGCGATCCGCTGCACGCGTCCTTCCGCTTGCAGTACCCGAGCCGCGACGACGGCATCGTTGAACACACAGTAACCTTCGCCCCGGTCCGCGAACGCATGATGCGTGCCACCGGCGAGGTTCCCACCGGCACCAAATTCCATCGCCGATCGACACGCCGCGATCGTTCCCCCCACCGAACGCCGTGACCGTTCGACCAAGCCACGCGACCACGGAAAACCAATTCGCTTGACCTCCTGTCGAGTAAGTTCCCCCTCCGCCACCCGCCGGACGTACTCCGAATGATGAGCCAATTCGAGTTGATCATTCGTGGCGGCGTCCGGGACTCGCAAGTTCCCCGATTCCACGATGCGGGATTGCGAAACCCGTTGCCGCAGACGGGAATACTTCAACATCGGAAACCGATGGGTTTCAGGAAGCGGGAGCACAAAATGGTCGGTGTAAAACAACTGCACGATGAGATGATGTCAAAAGTGTTGAAGAATAATCGAGTCAAACCGGCAATATCGTAGTCACCTGATACCGTTTGACCATATCGGCGGCAGTTTCTCTCGTTGGACACTTGCACGTTACGCGTCGTCCGCTCAGACTGGATGGTCCGCCCATTTTAACACTTTCCGATATCAATAATTAAGACGCGAAGGACTCTGTCGATGCGTATTCCGATAGTCGTATTGCTCGCCGGCTTATTGTCCATGGAATCAGCCGAATTCAACCGGACGGTGTTTGCCGCCGGACCGGGGAATGCGGCGACAAATCTGGACGCCGTCGATGAGGATTTCAAGTTTCAGGGTGAGTTCAGCGGCCAAGGTGCGATTCAGCGAAACGGCAGTTTCGAAATCCAAAAAATGGGTCTACAAGTTGCAGCGCAGGGAAAAGGCGAGTTTATCGGAGTTGTGTATCTCGGCGGGCTGCCCGGCTCTGGTTGGGATCGGGAAACGAAGTTCAAAGTCCGTGGCAAACTACAGAACAACAAGGTTGAGTTGGCTGGTGACGGCCTGCAAGTTGTGGTGACCGAGTCCGATGCAAAATTTGCGTCGACGGAGAAACTCATGGTCGGCGAACTGGCGAAAGTGGAGCGTCACAGCCCGACACTCGGCAAACGCGCCCCATACAATGCCTTCGTCATTTTTGATGGAAGCACATCGAGTGAGTATTTGAAGAACGGCAAACTCGATGAGGAAGGCTTCCTGAAAGAAGGTTGCGAGATCGTCACACCTGCGAACGATTTTACTCTTCATCTGGAGTTCAAACTCCCGTATATGCCCGAAGCTCGTGGACAAGGCCGGGCCAATAGCGGCGTCTATATTCACAGCCGATATGAAGTGCAAGTTCTCGATTCATTTGCACTCGATGGGGTGTTTAATGAGTGCGGTGCCCTATACCGCTATCAACCGCCGAACGTCAACATGTGCTTGCCTCCATTGACTTGGCAAACTTACGACATCCTGTACATCGCGCCGCGGTTTGATGCTGAAGGCAACAAGATCAAGAACGCGGTCATCTCGGTGCATCACAACGGTGTGCCCGTGCAAGACCAGTTCGAAATCGAACGTGCTACCGGAGCTGGTCAGAGCGTTGGTGAAGGACCGAATCCGTTGCCGATCAAACTGCAGAATCACAGCAACCCGGTTCGTTATCGCAACGTTTGGATGGTCCCGCATCGCAATGTCGAAGCACCGGCCCCGTCGTTGGCAAAACGCTAGTCAAGCACCGCAAAGGTTTCACGGATGGCATTTCGGACGGTGCAAGTCGAACGGGCGTTGACGCATTTGAAGCAAGCCGACCCCGTGCTCGAAAGCGTCATCGATCGCGTTGGGCCGTTTACATTACGGGCCAAACGCGATCGTTTTGCGATGCTCGTGCGGTCAATTCTCTCCCAGCAGATTTCCACGAAGGCGGCGAATTCCATCCGGAATAAATTGCTGGCTCGATTGAAGCCGGCAACCCTCAACGCTGATTCGCTAAACGAATTGAGCGATGAAGATTTGCGGAGTGTTGGTCTCTCTGGCCAGAAGGTTCGCTATCTTCGAGACCTCATCGAACACGAGCAAACCGGGCGGATTCAGCTGCGGACAATCGGGCGACGCACGGATCAGGAAATCATCGCGGAACTTACCCAGGTCAAGGGCATCGGCGAATGGACGGCCCAGATGTTCTTGATCTTTTCGTTGGGGCGAATGGATGTGCTGCCGCACGCGGATCTTGGCATTCGCATGGCATTGAAGAATTTGTACGGTCTTGATGAACTGCCCAACCGGGTCGACGTGGAACAACTGGCAGCACCTTGGCGACCGTTTGCGACCATTGCAAGTTGGTATTGCTGGCGGAGTTTGGAACTTCCCTCGCCGATCGGTTCCGCGGAGTAAACTCGGATGCGGAAATGCACCGTGATGTTCGCGGGTGGCGGAACCGGCGGGCATCTGACGCCCGGCATTGCGGTCTCGGAGGAACTGGGGCGACGTGATCCATCCATCGACTGCATTTTTGTCGGTTCCGACCGGCCGATAGAACGCGAAATCATCACATCTGCCGGTTTCACACACGTCGCGTTGCCGGTACAAACTCTGAACGCCGCGGTTCGCAATCCGTTCCGCTTCGCGATTCGTTCGTATCGCGGGCTTCGGGAGTTGAGACGCGTCAGTCGCCATTATGATCCCGCTGTCGTCGTCGGTTTGGGCGGGTTTGCGTCGGGCTTACCGATCTGGTTTAGTCGAAGTCAGGGGATTCCGACAGTTCTCTTAGAGCAGAACATTGTCGCCGGGCGAATGACGCGGTTGCTCGCGAAGAACGCGGATGCAGTGTGCACCAGTTTTCCCGAAACCGACTTCAAGACGGCAAAACCCAAACGCGTCATCTGGACGGGAAACCCTATTCGAGCGGACATCGCTGCATTGCATTCCGACCACGCAAGATCAAAACGCCAAACGCTTCTGATTCTTGGTGGTAGTCAAGGCGCTACTGCCGTGAATGACTGTGTGGTATCGATGCTTCCGCACTTGAAGTCGCAGCTGACGAGTTGGGAAATCGTGCATCAAACGGGAGTCTGGGACGAAGACCGTGTGCGGATTCGGTACGAAGAACTCGGCATCTCGGCGACCGTTGCCGCTTTCTATTCAGATTTGTCGCCCTACTACGCAAATGCTGGTTTGGCCATCACGCGAGCTGGGGCGACAACGCTCAGTGAACTGGCATGTGCAGGTGTTCCGTCAATTTTGGTTCCCTACCCGACTGCCAAGGACGACCATCAACGAAAGAATGCCCGGTTCTTCGCGGATGCCGGAGCAGCCGAGGTGTGCGAGCAAGCAGCGGATCCGAAGGAATGGATCGAACTCACCCAACGGCTGTTGTGCGATTCCTCAGTGCGTGCCAAAATGCGTCAGGCGATGAAAGCGTTGGCTAAGCCGAATGCCGCGAGTCTCGTCGCTGATATTGTCGGGGAATTCCTTCCCGGCCGTTGATGATGCGGTCGGTTCAACCAATGGATTGTCGCTTGATGGAAATCATGGATCAGGACTTGTTGTTGGTCACCGGTGCCACCGGGCTTGTCGGAAGTCATGTCGTCGAGGAAGCTCGCAAACGCGGATTGAGAACCCGTGTCATCGTTCGCCCGACGAGTGACACTATGTTGCTACAGGAACTCGACGTCGAAATTGTGACCGGCGATCTCAGCGACGCTGATTCGTTGAAGGTCGCGATGGAAGGTGTGACGCTCGTCGTGCACTGCGCGGCGAAGGTGGGGGACTGGGGCCCGATCGCGGATTATCGCACTGTCAATGTGGGCGGCGTCAGAAACTTGTTGGCAGCGATCGAAGCAGCAGGAACATTGCGACGGATGATTCATGTCAGTTCGCTTGGCGTATATCCTGCGATCGATCACCATGGGACTGACGAAAGCACACCCATCAGCACGACCGGCATCGATGGCTATACCGTCTCCAAGGCGGAAACCGAACAAGTCGTACGTCAGCAGATCGATGACAACCGCTTACCCGCCGTGGTCCTTCGTCCCGGTTTCATCTACGGCCCCCGCGATCGCACCGTATTGCCACGGATTATGGAGCGACTAAAGTCAAAACAGTTTCGCTACCTGGGATCCCGGGACAAATTGATCAATAACACTTACGTCACGAATTTGGTCGATGCAATTTTCCTGGCGATGGAGATCGATGCTGCGGTTGGCGAAACATTCAACATTACCGATGGTCGGTTGGTGTCGAAGGAAGAACTGGTCGCGGGGATTGCGGAAGGATTGAATTACGATGTCCCCAATCGGACCGTGCCACTTCCGATTGCTAAGGGACTGGCTCGACTCCTTGAGGGAACGTACCGTTTGTTCGGTGCGAAACATGCGCCGATTCTCTCGAATGCCCGCATCAAGTTTCTGGGATTGAACTTGGATTACTCAATCGAGAAAGCTCGGCGGGTTCTTGGTTATGCTCCCGCAGTTGATTTCCAAGAGGGATTACAGAACACTCTAGAGTGGTACCGCAAGCATGATCTCGTGCCGTAAGCTCAACCGGTGCAATCCTGCGACCATCGCCGATCGAACCGAGTTTTTGAAAAGGGCCGACCTTACTGATGACACCCACGCCACCGGGCACGTCCGCCAAGCCAACTCATTCATCGTATCGGTCGGACCCCGACGACGGGCGTGGATGGCGAATCTATAACCGCATCGCATTCACATTGTTGATATACGTGCTCTCGACCGGCCCGATGTATTGGCCAATTTACGAAGCCTACAATATCGGCGGCCGTTCGATTGATCGTCTCGTTTATATCATCTATTACCCGATTGTCTTGCTTTGCGAGAACGAATGGATCGCCGGTTGGTTTGAGTGGTACGTCGGTATGTGGAACCCGTGAAATCTAACTTGGCGGATTGCGGTTCATTTCTTCCTCGTACTCCGCCTGCAGGCTTTTCATCGATTGCAACAAATCATAGGCGAACAAGACCGCAGAAACGTTTAGCCATAAGATCGCCATGAAAAGCAACCCCGCTTTGACGTGCCACCACTGAAAACCAAGTACGATCTCAATGACCGACAACATCACGATCGATCCGCTGAAACACACACTACAGCTGATCGAGACGATACTCGTACGCAAACGATGACAGCGGCGGTAGAGTAAGTGAAGGGACCAATTCTGCTGTTCCGACAGTTTCCGATCGTGTTTCAATGCTAGTAGAGAACGCGTGCGGTCCAAGCAATGGTGGTACCGGTTGACCAAGCTGAGCAACAATAACCCGATTCCAGATATCAATCCAATCGGCGCAATGGCCGAATTGATGAGTTCGTCGAAATTCATGGAAGTTCCAGGTTCTGTGAAAGGAGTTGTGATCGGACGCGCGTTGCCTTTTGGCAATAGCCCGCGATCAATCACTATATCATGTCGATACAGATCCTTTGGTCGGAAGACAGAATTCTAGAAGAATTTGCAACGGGGCTATCGAATTGCCATGTTCAAATGAGTCTGCAAGCCGAGATTCCCTCAGAACGTTAGCTGTCCGGTCGCTGAGGTTTCGGGATGCGTTTGCTACTGCTGTTTGATCGTCGGCCTTTGCCCCTCCCCTTGCGACCACCACGTCGTTTCGGTTCGTTGGAGTCTTCGCCTTCGGAATGCACAGTGATCTTTTCGCCGAGTTTCTGCTGCAATTCGGTGATGCGGTCTCGCAAACTAGCCGCCCGTTCGAACTCAAGATTCTCGGCTGCCATCAACATTTCCGCTTCCAACTCGCTGAGATACTCCTGGGTCACGAATTGAGTTTCGCTTTGTCCCGTGGCCTCCCGTTCGATTTGTCGAGCTTCGATCTCGTCCTCGATTCCCCTCCGGATCGCCTTGCGAATTGTTTCCGGCGTGATGTTGTGTTCTTCGTTGTAAGCTATTTGCAAGGCTCGACGTCGCTCGGTTTCCTCGATCGCCCGCTGCATACTCTGCGTGACTTCATCCGCGTACAGATAGACCTCGGCGTTCACGTTTCGCGCCGATCGTCCAATCGTTTGGATGAGACTGGTTTCACTCCGTAGAAAGCCTTCTTTGTCGGCATCTAGAATGGCGACCAATGAGACTTCCGGTAAGTCCAAGCCTTCCCGCAACAAGTTCACGCCGATCACCGCATCGAACCGCCCTTCCCGAAGTTCCCGCAAAATCTCGACGCGTTCGATGGCATCCAGTTCCGAGTGCAACCACTGACAACGAATGCCCTCCTCTTGCATGTACGTCGTGAGGTCCTCGGCAAGTCGCTTGGTGAGTGTCGTGATCAAGGTTCGTTCGCCGCGTTCGATACGGATACGGACCTGCTCCAACAAGTGGGGCACCTGACCGCGAGCGGGAACGACATGAATGACCGGGTCGACCAAGCCCGTCGGACGGATCACCTGCTCAACGACTTCCCCACCCGATTGTTCCAATTCCCAATCCGCCGGAGTCGCTGAAACAAACACAGTTTGTTTGCGGATGTTGTCCCACTCTTCGAACTTCAGCGGTCGGTTGTCGAGCGCCATTGGCAATCGAAAACCGTGATTGACGAGCGTTGTTTTTCGGGCGTGATCGCCGTTGAACATCGCGCGAATTTGCGGCACAGTGACGTGCGATTCATCGATGATCATTAGAAAATCGTCGGGGAAGAAGTCGAGCAACGTGTAAGGCGGTTGGCCTGGTTTTCGCCCGGCGAGTGCACGACTGTAATTCTCGATTCCCGGACAGAATCCGACTTCCTTCAGTAGTTCCATATCGTGTCGGGTACGGGCGGCTAACCGCTGTGCTTCCAGAAGTTTTCCTTCTTTGCGGAAGGTCTCCAACGAGGCGTTGAGTTCCGAGTCGATTTCTTCCATCGCCGCATCAATGCGAGACTGAGGTAACACAAAGTGCTTCGCCGGATAGATATACGCATCTGGCAGCGACTTGGATTCCTCACCCGTCAGTGGATCGATGATCGAAAGTTTTTCGACTTCGTCGCCCCACAATTCCACGCGGTAGGCGAATTCCTCGTAGGCCGGCCAAACTTCAACAACATCGCCCCGCACACGAAACCGACCGCGTTCGAACGCCACGTCGTTGCGGTCGTATTGAATATCAATCAGCTTCCGTAAGAGTTCATCCCGATCGATTTCTCCACCGACTTGCAGTGGAATCATCATTTCGAGGTAGTCTTTCGGAGACCCTAACCCATAGATGCAACTCACACTGGCGACGACGATGACATCCCTTCGACTCACCAACGCACTCGTCGCGAGTAACCGTAGCCGGTCGATTTCCTCGTTGATCGAGGAGTCTTTCTCGATGTAAATATCACGTTGCGGGATGTACGCTTCCGGCTGGTAGTAGTCGTAATAGCTGACGAAATACGTGACCGCGTTATTGGGGAAAAATTCGCGGAATTCGCCGTATAGTTGAGCCGCTAGAGTCTTGTTGTGACTGAGGACCAGCGTCGGTTTCTGCACCTGTTCGATGACGTTGGCCATCGTGAAGGTTTTGCCGCTGCCCGTGACCCCGAGCAGCACTTGGTTCTTTTTCTCTTCACGGATGCCGGCCACGAGAGACGCAATCGCCGCAGGTTGATCGCCACCTGGGGCGAACTCACTGGCTACTTGGAATTTCGGCATAGATTCAATTTCTTGGAAACGACGCGGATAGGGCTACTCCTTCATTGTAGGTCGTGTCCAAGTGATCTGTCCAAGCCTCCAGGGATGTTCCCTGGCTTGCTCACGCGAACAAGTCGTGAACAACGTGGCCGTGCACGTCAGTCAAACGGAAATCGCGACCGGAGTAGCGATACGTCAGCTTTTCGTGGTCGATGCCGAGCAAGTGTAGGATGGTTGCGTGCATGTCGTGCATGTGCACTTTGTTCTCGACCGCTTGATGACCGAATTCATCGGTGCTGCCGTAGGTGATCCCCGGTTTCACACCGCCACCTGCGAGCCACATCGTGAACCCACTCGGGTTGTGATCGCGACCGGTGCCGTTGCTCTGCGAGTACGGCGTGCGGCCGAATTCACTTCCCCACCACACCAGCGTGTCTTCCAACAAGCCGCGACGTTTCAGGTCAGTGAGCAACGCGGAAATCGGGCGGTCGACCCGGCGGGCGTGTTGTTCGTGTTTCGGCAGATTCGAATGCTGATCCCACGCCGGGTTCGCGCCGTTATCACCATAGTTGACCTGCAGATATCGCACACCAGCTTCACACAAACGTCGGGCGATGAGACATTGTCGGCCGAACTTATCGGTCTCTTTCTCGCCAATGCCGTAGAGTTTTAAGGTTTCCGGAGTTTCACCGACGAGGTCGAGCAGTTCCGGCGCGTGCGATTGCATTCTCCACGCCAATTCATACGACTTGACGACCGATTCCAACTCGGCACCACCTCCGTTCTGCAACAATTGTTGGCGATTGAGAGCCTGTGTGAGTTGAAGATGTCGTTGTTGCTCGTTCCTTGATGTTGACGGATTCTTGAGATCGCGAATCATGATATCTGGCGAATTCGGATCGCCGATGGCG
This sequence comes from Thalassoroseus sp., assembly GCF_984380535.1. NCBI lineage: Bacteria > Pseudomonadati > Planctomycetota > Planctomycetia > Planctomycetales > Planctomycetaceae > Thalassoroseus > Thalassoroseus sp. Next base: position 148,619 of record NZ_CFHRBF010000015.1, read on the forward strand.
GTTCCCTGACATGACGGCGGCAAAAACGCACTCCCGTAATTTCGCGGTCCGCCGTTGCCGGCCGACGGGCAAATCGCGACGAAACCAGGCAGGTTGGCATTCTCGGTTCCTAAGCCGTAGGTAATCCACGAACCAACCGATGGCCGAACAAAATTTGTGGCTCCGGTGTGCAGAAAGATTGTCGCCGGTCCATGAGCGACCCCTTCGGTATGCATCGAATGCACCATCGCCATGTCGTCGACATGTCGCGCGGTTTCGGGGAACAGGTCGGAAACCCATCGTCCGGTTTCGCCGTATTGGCGGAACTTCCACGGCGATTTCATCAACTTATGTGTGGAGACTTTTTTGCCGGAATTCGCTTTGACACGAGCATCGGAGAATTCGAACGAGTTACCATCTTGTTCGGCCAACGCGGGTTTGTAGTCGAAGGTATCGACTTGACTGGGGCCGCCTTGCATGAAAATGAAAATCACACGCTTGGCACACGGCGGAAAATGGGTCGGTAACTCTCCGAGCGAGTTGCCCGCTTTCTTCGCCGAAGCGGAAGCATTTTGATGAGCCATCGCCGACAACGCTAGTCCACCGAAACCGCAAGCGACATTCTGCAGAAGTTGTCGTCGAGAAACCGGGGCGTGGCGTCGATCGTTCATAATGAAAATCTCGTCGTGCGTAATAGGAGGCGTTTGAGGGCTAAACTCTACGGAGGATTAATCCACGAATCGAAAATCGAGTGAAGAAAATACCGATTGAACCAGATGAGACCACCGCATTTCACGGTCGGTCGTTTCGTCCGTAGTGGCTGTTACAAACTCCAAACTCAAAGCGAGTTCTTCCGATGTCGGCGGCCGACCCAATGCGGTTCGAAACAGTCTGTGGATTCGCTCTTCATCGGTGGCGTCTTCGTCTGCGAGCAACCATTTGGCAGTGGCCTCACAGCGACCGATGACCCATTGATTGTTCATCAGGAACAGTGCTTGTGGCGAAACGCTACTCGTATTCCGACGACCGGTCACTAAACTCGGGTTCGCGCCATCGAAAACCTGCATCATCTCGGGCAATGAATTCCGCAACACGGGCCAATACACACCGCGGCGATGACTTTCGTAATGATAATCGTAGTCGGCAGACAACCCATCGCGGAGTGTCTTGCCGCCATGTTGCATGTCGATTTCCTGGCTAACACAGAGCATGGAATCCAGTAGACATTCCGCTTCCAACCGCTTGCGATTCCTTCGCCAAAGCAATCGGTTCTCTGGGTCGACGGTCATGCGATGGGCTTCGTCTTCCCCGGGATTCGAGTGATTTGCACGTCGATACGTTTCCGACAAGACGATTTCACGAATCAGCGATTTGACCGACCAATTCTGGTCGATGAACCGTCTCGCTAGATAATCGAGCAACTCAGGGTGCGATGGTGTTTCACCCGTTTTGCCGAAGTTGTCGGTCGTGCGAACCAAACCGGCTCCAAAGAGCCAATGCCACACCCGGTTAGCCATCACGCGGGCAGGCAACGGGTTCGCAGGATCGGCCAACCATTCTCCCAATTGCACTCGACCACTTTCATCGGCCGGCATCTCGAAATCAGCCTCGCCGGACGCCACTTGCAGGAAACCACGCGGTGCAACTGCTCCGAGATTATGGACATTGCCACGGATGTTGATTCGCGTTTCTTTGATTTCCGGCCGCTCGACAACGCCCATGTACGCCGGTTGTACCGGCGCTTGCTTCCGGAGCGTGCTGAGTTCTTTCTCAAGTGATTTCAATTGTGCGGTCAGCGTTTTCGTCCGCTGCTGCTTTTCCAATTCCTTGGCTTTGTCTTTCGGAGATTTCGGAGTCGTCGAAGAAATCTTCGGAGAGAGAAACTGAACCGCTTCCGCAACGACGACACCGGTTGCCCCAGCATTCGAGATTGTTACGGTCGCGGGTTCGTCGGCTCGAAACTCGTACTTTCCGAGCGAATGGAATAACTCGTCGATCGGCGGTTTTACTTGTTGGTTGATAATCTTCTCGTGTTTGCCATCGGCAGCGTGAATCGTGATCGGCACATGGGTACTTCGATTCGAGCCAATCGAGACAGAGACCCGAACCTCGTAGATCCCCGACATCGGTAGTTGCGTCTTGTAAATCGCGAACTTCTCGCCACGGGCGGTATTTTGATCGTGATGATATCCGCGACCCACGAAAGGTTTGCTGAATGTCGAATGTTGCCATTCGCCGACGAATGTTGCATCTTCATCGTCAACAATGATACCGGGCAACGACTCGATTGAAGCCACGACTGGTTTGGGGGCTGCCTGACCAAGTTGCGTTTTGAGACTTGCGATTTCCGTTTCGAGAGATTTCGTCTTCTGAGCAAATTGATCGATTTGCGTTTGCTGTTCGGGATCGACCGCCAGGGGCAAATCGAGCCAGCGAGAGACATTGCTCGTCTGCAACGTGCGAATGTTGCTGAGAATGCCCGCCATGGCATAGTAGTCGCGAGTCGGGATCGGATCGAACTTATGATCGTGACATCGAGCACATCCAATCGTTTGCCCGAGAATCGCACTGCCGATGACAGTCAGTTGTTCGTCGACCACGTCCATCCGAAGTTTTTCTTTATCTTGGTCTTCGAGATTCGCGTTGGTCATGGTGAGAAACGTGGTCGCAATCGCGTTGCGACGCTGCTCGGCAATTGTCTCGGCAGGCAACAGATCTCCAGCGATTTGCTGTTTTAGGAACTCGTTGTAGGGCAGATCGGCATTGAAGGCTTCTATCGTGTAATCCCGATACCGCCACGCTTGATGCTGAACCAACCCACGTAAGGTGACCGATTCTGCAAACCGTGCGATATCGAGCCAATGACGTCCCCACCGTTGGCCGAATGCCGGCGATGAGAGCAATCGGTCGACCAACTTTTCGTATGCATCCGATGACTGGTCCGCGATGAATTCATCGATTTGCTGCGGCTTCGGCGGTAGACCGAGCAGATCGAAATACAGTCGCCGAATCAGCGTGCGACGATCTGCCCGAGGATTCGGTTGGATACCGGCTTCCTTCAGCCGCTGTTGAACGAATGCGTCGATTGGTGTCGCGGCGAAGTCCCCTGTCTTAGGAGGCACCACGACATCGGGGATCGGTTGGTAGGCCCAGTGTTCGCGACCGGCTTCAATGTCGATCGCCCGTTTGATCGTAGACGGAGATTTGCCGGTGCGTGGGTCGGCCGCTCCTCGTCGAATCCATTCTTCGAAGTCTGCGATCACCGTCTTGGGCAGCGGCCCACTGGGTGGCATTTCGAAGGTTTCGTACCGTAACGCATCAAGGAGCATTCCATCGGTTGGTTTGCCCGGTAGAACGGCAGGGCCACTGTCACCGCCTTCGAGCAATCCGGCCCGGGTGTCGACTAGCAAACCGCCTTGCAGTTCATCATTCGAGGCGGCTTCCGCGCTGTGACACGAGTAACAGTGCTCGACCAACACCGGTCGGATTTTCTGCTCGAAAAACTGCACGTCGTCGGCCGAAAACATCGGTTCGGTCGCGGAAGCCGCAGAATGCGCGAAAACGGGAAACGGGAGTACTAGTAAGAACGCGAGTTTTCGCAGGCGATAAAGCATTGTGGAATTCGATCCAGTGAAGTCATTTCACGAAAGGAACCGGTTCCCAAGTATAACGCGCACGTCACTGTTGATGCGACTCAACTTCCATGAAAAGCTGGTTGTCAATGACGATTCGAACGACTACTAGATCAACCACGTTCAGGGCTGCAGGTCGAAATCGATAACGTTTTCCTTGTCTTCCACCGTCTCTTCGAGTGTCGTCTCGCGATTGAATTTTGCGGGAAGCATTTCTTCCGACTTCACCACTTCGCCGCTTGCGTCTTTTGTGTCGTTGGTCTTGCTGATTCGAACGGTATGTTTGCCGATTTTTGCTCCGGGCGTATTCTCATTGTACATCAGAGTGTATTTGCCATCGGCGTCGGTCGTTGCGGTCGACGGGCGACCCGATTCCGGTTGGAACGTAACTCTGGCATCGGCTAACGCTTCGCCGTTGTAGGTCACTTGACCGCTGACTTCCGCCACATCTGGCATATCGTTCGGAGCGCTCGAGCATCCAATGAGCAAACTGATTGACGCGAAAACAAGGGAAGAACGGGTGAGCCGTTTGAGCGTAGTCTTCATGAAAAGTCCTTAGGGGATATTCTTTGGGGAGCAAGCAACCGTCCGCTGCGTGAACTTGCAACCGTGTGCGGACGTAGGGAAGAAAACGCACCGAAGTTTCTCGCTTCGGTGCGTGAGGGGTTTGATTGCGTGTGCGTGGTCTGCGGCTTAAAAGTCGCTGACGGGTTGTTCGTCGTCCATCAACCCGAGACGTTGGTAAGTTCCCAGATTGGCATGGTTGAAATTGCCTGCAAGCCCGGTGCTGTCCCCAACGTTTGCGTTGCTGTTGCTGAAGTTGATGTTCTCGCTGATAAAGGCGACCGCACCGTCGCCAAACAGGAATTGAGCGCCGCCGGGGTGTGAGCTACTGAAGCCTTCCACGCAACTATTATTGCCGGTTCTTTGCGACTTGAAGTTCAACGGAATACTGACCCGTCCGGTGACGTAGTTGATTCCTCGCGGACCCGGGCCACCATCGTTTCGCACACCGGCCCATACCCCTGCAGAACAATCAAAATCTTTTTCCCCGACGAGGAATGTATTGCTCGACCCGTCAATCATGTCGGCAAAGGTCGTGGCACTGTTGCGGTACAGTGGTCCGCTCGGATGCTCAATGATGTCAAGCGCAGCGAATGCACCGGCACCGACGTAATTCGAAGTCCCGCCAAAGAAGTTTGTCCCAGTAGCAGCCGTGCCGTCGAAATCCACGGTTTGCGGTGTGCCTTGGACCGTGTCTTTCGTGCGGTCCGACGGGCAGCGATAAACCTCGATTCGCGTTTGCACAATTGTGCGATCCGGTGTGCCGTCATTAGGGTTTGTATCATTGAGAGTGTCGACCAAAGTGCGATTCGTCGGGTCCAAGGTTGTGTACAAGTTGTCTTGTTCGATCATCGGCATGATGAACACCCCCCAACCCCATTGTTGAGGTCCCGAAGGTGGATCCGCACTGTTGGTGGCACTGATACATCCGGGTGGGAACGAGCCGAATGTGTCGGAATAGTTATGTATCGCGATCCCGATTTGCTTGAGATTACTTTTGCACTGTGTTCGACGGGCTGCTTCTCGGGCCTGTTGGACGGCAGGGAGTAGCAGGGCGATCAGAATCGCAATGATGGCAATCACCACCAGCAACTCAATCAGCGTGAAACCACGGGACTTGTTTGGTCTAACCATGACACTGTCTCCAATACATTGAAAAGGGATCGAAAATAAGAATCCTTATAAAACCGCGAGCATTCGCTAACCGCGAAATCGAGGGCTCGCAACAAGTACGAATTTATTGAGGAAACAATCGGAATGATTGACTCGTCAACTCAGAATTATAAACCGAGTTGAGAGGTCCTGTATCGCGATGATCCACCGAAACACAACCCCGTTTCGGCGAAAAGGAACCGGGAAATTTTTCAAATTTCCAACTTCAGGCCACCTTCCTGAATCTGGAATGGCACGATGCGGTCGTCGCAACTGCTGCCTCGGTGTTTGGCAACGTGAAGAGCCCGTCCCATCTTGCTGCCTTCGCGTGTCTTACCCATCATGATGATCGTATTCGCATTCGAGAGAACATCGCCGCTCTCGATCGGACGCGATAACATGTCGTCCAACATGACTTCGTGCGAAGTGTAAAGCAGCACGGTCGCAATCTCCTCATGTCGATAAAGATTCGCTGCGACCTTGTCGGCGTTTTGCCGGTATTTCACGCGAAACAAATCTCTGGCTACCCAATCCGCGTCTTTGTGCAAGATCTGATGGTACACGTAATCGAAGGTGTGGAACTGAAACGAATCGCTTGCTTTCTCGGTCGGTTCGACTCCATCGATGACACACCGACGCACGCCATGAACGAAGTTGCCGTAAAACCAGGCAATCGCAATGTTCAACTTCTTGGCGAGTTCCGTTTTCCACTCGCGTTTCGCATCGACTTCCAAATCGCTAAACGTCACTCGTCGACCACTGCGACGAAAGAGGTGCAGATAATCCTTCCGAGCCTGTGCCCTATCCCAAACGGTTTCGGGATCGATATTTTCGTCCGTGTAACCTGACGTAATTGTCCAGTCGAACAGTCGCTTGGCATAGTCGATTTGATTTTGGGAATCCCCACGGCTGGTCATGTCAAAGATGATTCCCCGCTCGCCGTCTTCTTCACGACCTTGATTTGCGAACGTGACACCAAGCTGGGTTTTTCCGATTCCGGTCGCACCCACCACTACGGTCAATGTGCCTGGTAGCAGTCCGCCGCCAAGTAGCGAATCCAACTTTGGTAGACCAGTCGTAACGCGTTGTGACATCGATCAACTCTTTTTGCGATTTCAATAAATTGGGTTCTAGGCTTCACACTTTGGAGTTCAAAGCCCGGAAGAACTTAGACCGAATTTAGGTCAACTGTGTCCGTGCTGAAAGCGGAAGTGCTTGGGTATTCCGACTTCGAAAGTTCATTGTCGGAAACGGAAGAACTTCGCGTTCAGATCGTAATTTGGCGATCGCGGGCGGTGACGTCCCAACGGCCGATCAGCTGTCCGCTCTCGACGACGTATGCTTGCCGATGGAGTGCCGACGTGGGACAGATATGCCGAGGAATACCAAGAATTTCGTCGCCAGGTCGGTAGTTCTCGGCGAGAGGTGTTTCGAGGACAAGGTGTTCCTCGTTGTGCAGTTTTTGCTCTGCATCGGGGAGATCCGGGAACACGACTCGGGTACCCATTGGCGGATCAGCGGCGATCGACTTATTTCCCAAGTCGAGGGTGAGGCGATTCGGCGTCGGACGACTGATCACGCGGGTCAGCATCAATGCAGCCGGTTGGAAATCGAGGTCGGGAAAAAGGATGCCATAACTGCAATCGTGCAGCACACATGTGCCGGGGGAAAGTTCGACTGCAGCGTCATCGACACCGGCGTACACGGGAAATGAACCAGTCCCGCCAGCGACAATCTTGGGAACATTCAACCCACGTGCGACGAGTCGATCCCGAAAATCGAGGGCCGCCTGGAAGTCCGCCAGCACCGCCGTTTTGCGTTCTTCGAAATCCACCTGATGATGATGTCCGTCGTAGACGTGCAAGCCTCCGGGATTCACACCGGGCAGGTCCGCAATCTGTTGATACAACGCCTCGGCCTCGGCGACCAATTTCTGCCCCGTGCGATGGAGACCTGTGTCGCAGTCTAACAGAACGTCAATGTCGGTTCCCGCCGAGTTCATCGCCTCGGAAAGCTGTGAGAGCATCCGTGGATCGTCTGCAGTGACGGCAAACTTGACATCGGGGAACTGTCGGCGAAACGCGACCGCACGTCCAATGTTCGGACCGACCATGTTGTAAGCCAGGAAGATGTCTTTCACGCCGGCATCCGCAAGCATCTCGGCTTCTGCAAACGTTGCCGCCTTGTGTTTTGTGATGCCCGCGGCCAGTTCGCGTTTGACGACCTCCGGCATTTTGTGTGTCTTACAGTGGGGACGCAAGCGGTTCGGATCACCGGCAACGCGGACCATCTCGGCGATGTTCGCATTCAACACTTCGGTGAAGATCACGAGTGCGGGGGAAAAGATTTCGCTGGTATCTGCAATCTTGTAGGTCTCAGGCATGGCAAACACAGTAGGAAGGAGGAGGGTTTCCAAGGTGAGGTCGATCGAGCGGTTGGACGGGAAAGATTCTAACAACTCTCCTGTCGACTGTCCGCCGTGCCGGTGAAATCGAGTCGGATTGTCCGTCGCCCGGCCCTCCTTCTATACTGCGAACCGATTGGCAACTTCGTGGATTCAGCGATGGTGGTGACCGAATGGGAGCAGTTTGGCGACGCGACGTAATCAGTGGCGAAATGGTATTGTTCGCGCCCGATCGGTTACGTCGCCCCAACGCGAAGTCTGAACAAATTGACTGGAGAATCTCCGAAGACGACCCATTCGCCGAAGGTCAGGAACACCAAACGCCGCATGAAGTCTTTGCGATTCGCCACGGAGACACCGCTCCCGACACACCCGGCTGGGCTGTGCGAGTTGTGCCCAATAAATTTCCTGTGTTCTCGGGAACCGATATCAATGCCGGAGTCGAACACCAATCCGGTGACGAATTGCCGGCCACCGGCGTGCATGAGGTCATCATCGAATGCCCGCAACGCGAATCACACCTCACTCGGTTGCCAACCGAGCAAGTTCGTAATGTCCTGCTTGCTTACGGAAGTCGAATGAGTCAACTGAGCCGCGAGGGGACCATTCGGCATGTCTTCATTTTTAAGAATCATGGCCGATTTGCGGGGGCCTCTTTGTTACATGCGCATTCTCAATTGATGGGGCAAGCCGAAGCCCCGCCGATCGTGAGAGTCGGGCTAAATTTCGCAAACAAGTCGTCGCCGGAGCCTTTCACACGGCTGATCCAATTTGAAGTCGAAGACAGATCGCGGATTGTCCAGCGGTCTTCGCGGTATGTCGTGTTGTGCCCGTTTGCGTCTCGGTTTCCCTACGAAATGTGGATTCTCCCGCAATGGCAGTCTTCGCACTTCGAACGAGTCACCGATGCGGAACTCTCGGAACTGGCGGAAACGCTTCGAGACACGTTGCGTCGGCTGGAAATTATCACGGGTGATGCCGCTTGGAATTTTGTATTGCACTCCGCTCCCTTTCACGAGGAACACCCGGAGTATCGCTGGCAAATTCGCATTTTTCCGCGAATCACCGGTTTGGCGGGACTCGAACTTGGCGGGGGCACATTCGTGAATCTTGTGCTGCCAGAAGTTGCCGCCGAGGAACTTCGGAATGCGGAATCGACTAGGTAGACTGACCAAATTCACGTCGAATTCGTTCGCCGAATCCAATTTCCGGGCTGAGAAACGGATGCTTGTATTGCTCCACAGATCCTCCCTTCCCGCCTTGACGATGGCTAGCAAATCTCTGCCAGGTTCCGGCTGGAAGGGTTACGCACCGCAGCGGTTGCAGACGTCCACTATCGCGTTTGTCGGCGTACTCGCTGTTGTGGATTTTCAATTGGCGGTCGATCGCCTCTGCTAACTTCGCCGCTTCCGAAAGTTCCTGTTCCAGAAGAATCTCGTAACCCGGCGGATCGCCCCATGCGGGCGCGAGGGTGAACTGTTCGAGTCGAATTCCGGTTTCCTCAGCAGCTTCTCGAACCGCACAAACGGCTTGTGATTCTGCGATCTTCTCGCCAGTGAGGTTCGAAATGTGGGCGCCTTTATGCAGGAATTCGAGCATCGGCGTCTCGTTGTAGAACCCCGTGCAACGGACGACATCACAAATGTCATAGCGATAAAACCCGGACGATGTCGTGAGCAAAATGTAATACGTCTGCCCCACATCCAGTTCATGGGCCAGGAGTACCGACGGAGTGTCGGATTCGTACTCGGATTCCGGGATGAACTCGAAGAAGTGGCTAGTGATGTCCAGCACACCGTCTGGCCGATTGTCTTGCAGCGGTGTCGTCATGCGTCCTTCGCTGGCCGACAGACCGGGATCGAGAATCGGGCCATTGCCGTAAAATTCCCGCATTCTCGGCAAATAGGCGGCTGCACTTCCGCCGGTCCAAACCGCGATCAATTTCAGGTTCTGCCAATAGTCTTTTGGATCGAGTCGCCCGACGGTAGTTTTCAGCCGGTCGAGTGCAGCAGCCCGACGACGGTTGCGTTTGCGAATCCGGCGACCGATGGCGGAACGGACAACCTCAGGGATCTCGTTCGCAACCGTGAGTGTACCGTCGGCAATATCGCGGATGAGCGTTTCGGCTTCGCGGTCGGCTCGTTGTGCCAGATGAATCAGAGTGCTGGGATTGGCCGTCATGATCAGGGCGACTTCTGGGTCGGCCAACGCAATCCTTAGGGCCGTGTAATGCCTGGTCGCTGCGTCTTCGATCTTCGATAACACACCTGGCACCGTGTACATCGATTGCACAATCTTCTTCTGAAGCGATGCCACCAAACCGGTGATGCTGCCACATCGTGTTCCGCCGGGGGTGCGAAACTGGTCGTCGTTGCTGCTGAGTTGCACGATGCGACCTTGCGACACTCCCGGGTAGTCGTCGAGCATCCGAATACCCCACACCTGCCAACCGCGACGGTAATCGTCGAGGAAGCGTTGGGTAATCGGAATGTACTTCGTCGCCGACGTGGTTCCGCTGCTCATGGAGAACATCAACAGCCGATTGCCAGTCCCCAGCAATGCGTTGAAATTACCTTCGCGGACTTCGTCGATGTCGGACCGATAGAAATCGTAATCCGTGAGGGGCAACTGTTTACGGAAGTCAGCGACCGATCGAATCGACGACAAACGGTGTCGCTGCCCGAATTGCGAGTCTGCGTTGAGAGTCAGCAAGTCCCGCAGGACCGTTTCTTGCACGACACGACAATTGCGTGTTGCCGCTTGAAAGGCCCGGAGTTGCGGGCGAACTCGCGCACGTGGGACAGACCCGACCCAGTGACGGAGTTTTCCGACCCAACTCATTCAGGTTTCGCCCTTTACGACACAAGGCCGGAATCGGCCGTCGTGAGAGAGTATGTGCTGATCAGCGCAGCGAAAACGCCGATTCGCCTGTGTCGGTCGATCGGCGTCGCATTTTGAAGTGGCCCAACCGGCAAATTTCGGCTTACCGAAATGTCGAATGCTTGGGTGAACCAATCAGGTGACGAGATTATTCGTCGTCTTCGTTCTTCTTCTTCTTTTTCTTCTTGCCGACGACGGTTTTGATCACGCGGACCTTCGGCAGACCGAATGGGCTTTGGCCACTGCTCCAACGTTCTTCCATTTGGAGCTGCTTAATTCGTTCGCCACGGCTAAGCACGTTCCGAGACCGCACGAGACGTCCCGATCGCTTGAGACTCTTATCAATAGTCATCAAATCACCTTATCAGCCAGTTTCGCACTCCGTCGAAACTCGGCTCCAATCACGTTGAATACGTCGAAATTTCAAGTCCAATAAGATATGGCATCCCAATGTTTGTTGTCAACGCTACGATCCACAGATTACCACTAATTCGCCTTGGGCCGGTACCATATCATGTGGCTTCGTAGATTCCGTCCACACTGACGGTCACCTACGGCGGTGCGATTTCCAGTGCAGCGTGTTACACTGGTGATTCTTGATGAATAGTCGGTCGAATGATCACGCAGAGTCGTTTCCAATCGAGTTGTGGAACATGAATCGAACAAAATTCCCAAACAGAATCTTATTTTTCCTCCTGTTTGTGTGGCTAGGTTCGAATACGTGTACGCCTCAGGTCGTCGCGGAGTGGGTGAAACGCCCGATCGGACGAGACTCAGACGGAACCGTCCTGAACGCGTTAGTTCCGAAAAATTCGAACGATGAGACCGATAAAGTTTTGGTTATCGGCGGCGTGAAATGGTTGGCGGGGTTGGCACCTGATGCCTTGGCCGATGTGGCTGAGCTGTATGCGATTGACTTTCCGCTCAAGGGCCACGTCTTCCCCCCGAATGGCACCGCGTACAACCGGGGCGACATTGCGGCTTTGTACTTATGGCGGTGGATGGGAGCCGAGGGGTTCCACACGGTGTTCGTCGTTGGAGCGGACGGCGAAAATTTGCAGCAAGCATTGATGAACAACCCAGTGGGCAAGGTGGGGCCGATCGCTTGTGTTCAGGTGCCGAAAGCCGCGGACGTTGCGAAAACTCTGAAATCGAAACGCCTCGACCGACCCACACCGGATTCAGCCGCCGCTCAAACTCGTGCTCGAAGGAATCGCACGCCGATCGAAGTCGCTACGACTTTGTGTCAACATTACGGCAAAAACTTGCGGACGATTGAGTACATTCCCGCACTAGCCGTCATTGGACGACAACGACTTGGCGAACTCACCGGGAACCCTGAATACAATCAACAGGCCAACGCAGCGATCAAACCTTGGCTTGCCCGGAAACACACCCTGGCTGATGGCAAGGTACCGGGGGCATCGACGGTGGCGGGGTATCTCGTATTTGTCGATGCGTTTGATCGGACGCACGATCCGCGTTTACGGGAAATTGTCCTGGAGATTGCCTCGATTGGAATCGACAAAAAATCTGGCAAGCCCGTGCAAATTGTGCCCAATCACAGCGAGATGAGCGATTCCGTGTTCATGGACCCGCCGCTTTTGGCCGCTGCCGGTCGCCTGACGGGAGACAACCGTTATTACACTGCTTGTTTGAGTCACATCCGCTACATGCAGAAAATGTGTCTGCGGGAAGACGGGATTTATCGGCATTCCCGGTTGGATGAGGCCGCGTGGGGACGGGGCAACGGATTTCCTGCGCTCGGGTTGGCTCTGGTGCTTGGTGAACTTCCGACCGATCTGCCAGGACGGTCGGAGATTCTGAAGTCATTTCAGGATCACATCGCAGCCCTTGTGAAGTACCAAGACGCCACAGGCATGTGGCATCAAGTTGTCGATCGTCCCGAAAGTTACCGCGAGTTCACGAGCACCTGCATGATCACCTTCGCGATGTTGCGGGGAATGCGCATGGGATGGCTGGACCCTGACGACTACCAAGAACCGGCCGCTCGTAGTTGGGGAGCGATCAAGTCTCGCATCGGTATGAATGGACTCGATCTGACTGATGTTTGCACGGGCACCGGAAAACAGAAGAACCTCGAAGCCTATTTCCATCGAACCGCGATTCTCGGACGCGATGACCGTGGTGGAGCAATGGCATTAATGGTGGCTACCGAACGGGCTTTCTGGGAACGCGAAATGGCCAATGCCAAATGATGCCTCCACGAGGATTAGATTCCACGATTGAAAAGCAAGACGATGGCACAACCAATGGGATTTTTGGCACTCGCCGCTGCGTTGCTGTTCGCAACCGTGGGTGTTGCCGAGGACATTGATTTCGCTCGCGATATCCGGCCGATTCTTTCCGACGCGTGCTACACCTGTCACGGACCGGATCCGGAAGCGCGAGAAACGGAATTGCGGTTGGACGATCGAAAGTCGGTTATCGACTCGAACGTGCTATCCTCTGGCGAGATGCTCTTACGACTGCAGTCGAGCGATCCGCACGAACAAATGCCGCCGCCTGATTCCAATCGTGTTCTCGCCAGTGATGATCGACTCAAATTGATCGCGTGGTTGAAAGCGGGTGGCAATTGGCCGGAAGACGACCGACATTGGGCGTTCATTCCACCCCTGCGACCGAATTTGCCTTCCGTCGAGAAGTCGGATTGGCCCCATAATGCCATCGATCATTTTGTACTCACCCGACTCGCACACTCAGGGCTCGAACCATCGAAACCGGCGGACAAAGCGACATTGCTTAGGCGGGTCACGTTTGACCTGACCGGTTTGCCGCCGACGATTGCCGAACTCGATGCGTTCTTGGCCGATGATTCCGCAGATGCGTACGAACACGCTGTCGATCGCTTGTTGGCCTCGGAACGGTATGGCGAACATATGGCACTCGACTGGCTAGAGGCATCACGATATGCGGACACCGACGGCTATCAGAACGATCGTTTACGATATATGTGGGTCTGGCGAGACTGGCTCATCCGGGCACTAAATGAGAACATGCCGTTCGATCAGTTTGTGACCGAACAAATGGCGGGCGATCTGCTACCGAATCGCAATTTCTACACGCAGGTCGCAACCGGGTTTAACCGCAATCACCGAATCAATTCCGAAGGCGGATCGATTCCCGATGAGTGGATTGTCGAATACGTCGCCGACCGCGTGGAAACGATGGGCACCATGTTCCTCGGCCTCACGCTGACGTGCTCGCGTTGCCACGACCACAAATACGATCCGATCACACAGCGAGACTTCTACAGCTTGTTCGCGTTCTTCAACAATATTGCCGAAGCCGGTCTGGGGCCGAACAATGGCAATAGTCCGCCATTTATTCCGGTGCCGAAATCGTGGCCGAATCTTTCCGAAGAGGAAGCGAAGTTCGTGGAACCAGAGCCGGTGAAAATCAAGGTCGTGCAGACGTCCGTCCCGCGACCGCAACCGGGTTCGCCGCAAACCGTGATGGTGTTGCACGAGTTAAAAGAACCGCGGACCACGTACCGTTTGATTCGTGGTAAGTACGATCAACCTGACCGAAGTGAAGAACTCTCACCGGCAGTCCCTAAGGTCATCGGCGGTTGGAAAAATGATTGGCCTGAGAATCGGTTGGGGTTGGCGAATTGGTTGGTCGATCCCGAGAACCCGTTGACCGCACGGGTCACGGTCAATCGCATTTGGCAACATTACTTCGGCGTGGGACTGGTGAAGACCAGCGAGAACTTCGGTGTCCAAGGGGAGATGCCGTCGCATCCGGAGTTGCTCGATTGGTTAGCGACGGAATTCGTCGAGAGCGGTTGGAATGTGAAAGCTCTTCACAAGCGAATCGTGATGAGTGCGACGTATCGACAGTCTTCGGTTGCGAACAATAAGCTGCTACGACGTGATCCGGAGAATCGGCTGTTGGCACGCGGGCCGCGTCGACGATTATCACCGTTTGCCATCCGAGATGCGGCGTTGTTTCAGAGCGGTTTGCTCGTCGAAGAAATCGGTGGACCCTCGGTTAAACCGTATATGCCGCCGGGAATTTGGAAGAGCATTTCGAATGCGAAATACGTTCAAGACAAAGGCGACAAACTCTATCGCCGCAGCATGTACACTTATTGGCGTCGCACGGTTCCGCCGCCCACGATGATGGCGTTCAATGCCGCCGCTCGGGAGACGTGCATCGTTCGCAGCGACCATACGACGACGCCGTTGCAAGCACTCACGATGTTGAACAACGTGACCTTTGTCGAATCGGCCCGGTTTTTAGCCGAACGCATGCTCAGGCAAGACGCAGACGACCCGGCTGAACGCATCCGCTGGGCGTTCCGGTTGGTCACTAGTCGCGAACCTCGCAAAGACGAAGTGAACGTATTGGCCGACGATTTCTCCGCATACCTAAAAGAGTTTCGAGCCGACCCCTCCTCTGCGAAGAAACTGTTGACGATTGGAGAGAAACCGTACGACGCGAAACTCGATGTGCCCGCACTTGCGGCTTACACCTTGGTCGCAAACACGATGTTGAACCTCGATGAATCGATGAGCCAAAATTGAGTTGTCATGAACATTGCCAATGAATTTCTAACGCAACAAACACGCCGAGCTTTTTTAGGAGGCGGCGTTTTGGGACTCGGGGCGATGGCATTGGGCGCACTGGAATCCAGGGAAACGCACGCTGCCGACGCTCAACGCACGCGACACGGCGGACTGGCTGGGTTGCCTCACTTTCCGCCCAAAGTCAGCCGAGTGATTTACCTGTTTCAGTCCGGCGGTCCTTCCCAGATGGACCTGTTTGATTACAAACCGGAACTCACGAAGCGATTCGGCGAAGAAGTGCCCACGTCGGTGTATCCCGACGAACGCAAAACGACGATGACTTCGGGACAGAACTCATTCCCGGTCGCACCGTCGTCGTTTAAGTTTCAGCAGCATGGCGAAAGTGGCACGTGGCTCAGCGAACCGCAAAAACACTTGGCGGAAGTCGTCGACGATATCTGCGTTGTCAAAAGTATGCACACGGAAGCGATCAACCACGATCCGGCTGCAACGCTGTTCCAAACCGGTTCGGTGACCGCAGGAAGACCGAGCATGGGCGCGTGGGTCAGTTATGGACTGGGAAGTGAAAATGCGAATCTGCCGGCGTTCGTCGCGTTTACATCGAACGGAACCGCCAAGCAAGGACAACCGTTGTACGATCGTTTATGGGGAGCCGGTTTTCTTCCGGGGCGGTTCCAGGGTGTGAAGTTCCGTGGCCAAGGCGATCCGATTCTCGATCTGTATAACCCAGCCGGCATGACACGCGAACAACGACGACGGACATTGGACTCCCTACAAAAACTCAATAACCAGCAAGCCGAGCAATACAACGACCCGGCGATCTCGACTCGCATTGCCCAGTATGAACTGGCCTTTCGCATGCAAATGAGTGTACCGGAGTTGATCGACGTCCGTAGCGAACCGAAGAGCGTCCTCGACATGTACGGCCCGCAAGCCACACAGGTCGGCAAATATGCTTACAACTGTTTGCTCGCGCGGCGGTTGGCCGAGCGGGGTGTGCGGTTCATTCAACTGTATCATCGCGGATGGGATGCGCATGGCAACGCGCCGAAAGGCGTGGAAGCCCAATGTCGCGATACGGATCAACCCACCGCGGCTCTACTCAAAGATTTGAAGCAACGCGGAATGCTCGACGACACGCTGGTCGTGTGGGGCGGCGAATTCGGACGCACGATCTACTGCCAAGGCAAACTCCAGAAAAACAACTACGGACGCGACCACCACCCGAACTGCTTCACCTATTGGTTAGCCGGCGGTGGCGTGAAAGGCGGCATGACGTATGGGGAAACCGACGATTACAGTGTGAACGTCGTCAAAGACCCTGTGCACGTGCATGACCTGCAAGCCACGATCCTGCACCAACTCGGCGTCGACCACGAAAAGCTCACCTACCGCTACCAAGGCCGCCACTTCCGCCTCACCGACGTCCACGGCCGCGTCGTGAATGAGATTCTCACCTAATCGACGGCATTCTTACGAAAAGAAATCCAACCTCTCATCGGAGAACGGGTGGAGGTTTTTGAGGCTTTTCTCTTTGGGGAGTTTGTCGAGGAGGGCTTCGGCAATGCGGAAGTCTTCTTGAGTGGTGATTTTGAGGTTCATCGGCGAACTCTCCACAAGCGTGACCGGATGGCCGAGTCGTTCGACGAGACTGGCTTCATCGGTCGGCACAAAATCGCCACGTTGGGCGTAGGCATCAATGAGTAGTTCTCGACGGAACACTTGCGGCGTCTGGGCGTACCAGAGATTTTCTCGCGACACGGTTTCACTGATCGTGTGCGTGCCATCTTTCGATTCACCGCGTTTGAGCGTGCTAGAAACCCGAACGGCGGGAATGGCCGCTCCGCTTTTGGTCGCAGCGGCGAAGACGTCATCAATCCATGATTTTACGAGCAGCGGGCGAGCGGCGTCGTGGACAGCGACGTAATCGACGTCCGCATTCACCTGGGCGAGCGCATTCTGCACGCTGTCGGCACGTTCCGCACCACCTTCGACGATTTGCACATCCATGAATGCCAGGTGCGGGCGGAACTTCTCGCGGAACCATTCTTTGTCATCGGGGCTGACGACAACGAGCGTTTGTGTCACATCCTCACGATTCGCGAAGTGTTCCGCCGACCGGACCCACACCGGTCGCCCCTTCAGTTCGACAAAGGTTTTTTTGCGTTGCTGCATGCGAAACCGCGTGCTACGTCCGGCGGCAGGCAAGATGACGGCAAACTGGGGCATTGGTCGACTCCTCGATGTTCCTCTCCAACGGTCAGACGGGCATCATACCTGAAAGCGTTTCCAAAGTTGAAGACCTGGCAAATACGATTCGTGTTTCTCAAGGGCAACACGTTGTCGAATCTCATCGTTCCACAAATAAATGTTGTCTTTGAGCAACGTTCGCATATGCAGAATTTCAAGAGTTTAACCTTTCTGCAAAACGGCAAGTGGTTGGAGGGGAATGGCTTGCGTCAACCGTGTTTCAGCAGCTTGACGTTCCGGCATTCGATTTGTTCTGAGATTGATCGTCCTCGTTCAAACGACACCCAATCACGCAGGGTCGAACTAGGCGGAATTCTGTTTTAGTCGATTGCAATGCGAAGCAGATCAGGTTTTTCATGTCTCAGCATATCGTCGCCGTTCTATCGCGGAACCCTCGACTCACCTCCGAACTCGCTCTCCAATGGGCCGGACGTTGCGTCCTACTGCTGGCGGAAACAACGGATGAGTTGCGAGGATTTCTGACGAGTCATCAACCGCAGACATTTCTGTTAGATTTCGAGACAGCCCAAGGAGACGGTACGCACGAAGCCGGTCTTTTGGAGAGTTTACGTCACCAAGACGGTGAATGTCGGCTGATGGTGATTCCGCCACGAGTTTGCAGCGAAAAGCTGACACACGCCATCGGAAGTACGCAGGCATCCCGCGTGGGTATTCCCTTCGACTTCGATTTGATCGACACTGTCGTGGGCAATGAACAATCGAAAACGAACGGAGAACCTTCGGTACGGACACCGGAAGCGAAGTCTTCTACTTCGTTCGGTTCGCAGGCCGATGATTCGAACGAACTCGGTGCGGAAACGGTGCTCTCAGGCATCTCTCGCCGGTTCGAAACCAATTCGCCACAACTCAAAACGATGCTCCGCGACTTGGAAGTCGCCGCCAAGCATAATGTGACGATCTTGCTCATCGGCGAAACCGGATCGGGGAAAACATTTCTGTCGCGTTTGATCCACGAAGTCTCTCCGCGACGAAACGAACCGTTTGTGAACGTTGCCTGTGGAGCGTTGCCGAACGAACTGATCGAAAGCGAATTGTTCGGGCATGTGAAGGGTTCGTTCACAAGTGCCCACGCGGACAAAGAAGGCAAGTTTGTCGCGGCACGTGGCGGTTCGATGTTGCTCGACGAAATCGACGTGCTTGGGCTGGAGCAACAAGTCAAGTTGCTACGGGTCATCGAGACCGGCGAATTCGAGGCGGTCGGTTCCAATATCACGATGAAGTCGCAAGCCCGTTTGATCGTGGCGAGCAACCTCAATTTGCAACCCCTTGTGGAAGGCGGCAAGTTCCGGCCGGACTTGTACTACCGACTCAACATGCTGAAGTTCGAGATTCCGCCCTTGCGGGCGCGGAAAGCCGACATCATGCCTTTGGCGAAGAAATTCATTCAGGCTCAGCAGCAGAAACACGGCGTTGTGATTCACCGCATCGAACGCGGTTTGTTCGATGCCCTCTACGACTACCCCTGGCCGGGGAACGTGCGGGAGTTGGAAAACGTCATTCAGCGGGCAGTCATTTATTGCCAGGACGGTGTGCTCTCCGCCGAGCAACTTCCGGATCATATCCTCAGCGGAATGGTCGGGCCGACAAACGACCCATCGGTGCAATTGGGGCATCGACGCATTGCGGTCGAACCGGAGAGTTTGAACGACCAAATTCAACTCACCGAGAAGGAAATCATCGAGCAAGCGTTGTTCCATAACAGCTATAGCCGAACGAAGACCGCCAAGGAACTCGGGATCAGCCGTGTCACTTTGTATAACAAGATGAAGAAGTATGACATGATGAAGTGAATGAATTAGGGATTGGGGGTTAGGGATTAGGAGTTGGGGATTAAGAGTTGGGGATTAGGAGTTGGGGATTAGGAGTTGGGGATTAGGAGTTGGGGATTAGGAGTTGGGGATTA